>CAYQWH010000009.1:0-29269 GCA_964421265.1 uncultured Oscillospiraceae bacterium | reverse complement strand
AGGAATTTACCAATCCTGTAATGCGCCCACTGGTGCAGGCCGTCTATGAAAAGGAGCGTGGTGACCGTCTGCTTGAGTGGGGCGCGAAACTGTTCTATTTTGACCGGCGCAAGTGCATCCAAGTCTGTAATTTTGCCAGCAAGTTTACGATTATCCTGGTTGATATAAAAATAGGCGACCTGGAGAGCGTCGGAAATATAATCGCGGAATATATGATGGACATATACTCCGGAAATAAAAGGATGACCAGCCTTCTGGAAAAACTCTTTGAGGAACATCCTGCCGCGTGCTTTTCAAGGCTGACCGACCGCAGCATTATCTCCGCGCTTAACAGATTGCAGACATATTATTTAGAGGACGGCTATCGGCTTTACGAATACATAGAAAACGGTGTTCTCCAGACAAGGAAAATGAACCGTAGTCTAAACACGGATTACCCTGTGACAATGAAAGTAAACGGGAAAACCGACTATTTCTACCCCGCGGAAAAGCTGGAAAAACTGCTCAGGGAGCGCTACGGGGAATAGCCAGTACAATGCCATCCGGAATTATTATAAGAATCTGGCATGAACAAGAAAAAAGTGACATTATCGCCAAAGCAAAACCCCGCAACTGTATAAATACAATTACGGGGTTAAGCTATGTATTCTGTTGTCAAGATACACTCTCCCGCCTTTCGTCCCATCCGCAACGCCGAACAACTACGACACATACACCAGAAAATAACAACTCGGACTCCAACGTCCCTGCGGAGATCTCCGCACCGATTCTGCGACTGATGTCAATTGAAGACGAACACGAATAGAAATATTTGGGAAAATTTATTAAATACATGAAGTAAGGAGGAATACAATCTCCTATCTCTATGTTAGTTAAACTATACCATATTTTTATCGGTTTGTCAAGAGTTTTTGTGAAAAAAATTATTTTCATCATATTAACGAAAAATCTGAGATACTCAAGCCGAACCGTTCCCCGGCGATAGCGCCGCCGCCGCGTGTCGCGTTATGATTTTGTAAAAAGAACCGTTGACATTCTCAATCCGGTATTTTATAATATAATTCCAATTTGGTGCTCCGGGTCGGACGGGCAGTAGTTCCGACAGATACGGAGCGGCAGTGCCGTGGATACGTTGGCACGTGGCGTTCTCTCCATTCTGTGGTGGAGATGCTCGAAAATCGGTTGTGCCGCGCACAGAATGGAGATTTATATGGCGGATAGTATAATAGATGCGGCAATAGACGCGGTGAAGCTTCTGCCGTTTCTGTTTTTGACATACCTGCTGCTGGAGTGGCTGGAAAAGCGCGCCGCCGGCGGCTCGGTGAACCTTGTGCGTCGTTCCGGCGCGTGGGGGCCGATTGCGGGCGCGCTTATTGGGATTGTTCCCCAATGCGGGTTCTCGGCGTCGGCGGCCAATCTGTTTGCCCAGCGCCTCATATCCGCCGGGACGCTTATTGCCGTGTTCCTGTCAACCTCGGACGAAATGCTGCCGATTCTTTTAACAAGTAATATCGGCTTCGCGACAATCGCAAAGATTATAGGCGTCAAAGTGCTTACGGCTATCGCGGTGGGCCTGTTCGCGGACAAGGTTATGAAGCTCTGCCGCCACGATGATGAGACTGTGGATCTGCACGGAATATGTGAACGTGACCACTGCCACTGTGAGGAACGGGGGATAGTGCTGTCAGCCATTCTGCACACAACGCAGATATTCGGATTCGTTCTGGCTATAAACATTGTGCTGAACGTGATAATATATCTGGTGGGTGAGGAGAACCTGTCGTCGTTAATGGTTGGAGCGCCTGTTCTGGGGACTGTCCTGTCGGCCATGGTGGGACTTATACCCAACTGCGCCGCGTCAATATTGATAACGGAGCTGTACCTGACCGGGGCGCTCAGTACAGGCGCGATGTTATCCGGACTGCTTGCCGCGTCCGGCGTGGGACTTCTGGTGCTGTTCCGCGTGAACCGTCACGCGATGAGAGATAACGTAAAGATTCTGCTGGTTCTGATTGCGTCATCCGTGTGCGTGGGGCTGCTTGTGGATATGCTGAACGTGACGTTTTATACCGGTTCTTTTTAAAAAGCTTTAAAGCTTTATACACATATAGTACCGAAGGCGCGTACAGAGCTTATGGGACGGCGTGACGCGCCGCGCGGGAATTAAATCTCAGCAGAGGTATGGTAGATTATGAATATACTTATTGCCGGAATCGGCAAGGTCGGGTCAACGCTGATTCGCCAGCTGTCGGCGGAGGGACACGACCTGACTGTCATAGACTCAAATCAGGACGTACTCTCCAACATTGTCGAGCAATTCGACGTTATGTCCTGCCACGGGAACTGCGCGTCGGCGGCGACATTGAAGGAGGCGGGGATCAAGTCGGCGGAATTACTTATTGCTCTCACGGGCGCGGATGAGCTTAATCTGCTCACCTGCATGACCGCGCACTGCCTGAATCCACGGCTGCACACCATCGCGAGGATAAGGAACCCCGAATACCGCGAACAGGCGTATGATATGCGTCAGAGCTTCGCGCTGTCGCTGATAGTCAACCCGGAGAAACAGGCGGCGGACGAGATAGAGCGCGTACTGAGGTATCCGGGGTTTCTGCGCCGCGACACGTTCGCGAACGGGCACGTGGAGATAGTGGAGCTGCGCATTGGCGCGGACAGCAAGCTGAAGAACGTGGCGCTGACGGAACTGAACCGGGTCATACATTGCCGCGTGCTTATTTGCGCCGTGCTCCGCGACGGCAAGGCCATAACTCCGGCGGGCAGCTTTGTGCTGGAGGAGGGAGACAGAGTGTTCGTTACGGCGCCCACGGCGAACCTGTCGCTGCTCCTGTCCAGCCTCGGATTGATAACGCGTAAGCTGAAACGGCTGCTTATCGCCGGAGGCGATAAGGTCTGCTACTACCTTGCCGAGGCGCTGCGTCACTCCGGCGCTTCCGCTACGCTGATAGAGCAGGACGCCAAGCGGTGCCTGCTGCTGGCGGCGCAGCTGCCGTCGGTCAATGTGGTCCACGGCGACGCGGGGGACAGGAACCTGCTGCAGCGGGAGGGATTGAATAGCTGCGACGCGTTTGTGACGCTCACGGGACTTGACGAGCTGAACATACTGTTGTCACTGTACGCGAGGAAATCCGGCGTGCCGCAGGTAGTCACGAAGCTGGGACATATGGAGAACCCGCTTCTTATCGACAGCTTACCTCTGGGGAGCGTGGTCTGTCCGAGGGACCTGTGCGCGAACACGATCGTCCGTTACGTCAGGGCGATGCAGAACCAGAAGGGCGCGGCGGTAACGCTGCACAAGATAGCGGATAATCAGGCGGAGGCGGTGGAGTTTATCGTGGACGAAGACACGCTCCATTGCGATGAGCCGCTGAAGGATATAAAATTAAGACCGAATATTCTGCTTGTATCCATCACGCGAGGCGCCAGGACGGAAATACCAAACGGACTGTCCAGGTTCCATAAAGGCGACAATATAGTTGTGGTATCGAACGGCGACACCGTGCTGCATAACCTGAATGACGTGTTCGAGTAAAAGAGGTAGCCATGAACTATAAGATGATAGGACGGTTCCTCGCTCTGATACTGGCAATAGAAGCGGTATTTATGATACCGGCAATGCTGATAGGTGTATTCACCGGCGACGGCAATACGGCCATGTCGTTTCTTTGGACGATACTGATCGCGTCAGCGTTGGCGGTACTTTTCGCGCTGCTGACGCGCAGAGCGCGGAACGGCTTTTTCGCTATTGAGGGACTTGTGTGCGTCGGCGCCAGTTGGATAGTTATGGGTCTTGTCGGATGTCTGCCTTTTTTTATCTCCGGGTACATACCGAACTACATAGACGCGCTTTTTGAGATAGTCTCCGGTTTCACCACCACCGGGGCGTCTATACTCTCGAACGTAGAGAGCCTGCCAAAGGGACTGCTGTATTGGCGGAGCTTCAGCCATTGGCTCGGCGGGATGGGCGTGCTGGTGTTCCTTATGGCGCTGATGCCTCTGGCGGGGAGGAAGAGCGAGGGGTTCACCATGCACCTGCTCCGGGCGGAAAGCCCGGGGCCTGACGTGGGCAAGCTGGTGCCGAGGATGCGCCGGACGGCGATGTTACTGTATGTCATGTACATTCTGCTGACGGTTCTGGACACGGTATTCCTCCTTGCCGGAAAGATGCCGTTTTTTGACGCCATATGCACGGCGTTCGGCACAGCCGGAACAGGCGGATTCGGTATTAAGAACGACAGCATAGGCGGGTACTCGCCGTACATACAGAACGTGTGTACCGTGTTCATGTGGCTTTTCGGAGTGAACTTCAGCTGCTATTATCTGCTTATAATGCGGAACATAAAGAGCGTCATAAAAGATGAAGAGCTGCGGCTCTACGCGGGTATTGTAATCGTGAGCATAATCCTTATAACGGTGAACGTGCGGGATTATTACGACAGCCTTGCGGACACGATCCGTTACGCGGCTTTTCAGGTATCAAGTATAATTACGACTACGGGGTTTTCGACAACGAACTTCGATAACTGGCCTGAGTTCTCGAAGTCCATATTGCTTATCCTGATGATAATCGGAGCCTGCGCCGGCAGCACGGGCGGCGGCATCAAATGCTCAAGGATCCTGCTGCTTTTCAAGACGCTTAACCGGAACATAAAGCAGTTGATAAGCCCTCAGAGCGTGCAGGTGATAAGGGTAAACGGACGAGTGATGAACGAACAGGTGCTTGCAAACACGAACGCGTACCTTGCGGCATACGTGATTATAGTGCTGCTGAGTTTTCTGCTGCTGTCGCTGGACGGATTGGACATGACGACTAACTTCACCGCCGTTTTAGCGTGCTTCAACAATATCGGACCTGGATTGTCGAAAGTGGGGCCAATGGAGAATTTTTCGGTTTACGGAGGATTTTCAAAGATTGTACTTATCGTGGATATGCTCGCCGGACGGCTTGAGATATTCCCGATATTGATTCTCGCCCGCAGGGAGGTATGGACAAAGTAACACGCTTCGGAGATCGGCGTTCCGATTTCCGTGAAACTGTAAACACAATACTTGAAATCACCGGCGAATTTGTGTATACTGATAGGCAGGAGCCGAAAGAACGAAAATGTGTTGGAGGTTATTATGGGACTTTTCAGTAAAATCTTCGGACATAAAAACAGCGCTCCGCTTCCTGTCGAGGAGCCGGAGGAACAGCCTATAGGCGGGTTGTACAAGGGAATGCAGTTGGCGGTGATGGATATGGAAAGATCGGTATTCGCGTCCGGTACGCTTTATGATTATACCGCTCATGAGTTCACGATATTGCCGCAGTCAAATGGCGAAAGGCTTCCGATATGGGAGCCGGGAACGGCGCTGAATATACGCGGGTACCGACGTAATATGTCGCCGGTGGACATATCCGCGTGTTCCGGCGAGTCGTCGGAGGTGAAGCTGCAGGTACTGGAACCGAAAGTGATAGAACACGTGGAGAAACGGAGCACTTTCCGCGTTCCGGTACACGTGCCGGGGGAGTTGTTTGAAAACGCTGATACACAGCACACGTGGGCCGAGAGCTGTACGGTTGTGGATATAAGCTCCGAGGGCGCTCTCGTGGAGACAGACATAGAGCACGAGCTTGGCGAGACGCTGTATCTGCGCGTACAGTTGAACAGAAATACCCCACAGCAGATATTCCAGTGCATAGTGGCACGGATAAGCACGGAGCGCCGGGAGCTTCCGGCGTATGGGCTGCGGTTCTGGAGGCTTGATGAAAAGGGCAGAGAGGTCCTCATGAACAGCATATTTGATGTGCAGCGCGAGACGCGCCGGAAAATGACGGAACAGGAATTTCGGTAACGCGATATATATTTAATTTCCATGACAAATAATTCAGGGGGCTTGACGGAAATCACCTTTTTGTAGTATAATTTATTTGTGAACGTGACAAAATGTATTTAAACCCGGTTACATAAAGATTCAGCTTATAATGTTGATGTTCTTTTGCAGCCGTGGGACTATACATTTTGGAGAGTGAAGCGTTGTGGCGAACGGAGTCAAACGAGGAGAAATCTATTATGCCGACCTCAGTCCCGTTGTGGGGAGCGAACAGGGCGGCATGAGGCCTGTACTTATTGTCCAGAACGACACCGGCAACAAGCACAGCCCCACAGTGATTGCGGCGGCGATCACATCTCAGATTGGAAAGGCGCGTCTGCCGACTCATATTGAACTGGAAGCCCGTTCCTTTGGCCTGACGAAGGACTCGGTAGTGCTGCTTGAACAGATACGCACCATCGACAAGCGCCGTCTTAAAGAGCGCATGGGTCGGGTGGATAACGAGCTGATGGACAAGGTGGACGACGCCATAGCCGTGAGCTTCGGACTGCACTGAAACCATGGGGTTGGGAGCCATTTAAATTGCTCCCGCCCTCGAAACCGGGAGGTACATATAACATGAACTGGAAAAAGAAGCTGATAATCGCGTTGGGAGTTGCGCTGGGGGTCGCGCTTGTCGCGGGAATCACCGCGCTGGCCGTGGGCAATTACGGTACGGAGTCTGATCCGCTGGTAACGTTGAGCTATCTCAACGACACGGTTACTCCGACGATTATGAAGGATCTTGACGATTACGTGGACGAGAAAGCGGATGAGCTTACTGACAGCTTCGCGGAGCTGGCGGAGAATGGCGGCACCGAGTCGGGATTTTCCGTGATAAGCCTGACGTCCGGGCAGACGCTGTCATGCTCGGTTGGCACGGAGATAATGCTGCGCATTGGAACGGCGGTGTCATATGGCGAGGATGTGCCAAGACTGATTGACGAGTCAACCACGGAGAGCGTGATTAACTCCGAGTACGCTCTGACGGCGAACCATATGTACATGGTGACCATTCAGGGCAACGGCATAAAAGCCACATCTAACGTGAAGATACTTATACGCGGCTCGTATGTACTGAACTGAAGTCAGAATAAACGCGACACTCCTGGCATATAGTTTTTATGCCGGGAGTGTTTGTGTATTTCAATAATGGCAGAGCTGGGTAAGGAGGCTGCGGAGAATTGGAACTGACTGGGGAATATGAGGTGCGATTAAAGGGCAAACCGGCGGGACGGCTGACCGTGAAGCGCCAGGGGTACAGGACAATATTTACGTTCAAGTCAGACATGGTTCCGGAGGTGTCGAGACTCATATGCGCAGGTGACGGCAGCGTGGTTTCGATAGGTATACCTGTGCCGGACGGAAACGGGATGTACTTAAAGCGGAGCTTTTCCGATGACGCTCTCGCGTCCATGGGTCTGGAGAGGATAGGAAGCTGTCTGCTGATTCCGGCGGACGCGGATATTGCGGCTTATACGACGGAAAAGGAACGGCCGGATCCGGTTCCGGACGAAGCGCCGGCGACGGCGGAAGAGGTTGCGGAGACGACGCATAATTTCGCTGAAGACGCAAACGCTAAATCGCGGGAGACGGCGATTATACCGTCGGATGTGCCCGGCTGGAGCGTTGAGCCTGACCCGGCGCGTTACTTCTCAAGCCGGGAACTGAAAAGCGCCTGCGCCGGCGCACGGGGCGTGCTTATGTCCCGTGACGGCTCCGCGACATTCCTGGCGTTTCCATGGTCAACGGATGAACCGTTCCCGCTGCTCCCGGCCTTCAGATCCGGCAGCGCCGTGACTCTGGGAGGGAGACAGTATATTATATATAACGTCGGGAGCGTGGAGCGCGACGCGCAGCCGACCGTATCAGAAAACGATAAAATCTTCCAGAAAAACGCAAAAAATCCTTTACAGAATGAAAATATTTGATATAATAGAAGTAGTGAATGTTTTTTACCATAAATGTGCGCAAAGGAGGATGCGGGTATGGATTTGGACAAATACACCAGAAAATTTGACGTTGTCGATAAGAATATAGGAATCCGTGAAATTATGATTTCAGTCTATGATTCCCTCAAGCTTAAGGGATATAACCCTGTAAATCAGATTGTCGGCTATATTTTGTCCGAGGACCCAACGTATATCACAAATTATAATAACGCCCGGGCCCTCATTTGCCGTATTGATCGGGATGAGCTTTTGCAGGAGTTGGTGATAAACTATCTGGAGAAGGACTCCGAACCGCCACAGGACGAGGAGGAGTAGGACATCAGGCTCCGGACATAGGGACAGCTTTCCGCGCATTTAAAATTATACCGGACGTCAGATGAGTTGCTGCCGGATATGGACAGGAATAAAGCCCGGACACGCGTAAAACACGTGCCCGGGCTTTTTACGCGGCACGAGAGATTACGGGACCTCTAAATAAATCGCCTGCGGCTGAACCGTCTTTCCGCCGGAAACGCGTCGCTCAGGCTTGAAATACACAAAGTATTCGAGGCGCCTTTTTCTGACGGGGAATCCTCGCTCTTGCCGATTTAATCAGAGCTTTCTAAATATTATTCCATGATGAAAATATTGCTTGCAAAAAGTAAATTTATGTGTTACCATAATACTATTCAAGGGGTTTATTTGCGAATATTAAAAGGAGATGCGAAAAAATGGAAATTTATGGAGTTAGTGTGAACCATTTGCGTGAGCCATTGGGATATATGATGGAGCACGCGACGTTCACGTGGAAGGTGCGCGGTTCCGCCGGGACGCGGCAGACGGAAGCGCGCGTGGTTGTGGCACGGGACGAGGCGATGACGGACACGATTGCTGACACCGGGTTTGACTACGACATAACGGGACTCGCGTGTGACGTCAGATTTCCGCTGGAGCCGAGGACGCGCTATTACTATGAGATAACCGCGCGCTCAGACGCGGCGGAAGAGGCGAGCAGCGGCGTCAGGTGGTTCGAGACCGGGAAACGCGACGAGCCGTGGCAGGGAAAATGGGTGTCCTGCGCGTCAACGGAGAAGCGGCACCCGATATTCGAGAAATCGTTCAATCTCAGGGGCAAGGTCAGGAGCGCGAGACTGTACGTCTGCGGTCTGGGGCTTTACGAGGCGTACATCAATGACAAACGCGTGGGGAACGAGTACATGACGCCCTACAGCAACGACTATAACAGATGGATACAGGCGCAGACCTACGACGTAACAGAGCTTGCGCGGCGTTCCGGCAAACTGTCTATCCTCCTCGGGAACGGCTGGTACAAGGCGCGGTTCGGGTTTGACGCCAAAGAGGACAAGGGGTTCTATGGCAATGATTGGAAGCTCATAGCGGAACTGCGCATTGCCTACGAGGACGGAAGCGAGGACGTCATAGGCACTGACGAGACGTGGGAGGTGCGCAGGAGCAATATCACATTCTCGAACATCTATGACGGTGAGCACCGTGACGACACGCTCCCGCCCATGGCGGCGGAACAGGCGTTCTGCTGCGACGCGCCAGTCGGCAAGCTCACAGACAGGCTCAGCACTCCCGTCACTATCCACGAGACGTTCACCCCGACGCTTATCACAACGCCCATCGGCGAGACGGTGCTGGATATGGGACAGGAGTTCGCCGGGGCGTTTTCGCTGCGCGTGGATGTCCCCAGAGGTACGGTAGTCCTGGTACAGACAGGCGAGGTGCTGCAGAACGGGTGCTTCTATAACGACAACCTGCGCACGGCTAAATCGGAGTATTGTTACATCTCCAACGGCAAGCCCGTGACGCTGTCGCCGCATTTTACATATTACGGCTACAGGTACATGAAAATCGAGGGCGTGCCCAATCTGAAGCCGGAGGACGTAACCGGCTACGCGCTCTACAGCGATATTCCCGAGACGGGTCATGTCCGCACGGGCCATGAGCTACTGAACAGGTTCCTCTCCAATGTCCGCTGGGGCATGAAGAGCAACTTCCTGGACGTGCCCACAGATTGCCCGCAGAGGGACGAACGCATGGGCTGGACAGGCGACGCGCAGGTGTTCAGCGGAACCGCTACGTATTTGCAGGACACTTACGCGTTCTACAGGAAGTACCTCTACGATATGTACCAGGAACAGCTCGACCTGGGCGGCAGAGTGCCTTTCGTGGTTCCCTCCTGCGCTGTGGAAATGGGCTGCAGCGTCTGGGGCGACGCGGCGACGATCATACCCTGGAATCTCTACAGATTCTACGGTGACATCAACATTCTCCGCGATCAGTTCGACAGCATGAAGGCGTGGGTTGACTATATAAGGCGAATCGACGGCGAGAACCACCACTGGCGGGACGAGTTCCACTTCGGCGACTGGCTGGCGCTGGACAGCATGAACGGCAACCCGGAGGAAGTCCGAGGAGCGACGGACGAGGGCTTCATCGCGGACATCTACTACGCGGTCAGCGCGAGGATAGTTTCAAAGGCGGCGCGGCTGTTGGGCTACGACGACCTGGAACGCGAGTACCGGGAGCTTTCCGAACGGCAAATCGCCGAGATCCAGCACGAGTATTACAGCCCCACGGGCCGCTGCTGCGTCAAGACCCAGACAGGTCTGCTGCTCACGCTGAAATACGATCTCTCAAGCAACCCGGATCTTATTAAAAAACAGCTCCGCGAACTCTTTGAGCGCTCCCGCGGCAAGCTCCAGACGGGCTTTGTGGGAACGCCCATCATGTGCCAGATTCTGTCAGATAACGGCATGGAGGACATAGCCTGGGACCTGCTTTTCAACGAGGATTATCCCGGCTGGCTGCACGAGGTAAAGCTCGGCGCCACGACGGTATGGGAGCGCTGGAACAGTCTGCTGGACGACGGCACAATATCCGGGACGAGCATGAACAGCATGAACCACTACGCGTATGGTTCGGTGGTCGAATGGGTGTTCAGCTACGTCGCCGGACTGAGAATAGACGAACCGGGCTGCGTATGCGTCGATTTCCGCCCGATTATCGACGAGAGGCTGGGCGAGATTGAGGCGGATTACGACTCGCCGGTTGGCGTATATGCCAGCAAATGGAGCGTTTCCGGGGACGACGTGACCGTATCCGTGAAGGTGCCCTTTGGCGGAAGCGGAACGCTGATACTGCCCGGCGCCGACGCGGACGTCTACAGCGACAAGGGGAACCCCATGTTCCGCGATGTGCGTTTCGGCAAGTGCTGGCTCACGCCGGGCGAGTACAGTGTGACGTATAAAAGACAGTAACAGAAAACTACGAAAGAAGAAGATTACCGATGTTGACAAGTCAGAAAATGCGGGAGCTTGCGCCGGAACTTGACCCACTGCGGCTGGGCACGGGATGGAGCGAGGAGGATCTGGAGAAGCCGCAGGTTTACGTTTTCAGCACGTTTGGCGACAGCCACCCCGGTTCCGGGCACCTTGACAGGCTCGTCGAGGACGTCCGGCGCGGAGTGGACGGAGCCGGGGGACACGGCGCGAGATATTTCTGCACGGACATATGCGACGGCGAGAGCCAGGGCACGGACGGCATAAACTTCTCCCTCGTGAGCCGCGAGATGATAGCTAATATGATAGAGATACAGGCGAACGCCACGCCCTTTGACGCGGGGGTGTTCCTGGCAAGCTGCGATAAGGGGATGCCCGGAAGCCTTATCGGACTTGCGCGGGTGGACATACCGTCAGTCGTCGTGACGGGCGGCGTGATGGCCGCCGGCCCGGAGCTGCTGACATTGGAGCAGCTTGGTATGTACAGCGCGAAGTACGAGCGGGGCGAGATAGACGCTGACAAGCTACGCTGGGCAAAGCGGAACGCCTGCCCAAGCTGCGGCGCCTGTTCCTTTATCGGAACCGCCACCACAATGCAGATCATGGCGGAGGCGCTGGGACTTGCCCTACCCGGCAGCGCGCTGCTCCCCGCGACGAGTCCGGAACTTTCCGATTACGCGCGGCGGGCGGGCGAACTGGCGGTCAGGCTCGCTCGGTCGGATCATATGCGCCCGTCGGACATCGTGACGCTGGACAGCTTCGAGAACGCCATCCTCGTCCACGCGGCAATATCCGGCTCGACGAACGCGCTGCTGCACCTACCGGCCATAGCCCATGAGTTCGGCATAGAGATAACGGGCGACACGTTCGACAGGCTCCACCGGGGCGCGCACTATCTGCTCGACGCGCGGCCAACGGGCAAATGGCCTGCGGAGCTTTACCACTGCGCCGGCGGGACGCCCGCCGTAATGGAGAGGATAAAGGGTGTGCTGCACCTGGACGCCATGACGGTGACGGGCAAGACGCTGGGCGAAAACCTTGAGGAGCTGCGGCAGAACGGATATTACGAACGGTGCCGGGAGCAGCTTGACGAGACGAACAGGCGCAGGGGCCTTAATCTGACGGCGGAGGACATAATACGCCCATACGACAAGCCTCTTGGCACGAACGGCTCCATCGCGGTTCTGAAAGGCAACCTGGCGCCGGAAGGAGCCGTCATAAAGCACACCGCGTGCCCGAAGGAGATGTTCAAGGTCACGCTCCGCGCGCGCACATTTGACAGCGAGGAGGAGTGCCTTGACGCGGTGCTGAAACACAAGGTCAGCAAAGGCGACGCGGTGTTCATCCGCTACGAGGGGCCGAAAGGCAGCGGTATGCCGGAGATGTTCTACACCTCCGAGGCCATAAGCTCCGATAAGGAGCTGGGCCGCAGCATCGCGCTCATAACCGATGGCCGTTTCTCCGGCGCGTCAACCGGGCCTGTGATAGGCCACTGCAGCCCCGAGGCGGCGGACGGCGGCCCCATCGCGCTGGTGGAGGACGGTGACATAATCGAGATAGACGTGCCTGGACGCGCGCTGAACATAACAGGCGTCGCCGGGGAACTGAAAACGCCCGATGAGATAGACGCGATCCTGGCCGAACGCCGGGAGAACTGGGCGCCGCCCACGGCCAGGTACCGCGCCGGTGTCCTGCGCCTGTTCAGTGAACACGCCGCAAGTCCCATGCGCGGGGCGTACCTTGAGTACGATAAGTAAATACCGTAGTTTACCCTGTCGGCGGCAACCGAAAGTTGCCGCCGACATTGTTATACACAGTTTTACACTTTTTTACACAGAGTTATGCACAATATATAAAAAATAGGCAGAAAATCAGTTATAAAAATTCCTCTTGACGGTAAATCCAACCCCATTATAAAATATAAACAGAACATATTATCCGTAACATATCCTGAAAAACAGTGAAAAATTAAAAACGCAACCAATAAGTGCGCCCAATGTAAACTAAAGTTGCTTCACTTATGTATAGAAAAGGGGTATAATTAAGGAGGAAAACAGAGATGGAACTGTACGACAAACTCTACGAAATCAGGAAAGAGAAGGGGCTGTCCCAGGAGGACGTGGCGGAGAAGCTTGACATCTCCCGCCAGTCCATCTCCCGCTGGGAGACGGGGCGAGCGAAACCGTCAACGGAGAATCTGATCAGTCTGTGCAAGATCTACGGAGTATCTCCCAACACGTTTCTCGATGGGGAGGCGGACGGCTCAGACTCGGAGACAGAGGCTCCGCGGGAGACGGGTAATTTTGGCGAAGTAAGTTCCGCGCCCGACCCGGTGTCGTTGGCGACGGATGACGACGCGCGGCGCGTATCGCCGCTGACGGTGATAATCAAGAAAAGGGTACTTGCCGGGCTTGCCGTTGCCTGCGCCGTGTTTTTCATAGCGGCGGTTGTTCTCACGGTGTGTCTGGTAAGAGCCGGAAAGGAGGAGACATTGGACATAGAAGACATGGAGGAAATGGACGATGAGGAGGTTGATAGTTTCGGGAAAATGGAGTTTGAGATTCATTGAATAACGGAGAGGAGGGGATATTAAAAGACCATGAGAAGGCTTTTGGCGGTACTGCTTGCGCTGACAATGTCCGTGTCAGGGTTCAATACTGCCGCTCTCGCGGTTGATGGGGATTCCACCACCGGCGGAGCCTTTGGCTTGGCTATAGACGCGGGCGTTATCGCTGTCTCCGGTTCGAGCTTTTTTATGGAAGCCGGAGAGACTGTTACAGTCAGCGCGCTGTACAGACCGGAGAAAGCAAGCGTGGCAATCGGGCTGCTTGACTCGGACGGCGCTTTCCACTACATAGACGCCGCTGAGGGGAGCGTCGATATTACGGTTACGGTTGACACGAGCGGCGAATATTATCTGGCGATAGCGAATACTTCCTGGCAATCCATCAGCGTCATGGGGTTTATCGCTTATTGAGTTCTTGCTTCGGGTTCGTAAGCGTATAGCTTTATATGCTTTCTGATCCTTGCCACAATAGGGGGCCGGGATAACCCGGCCCCCAGCTGGGTATATCGAGCGGCACGTTTTGTACTACTGAGAAATGGGAGGAGTATAAGTGAAAAGACGAATATTTGCAATAATATGTGTACTTGCGCTGACATTATCCGGGTGCGCTGAAAAAACCGACACCGACACCGTCATAACCGGCAGCGGCGCTGACGCAGAAACAAATGATACTGATACGATCACGGACGATGGTGATACCAGTACAGACGTGGAGCAATTGGCCGATGGGACGGATAGCGAAACGCGGTTCTATGCCAAGAAAAGTTGGGACACGTCGTTTTATAATACAAAACTGTATTTTTACTCGTTTACCGCGTATGATGGAAGGGTCTACGGGAGCGGGGAAGACTTCGCTTCAGTCAGTATTATATATCCGGAATATGAGATATTATATACTGAAGATGACGGGCGAGTTATAGAAATGATTGCTTCCAATCAGAACGGGCTTTGGTTATTGGACCATGATGAAATGCAGAATAGGACACAGAATTTTCGGATTGTCCATTTGTCCTTTGAGGGTGATGTAGTCGAAAATATAGATTTTGATGGGCCGGAAGAAAATTATTATTTTGGTATGGTAGTGGACAGCGACGATGTAGTGTATCTTTTGCGCAATGTATATGATGACGGGCAGTTTATCGAAACGGACATAAAGGTTATTTTACCGACCGGCGAGCAGTCGGAAATCAAAGGTGATGGCGATCCTATTGTAAATTTAGTCAGCAGCGCGTCAGGAAACGCGGTGGTACAGACAGGACAAGCAGAAATGTATTTGCGGATAGCGGTGTACCTGACGCCGGATGTATCGAGCATAAGCGAGTGCGAAACGTTTGATGTACCGGAAGGAATGACCGGAGGCTATACTCTTGACGGGATCTGCGGCGGGGAACTGTGCTTCAGCGATGAAACCGGTCTGTACTCGCTGAACGCGGACGGCAGCCTGACGACCATTATTATGTGGGGAGAGAACATGATCTCGCCATCGTCTCTCGTTCTTCATGTATTCGAGGTTGACGAGGGACAGTTTTTCTGTGTTGATGACGATGGCAGTTTTCTTCTTACGCCCGGAGAAGCGCCGGACAAGACTGTGATAACGGTGGCGTTTTTCGAGGAGCCAACGGCGCTTAATTACTACTCGTGCGTGTCGGAGTTTAACTCAAAAAGCGATGAATACTACATAAACATCGTCAACTACTGCGCGAGCGCGTCCATTTCCAACGCGTTGAAGCTTTGTCAGACACAGATGATTGCCGGGTCGGGGCCTGACATCATATGTTTTACAAGCGTAATATCGCCGAGGCTGTTCGCCGCCTCAGGCTGGCTTGAGGATCTGTATGAATATATTGACGATGATCCGGACATATCCCGTGACGATTTGCTGCTGACTGATCTTATGGAGGACAGCGGTGGACTGTACGCTCTGGCGGCGGATTTCGCCATAAGGACATACTATACGTTTGATGAAAGTCTTGCGGGAAGGAACGGTCTGTCCTATGAGGAGTACAAGGAGATAGCGTCTGAACTTGGCGAGGGGGAGTACATGAGCGACGTATCTGACCCGCAGACGTTTCTTAGTACCTCGCTGAACAGCTATATACCTGACGCGCTGAACTGGGACGACGGTACCTGCGATTTTGGCAGTTTAGCCGAGCTGCTTGAGCTGTCGTCACAGGCGCCCGAATACGCCGCTCCGTCTGACCTGAGCAGTGATGAGCGCACACAGCTTATAGGACAGGGGAAGATTAAGCTTAACAAAGTAGAATACTTATCGACGCCTCGGGATATTAAGGATATTGAGGAAGAGTACCACGGGGACGCGACATTTATAGGCTGGCCGACGCCTGACGGTGAGTGCGGCAGTATAGCCTATTTCTTTGAGCGGTTCGGTATTACAGCCGGGAGTGACTGCAAAGAGGGCGCTTGGGAGTTCATAAAGTATGTCCTCACCTCGGAACGCGCCACGCAGGTCTGGCCGGGCTTATGGGCGCCGATTCTGCGGGAGAGCATGGAGGATGAGATAGACACTCTTCTTAATCCGGGCCGTCAGTACGAGGACAGTGAGATAGTCCAGGATGAGGACGGCAACTTCTATATTGACGGAGTGCTCTATGAAGGCGCCGCTGAGGATCCGAGGAATATAGAACCGCTTGTTACGCAGGAGCAGGTGGACAAGTTTTATGAGCTTCTGGACAGCATGACGCTGATTTTTACCGGTGAGCAGGACATAAGCAAGATCGTCAACAGCGAGACCGAGTCGTACTTTGCCGGCGACAAGACAGCCGAGGAGACAGCGGACATAATCCAGAGCCGCGTCAGTATATTCATGGCGGAACAGAAATAGACACACAGGCGCGGTCGTTACCCATTCTCAAAAGATGAGGTGAGAGGCATTAAAAAGGCCGTTCCTCACCGCCCTGACAGGGGGGAGCCGGAACAGACCGGCTCCCCCTATGGGGGATTTCCTGAGGAATCAGCATATTTCGCGTTGCGTACGCATATAGGAGGCACGAATGTGAAAAGACGAATATTTGCAATAATATGTGTACTTGCGCTGACATTATCCGGGTGCGCTGAAAAAACCGACACCGACACCGTCATAACCGGCAGCGGCGCTGACGCAGAAACAAATGATACTGATACGATCACGGACGATGGTGATACCAGTACAGACGTGGAGCAATTGGCCGATGGGACGGATAGCGAAACGCGGTTCTATGCCAAGAAAAGTTGGGACACGTCGTTTTATAATACAAAACTGTATTTTTACTCGTTTACCGCGTATGATGGAAGGGTCTACGGGAGCGGGGAAGACTTCGCTTCAGTCAGTATTATATATCCGGAATATGAGATATTATATACTGAAGATGACGGGCGAGTTATAGAAATGATTGCTTCCAATCAGAACGGGCTTTGGTTATTGGACCATGATGAAATGCAGAATAGGACACAGAATTTTCGGATTGTCCATTTGTCCTTTGAGGGTGATGTAGTCGAAAATATAGATTTTGATGGGCCGGAAGAAAATTATTATTTTGGTATGGTAGTGGACAGCGACGATGTAGTGTATCTTTTGCGCAATGTATATGATGACGGGCAGTTTATCGAAACGGACATAAAGGTTATTTTACCGACCGGCGAGCAGTCGGAAATCAAAGGTGATGGCGATCCTATTGTAAATTTAGTCAGCAGCGCGTCAGGAAACGCGGTGGTACAGACAGGACAAGCAGAAATGTATTTGCGGATAGCGGTGTACCTGACGCCGGATGTATCGAGCATAAGCGAGTGCGAAACGTTTGATGTACCGGAAGGAATGACCGGAGGCTATACTCTTGACGGGATCTGCGGCGGGGAACTGTGCTTCAGCGATGAAACCGGTCTGTACTCGCTGAACGCGGACGGCAGCCTGACGACCATTATTATGTGGGGAGAGAACATGATCTCGCCATCGTCTCTCGTTCTTCATGTATTCGAGGTTGACGAGGGACAGTTTTTCTGTGTTGATGACGATGGCAGTTTTCTTCTTACGCCCGGAGAAGCGCCGGACAAGACTGTGATAACGGTGGCGTTTTTCGAGGAGCCAACGGCGCTTAATTACTACTCGTGCGTGTCGGAGTTTAACTCAAAAAGCGATGAATACTACATAAACATCGTCAACTACTGCGCGAGCGCGTCCATTTCCAACGCGTTGAAGCTTTGTCAGACACAGATGATTGCCGGGTCGGGGCCTGACATCATATGTTTTACAAGCGTAATATCGCCGAGGCTGTTCGCCGCCTCAGGCTGGCTTGAGGATCTGTATGAATATATTGACGATGATCCGGACATATCCCGTGACGATTTGCTGCTGACTGATCTTATGGAGGACAGCGGTGGACTGTACGCTCTGGCGGCGGATTTCGCCATAAGGACATACTATACGTTTGATGAAAGTCTTGCGGGAAGGAACGGTCTGTCCTATGAGGAGTACAAGGAGATAGCGTCTGAACTTGGCGAGGGGGAGTACATGAGCGACGTATCTGACCCGCAGACGTTTCTTAGTACCTCGCTGAACAGCTATATACCTGACGCGCTGAACTGGGACGACGGTACCTGCGATTTTGGCAGTTTAGCCGAGCTGCTTGAGCTGTCGTCACAGGCGCCCGAATACGCCGCTCCGTCTGACCTGAGCAGTGATGAGCGCACACAGCTTATAGGACAGGGGAAGATTAAGCTTAACAAAGTAGAATACTTATCGACGCCTCGGGATATTAAGGATATTGAGGAAGAGTACCACGGGGACGCGACATTTATAGGCTGGCCGACGCCTGACGGTGAGTGCGGCAGTATAGCCTATTTCTTTGAGCGGTTCGGTATTACAGCCGGGAGTGACTGCAAAGAGGGCGCTTGGGAGTTCATAAAGTATGTCCTCACCTCGGAACGCGCCACGCAGGTCTGGCCGGGCTTATGGGCGCCGATTCTGCGGGAGAGCATGGAGGATGAGATAGACACTCTTCTTAATCCGGGCCGTCAGTACGAGGACAGTGAGATAGTCCAGGATGAGGACGGCAACTTCTATATTGACGGAGTGCTCTATGAAGGCGCCGCTGAGGATCCGAGGAATATAGAACCGCTTGTTACGCAGGAGCAGGTGGACAAGTTTTATGAGCTTCTGGACAGCATGACGCTGATTTTTACCGGTGAGCAGGACATAAGCAAGATCGTCAACAGCGAGACCGAGTCGTACTTTGCCGGCGACAAGACAGCCGAGGAGACAGCGGACATAATCCAGAGCCGCGTCAGTATATTCATGGCGGAACAGAGATAGACAAAAAGACGCGGCGCCGGTAATATTACCGGCGCCGCTGATATTCTATAGCTGTTTGTACAGGACGATGTAGCTGCCGTCGGCGTAACACGTCACGCCAATGCAGGTCGCGCTCAGCGGAACCATGTAGAACCGGTCCCACGCAAGCTCAGGTTCGCCCTCGTTGTATATTTTCATGTACCCGTTCTCGATGTAGAAGTAGTCGCCGCCCTCTATGTACGGCAGGTTGTAGTCTATCTCCGACGCGCTCCAGTACAGGTGGTAAACGTTGTCGTAGTCTATCCAGTAGCCGGTTAAGAACGTCTCGGCATATTTCTGGTTGGACAGTATGAGGCTGGCCGCGTCCTCGAAGGAGAACAGATCGAGGAGCGCGGTGACGGCGGTGGCCGCGTCAAGCGTCTGTTCGTGAGCCGCGATAAGCGTCAGGTAATCGGCGCTCCGGTCGTAGGGGCTTACGTACTCAAAGAGCGTCTTGGCGGAGCTGTAATCGGCGTTCTGGTAATACGACTGCGCTATGGCGTAAAACGCGCCTGTCAGCGACTCCGCCTGCTCGTCAGCGTCCTTGTACCCGGGGATGAGAGTGTATAGCTCATAGGCCATGATATAGTCGTCGTTGTTGAAATAATCGGTCGCTTCCCGGTACACGACCTCGTGGCACATCTCCTCCGCGCCCTCGTAGCCCTCGTTCGCGAGGGACGTGAACGCGTCAAGCGCCGCGTCATAATCTCCAAGATCTTCGAGGAGGTACAGGGCCTTCGTATAGCGCGTGTCAAGCCAGCGCTCCTGCGAGTCCTTGTAATCGTGTTCCGCCAGGTACTCGTAGCTGGCGATCGCCGCGTCGGTATCTCCGTCGGCAAGCTGCTTTGCCGCTATCTGATAGCGCATCTCCAGAGCCTGCTCCTCGGCGTCGTCGTAGCCGTAATTCGCCAGTATCTCGTACTGCGCCAGCGCGTCCTCATATCTGCCGTCATCGGCGAAATCGGCGGCTATTTCGTATCTGGCGCTGTTCGCGTAAGCCTCGCTGTCCCGATAGCTGCCAATCGCCTCAAACGCGTGGAGCGCGTCCTCGTACTGGTTGCTTTGCAGCAGCAGTCCCGCCTCCACATAGTCCACAAGCGCGCTGTCGTGCAGTCTCGTCACGTTCGTCAGCAGCAGGTACTTGTCCGCCTTGGCGAAATCTCCCTCGTCGGCGGCGGACGACGCGGTATAGTACGTGAAGAAATACGCGCCGACCGCCAGCCCGATAACGACTACGAACGATATGAGCGCGATTATCGCCGGGTGCGGCCCGCGCCGTTTCTTTTTGGGCTTGGCGCCACTCTCGGCGGGACTGCCGTTCACGGCTGTTCGCGTCTCCGCCGTTTCCGTTGCCGTCACGGGAACTGTTTCCGTCGCTTCCGCCGCCGTCGCGGGAGCCGCGTCTGTTGTCACCGCAGCCGCGCCATCGTCCGCTGCCGTCTGACGGGCGGGCTGGGGATCCGTCGCGTTGCCTTTCGAGAAGATCACGGACGGCGGGTTCCCGGAGGAGAAGGGCTGGAGAAGATATATAAGCTCGTCGATGGAACTGTACCGGCTCTCCGCGTTAAGGAGCATACCGTGCTCGATGATCTCGTCAAACGCGTCGTCCGCGACAAATGACGTGCTGCTTTTAACGCGTTCCATAGCGTCAAGCGGCGGCGTCCCGGTGGTCATGTAACGGAGCAGCGCGCAGCAGGAATAGATGTCCGACAACGACCCCGCGTTTTTGCCGCCATATAGCTCCGGCGGAGCGAATCCGGAAGCCCGCACCTTCGGGGTATCTGAGACGCGTTTGAGCAGAACCGTATCGCCTCTGTACGCCACCGTGTCCGGCGACAGCGCCAGGTACGGCGTGCCGCGATTTTGCAGCGTGAGAAGCTGGTGCAATACGGGCATCATGGCCGATACCGCGTCCTCCCTGGACACCGCCCCGTTCCTCTCGATTAACATTCGCAGCGTTTCTGTCGGCATATGTACACCTCTCTCGTATAGATTATTTGTCAACAGTATACCACAGTTCGACCGTTAATTAAAGAGTTTTTTTAAGGAAGCTCGGATTAAATCGGCAGAAGCTGACGAAAAAGGCGGTTCGGACGCGGGCGATTTATTCATAGGTTCCGTATATTATTATACCCGCTGCCGGAAAACGCGGCGATCGGCGTACGATTTTGCCGATTGCCGCGTTTTCATCTTCGCGAGACACAGGCGCTGTCCGTGTCAAAAAACCTGTAGAGATAGTCAGCGGCTTCACCCGCGTAATCGACGCCCACGCGCCGCGACCGCCCGACACGCCGCGTCCGCGCGCGTTCCACAATTTGGAGCGGGGAGGAGCTGTCGCACATATCCGCGCCGTAAAGCTCACCTGTTACGCTAAGCGCCATACAGAGCTTTCCCGGCCCGGAACACAGGTTCGCGAGTCTGTTCGTTCCCCGCCGGTCGCTCATGACATCAATGCCCTCCACCGGTTCCAGGGCGCGGATTAAAACGCAGTCCGGTCTGCCTGCGGAGCCGCAGGATATGTTGAGGCACCAGTACATACCGTATATGAGATAGATGTACGCGTGGCCCTTTTCGCCGAAGAGAGCGCGGGTGCGCCGCGTTTCGCCCCTCGCGCAATGCGCCGCGCTGTCGTCGTATCCGAGATACGCCTCCGTCTCCACTATGGCGCCACGCGTCTCCGCGCCGTCAACGCGGCTCACAAGCTCGCAGCCGATGAGTTCCTCCGCCACGGTCAGCGCGTCCCGCTCAAAAAAATCACGCCGCATAATCTACAACCTCTCCGCGATACGCGCGAAATCCTCTATTGACAGCCTTTCGCCGCGAACGTCGCCCGGAAGCCCGCACTCCGTGACGGATTTCAGGATCTGATCTTTCGTTACGTCGGGAGCGAGGGCGGAGGACCGGGCGTTCACAAGCGTCTTGCGCCGCTGGTTGAAGGCCCCGCGGACTATCCTGAAAAACAGCGTCTCATCCACCCGCACCGGCGGCGCGGGACGCGTGTCAAGCCTGATAACGGCGCTGACGACAGCCGGACGGGGCATGAAGCACTCCGGCGGCACGTAAAAGAGAACGGATGGCACGGCGTAGTACTGGCACAGCACGCTGAACGCGCCGTATTGCGCCGTACCCGGCGCGGCGGCCACGCGTTCCGCCACCTCCCGCTGCACCATGACTGTGACGCTGCTGAAAAGACCCGATGTGAGGATCTTCGTGAGAACGGGTGTTGTAATATTGTAAGGCAGGTTTGCGCACACCCGGGGCGTGAGTCCACGGAAGTGCTCTGAGATTATATCGCGCGGATTCAGCTTCATAATATCGCCGCAGAGTACGGTGACATTGGACAGATCCCCCACCGTCTCTTCCAGAACCGGCAGCAGGCTCCTGTCCCGCTCCACGGCCACGACCTGGCCGCTCACTTCAGAGAGCCGCCGGGTGAGGCACCCCGCGCCGGGGCCGATCTCCAGTACGCCGCTATCCTCCGACGCCCCTGATTCACGGGCAATGCGCTCCGGCACCCAGTCGGCTATGAGGAAGTTCTGCCCAAGGCTTTTGGAGAAACGGAACCCATGACGCGCGAGCAAATTGTTTATATCACGGGGGCTGCATAAATTCATAAATTTTTTCCTCTCCGGGGACTTATATGTCCCACTCAATTATACGCTGTGGATCCCCGGAATACAAGTGTTTTCAGCCTAAGATGTAAACATCGCAGCTGCGGACGCCGAATTGCAGGCACTCGTCCCTGTCCTCCATGAAGAGGTCGATTATGTTGTGCGCCGGCCGGTCGCCCACAACCGCGAGGCCGTATTCCCACGATCCGTCCGTCGCGGCGATATATACAAGCGTGCCCTCAGGAAGCGTAGACGGCAGAGCCGCCACCACGCCGACCTGCGCGGGGACGCCGCTGGATGTAGTGTTCGTGCTGTTGCTTACCGCGTTATATGTGTACGCCGTGGCGGTCATCTCAATGCGGGAGGAATAGTGAAGCGTCTCGCCGTTCAGCGTCGTGACGGTTCCGTCATCCGGTTCCCGCAAGCACTCTGTTGTTGAGCTGTAGGAGTGGGAGCTGCCGGTTCTGCTGCCTTTGGAGATGATCTCCGCCACAGGCTCCTTCAGCACGTCAGTCGATACAAGTTCCGTGGAGACAAGCAGACCGTTTATATAAGTGCTCATGTATGTATATTCGCAAAGTCCCTCCTCACCGTCCACCATCGTAACCTCGCGTCCGGCTATCATATACGGACTGTCGATGTACTGCGGTTCCGCCGTAATGACGTCGGTGACAGTCTCGTACTCGAAGGTTGTGCGCGTGACGGTGATCTCCATGCCGTCGTACACCACAGCGGTCAGGGGACAGGACACCGTGTCCGAATCGCTGAGTTCGACGTACATATAGCTGAGCGTATCAGCCACAGTGTATGTGTCGGGAACCGTTACCGCCGACGTTTCACCATACAGATCCAGAAACGCCTGAACAGTGCGGTTCAGTG
Source organism: uncultured Oscillospiraceae bacterium (assembly GCA_964421265.1). Classification (GTDB taxonomy): domain Bacteria; phylum Bacillota; class Clostridia; order Oscillospirales; family Oscillospiraceae; genus RUG626. The sequence continues at coordinate 5,780 of CAYQWH010000009.1, read as the reverse complement.
TAATCTCTGTGTATATTTCGCCGCTCTTCACCTCTACAGTGGCGCCTGAGAGATCAAAACCGTTGTCGTCCAGAACGTCCATGGGGTCACGGGAATAGGAGCTGACGCGCGTAGTCTCATAGCCGTCAACAATGACATAATCAATCTTCTGGTTCCCCGATACCGCGGTGTCCGCCACCGCGCCCGCGCACAACGCGATTATCACCGGAACAGCGACGATTTTCCTTACACGTCTGCGCATCCTTTTGAATTTGGCTCTCATATGAACTCTCCCTTCCATCTCCGCAAGGGGATAAGTAATTGATGGTTACAAAAAGTTACGAGATACAACCCGCATATTATAGCACCCATCCCCCACATTTGTCAAGTAAATATGTTAAAAAAACATCAATTTCACCACATTGTTGAGATAATCGCTGGTGATTATAATAGCTTGTAATCTATTATAATCATATTTGAGTTTTTTGTAACCATTTTGTTGTTGCATTATCATAACATATCTGTTACAAGAACGCTGTCAAATAATGGAAGGGACACAATAAAAATACTGCCCTCCGCGACCGGTAAATGGCGCGGGAGGCAGTATTTTATAATTGTATTAAGGTTTAACGCCGGTTCTTTTTGAAAAGCTATAGCGCCGGAGACGCGTAAAGAACGTATGAGACGGCGTGACGCGCTGCGCGCGTGTCAGCAAAGACTTCCGTCCTCCCAGATCTGCTCTTTGGAATATACGATGTTGCCGTTCTCGGCGTGCTTCTTCGCGATTAAGCCATGGGTCCCTCTGAACTCCATCGGCACGTTGTCCACGTTGCCGGCCTTGATGTCCTCGCAGTTGCGGATGTTGCCGTCAATAATAGTAATCGGCAGTTCACCGTCCCCGTGGGACGCGAGTACGCGGTCATATTTCCCGGCCAATTTCTCCTTCAGAGCGATCAGGCTCTTCTCGTACTTATCTATGGATATGGAGTAATTCTCATGCAAAAACGTAAAGCCGTTGCAGGCGTCCCCGAGAAGCAGGACCCGCTCGTTTTTCATCAGCATAACGACAGAGCCTTTCGTGTGTCCCGGACATCCGTAAATCTCTATAGTCTCTCCGCCCAGGTCGAAGGTGTCGCCATCCCGCATATCCCGATACAACGAAAACGGGGCTGTCGGGATATAGTCCTCTTCCGTTATCACAACGCCTTCTTCCGCCAGCTTCATGCCTTCGTGCCGGAAGTCATACGCCCCGTGCAGCTTATAGATGTACTCGTCAACCCTGTTCATATAGTTCGGGACATCCATAAATTCCCCGCACCCCATAGCGTGATCCGTGTGCCCGTGGGTGAGCAGTACGATCAGGGGCTTATCCGTCAGTCCGTCCACTACTTTCCGCAGGGAGCCGAAACCGCTCCCCGTATCTATCAGCGCCGCCTTGTCGTCGCCCTCCACCAGATAGCAGAGTTCCGTGCATACGGCAAAAATCCGCGTGATACGATCGGTAACTTTCTCTGTTTTAAAATTAACCATCTTTCCTCACTCCGTCATAAATTTGATAACTTCCTTGCAGGCCGCCTCGGTCTGCGGGATAATACCCAGGGAGTCAAAATAGCCGTGATTTATGCCCCTGTAGCAAATGGCCTTCACTTCCACACCGGCCTTCTGAAGCTTCTCCGCGTAATACTCCGACTCCAGGCGAAGCCCGTCAAATTCCGCCATCAGGAAAAGCGTCCTCGGAAGTCCCGCGCAGTCGCCGCAGGCCGGGCTGATATAGGGATCCTTAAAATCCTGGCCTTTCGCGTAGAAGTTCTGATCCCCCGCGTTGCCCGCGTCGCTGCCGATAAATAAAAGTGAATCCTTCAGATCCTCCTGCTCGGGAACTAATTCCCACTCTGACAGGTCCCGTACATAATCGCCCGGCAGCAGATTGTTGTCAAATATCAGCTTCGGATAGAACAGAATCTGTCCCCTGACATACCCGGAACCCATGTCGCGGTCAACCTGCGCCAATACAGCCGCCTGGTTCCCACCGGCGGAATCGCCGCTGACATAAATGCGATTGACATCAATGTAATATTCCCTCGCGTGCTTTACAAGCCAGCAGAGGACTTCGTAGTTCTCGTGTACCGGCACGGGCCACGGGAACTCCGGCGCAAGATCGTAATCCACATTGACCACAACACAGTTGCCCTGCTGGGCGATATATCTGCACTCGTTTTCAAGCTGGAACGGAGAACCGCCTACAAAAGCCCCGCCGTGCATATACATCAGCATCGGCCTGTCCTCGGAAATCCCTTTCGGGTAATACATCCAGACGGGAACGGGGTTCACCGACGTGGGAACCTCGATGTACTTCGTGTACACAGGCACGCTCAGATCGCAGAGGTTGAGATTCGCCGCGCCCATTCCGGCCCGCATCTGCTGCGCTGTGAGAGGGCCTGAGGGCGCGGGAGCGTTCTTGGCCGCCTCCGCCTGCGCCCGGTACGATTTCTCCACTTCATATTCCAGCGAGGTCCTGTTTTCCGCGTCGGGAATCGGTTTCCAGTCCACCTCGACGCCCCGACGGAGCCGTATCTCGCCCGGCAGCATTAACTTGTCCACTAATTCATCCGCGTAAAGCTTGTTCATAGTAACACCTTTCCTTAATTGTAGTAGAATGCAGCGGTATCTGGGCGCGGAGATTTTATCGTCCCCGCTCACCGCGCGCCGCTGACAGTACGGTAATCTCCGCGCCAATTCATGTGAAAGCAGATAATTGAAAAATAACAATTATCTGCTTTCTGTTTATTCATACCTTGCCGGCTGGGGCCTTGGTATCTTTATGCCCAATCGTGTACACGCCTACGATTACCAGTGTAATCGCCACCATGACAGCGCCGTATATGAAGCTCTGATGATAAGTAAATCCTCCGAAGAATCCGCCGATGAAGTTAAATACATAGCCGAATATGAACGCTCCTAAGGAGTTTCCAACGAACCCAAGCGACGTGGCAAGCGCGGAGTTGGTTTCGTCCGTGCCGTCGTTGACAAGGAAGTTGACATATGGCATCCACCAGCAGAACCCGACTTTCAGTATGGTAACACCCACGTACCACATGGCTACCGTGCTCGTCATTCCGACGATTACAAGCCCGATTACATTCAACGCCAGAGACAGTACTCCCATGATTTTCATGCCTGTAATCTTGACGACAAAGCCGAATATTATTCCGCCTATGAGTGACGCGATACCGCCGAAAGACGCGATTGCCGCGGCCTGCACTGTCGTGATCGCCCCCGTCTCCGTTGACGCCAGGGACAGGCAGTTATCCAGCGCGCCATAGCCAAGACCGTAAATGAACTGCGCAATGCAGCCCACGTAAGCCGCAACGGGAAGAGCCTTCTTAACCGCTTTTTCCACTTTTGAGGCTTTTGCCGATTTGTCCTCACGGCCTATATCGTTGACAAACGCCGGGATGCCAAACAGAACCAGAAGGAAAATAGCGATTGCGTAGAGATACGCGCAATACGCGAAGTGCCAGTCGTAAACCATGATCGCCGCCATCGTGTAAGAGAACAGGGAGGCGCCAAGTCCAACGCAGGCGGACTGGAACCCCATCATGACATTCGCTGTGTTTCCGTCAAAACAGTCGATAATCAAAGAGGCGGATAACGGCTGTATCAGTCCTACGCCCAGCCCCGCGATTACGCGAACCGCGATTTTGAGTCCCAAAGTCGGCATGAACATCGGCAGGAAACCGCCGATAAACGCCATGCAGATACCGATTAAGCACAGGTTCTTCTTTCCGATTTTCGCCGCCGTCGCGCCGCCGATCACGTTCGCGACCATTCCGCCAATCGTCGGGAACGTCGTGAACATCATAAGGTACCACTGGGGCGCGTCCGGAAATTCGGCTGCCAGATCACCCAAAAGACATCCCGCCACGGAAACCGCCGCCAGCAGAAGCGATAACGACAGCACCGCTACCTGGAACACTTTGTAACGCGCCCCAGTGGGATAATTCGGATACTTTTTACTTTTTTCTTCCATTATAAACCACCCTTTCCTGTTTTGGTTAAGTTATTTTTAATTACAATTAAATTTTACATATTTTTTACGATTACTTCATTCCAAAATGTGCATTATTTACTACCGTTTTGTGATTTGTTTAAAAAATTTGGTGTATTCATTACCTAATTTGTTCAAAACGTCCACATACGGAAAGCGCCCGCAACAAGCGCGGGCGCTTCGTTTACAAAGCGTTTATTTCAGGGCGCTGTCCTCTGTCGGAACGGAACTGCGCTGGCGTTATGCCGTAACGTTTCCGGAAAGCGGTAAAAAAGCTTTTCTCGTCAGGGAACCCGTTATCCATCGCCACGTCCAGGACGGTGGTGTCTTTTTCGAGCAGCTCCGTCACGGCGTTGTCGAGACGTATCTCTGTCAGGTATTGCTTGAAGGTCTGGTTCGAGTATTGCTTGAAAATCCTGCAGAAATATTCTCTTGAATAGCCGAAGCGGTCGGCAAGCATCTGGGTCGTCAGCTTTTCCTGGTAATGGTTGTCCAGATATACAAGTATCTCAATGATCTTATCACGCATCATATTCTTTCCGTGGTACTCTTCCTCCGTGAGGAAGTCGGAGTACATACTCTGGAGGATTTCAAACAGGAGCTGGTTCGTCCTGAATTGCTTCGTGGGATCACCGTTCCTGGTTCCTACCTGTTCCCGCAGTTGTTTGCACAACGCGGTCATGTTCTGAACCGCGTTTACGGTTGCCCCCTCTGCCTTACGGCTGACTTTCATCTCCTGGATCCCGGGCATCATCCTCTCCAGATAGCCGGTGTGGAAGGTGATAGACATCACATCCTGTGAGCCGGGCAGCTTGGACGGGATAACGGAATGGAGCGCGTAGCTGTTAATCAGTATGAACTCCCCCGGGTAGACTGTCTGCCTTTCGCCGTCAATCGTTACCGCTATCTCCCTGTTGCCGCTGTAGATCAGCTCCGACGCCGGGTGCCAGTGCAGGGGGACATCCTGCGGCGGATCTTCAGTGTGAATGGCGATATACGCTGGGTATTCCTTCGGAAATTTCAGATGCTGACGCATATCCTGGTCGATAAACTGTGAGCTTCTGCTATCAGAAAACGACACTATATGTTCAATAAACACTTCATTGTCTATCAATTCTTGCATGAGTATTCATCACCCGCTCTCTAACAATAGCTGAGAAATGGTCCATGGACGCACGGTACCACTTCCGGCGCTTATTCCACAACGCCATGTTTCAAAAAATGAACACGGCGACGCTCACGGTTCTGACCGAGCCTGTAACGTATTACGGCGGTTCACGCCACGGTGACGCGGGACATAATAAGAAGTGAACCGGTAGGCCGTGTCAGACATGACCGGACGAAGTTCAGCTCGGATCCTAATGGGTATTACTCTTTGAAGTAATACGGACGTCATTCACAGGCCAAAACGCGTAAACTCCGTGACTGAATTGTAGCATATAAAGGCGCGTAATGTCAATACATTTCTGCCCAAAAAGCCGTGCCATTCCGACAAGAACCGTAACTTCCAAGACCCGTTATACACACGGCGCGCATTATCGCCATTCATATAAATAATATTTACAATCTTATTTTATCGGGCAAATTGAGAATGGAGATATTTCATACCGGGTTTTTCAAAAGCTTTATATAAGCGCCGGGGGCGCGTAAGGAACTTAGTATTAAATTACAAAATCGGGATAGACAAAGGTCGGTTCCTGCTGTATAATTAACATATCATTTATATGTTGAACGGGGGACAGACATATGAACA
>CAYQWH010000008.1:0-29315 GCA_964421265.1 uncultured Oscillospiraceae bacterium | reverse complement strand
ATAGTTCTTTTTAAAAGCCTTTACGCAAAACGCCGAAGGTACGTAAAGAACTTATGAGACGGCGTGCCGCGTAAAAGCGCGGCACGGGCACGCAAGCGCGTGCGTATCCCAAATTAGATCTTCTAATTTGGTATCAGTATTAAATACAGCTCATATTCTGCGCAACCTTGCCATTGCAAAAATTTCTTAATTGTCATATGTTGCTCAAAGTTAGCGCTGCCCGTTAAGCAGCAGACCGAAAAGCAATCGGAAATCAATTGCCATACCTGAATACTGCGGAAATTATTTACAACACGATAATGGTATGGTATAATAAAAGCCGGAAATATACCCTGAATACGCAAAGGAGGAAAATGAGTGTCGATATCATCTGACAATATTACGAATCAACGGTTTGCCGTTCTGATAGATGCCGATAATGTGCCTAGAGGAACGCTTAAGGGAATCATGGAGGAAATAGCGCTTTATGGCAGCCCCACAATAAAGCGCATATACGGAGACTGGACGAATCCAAACATAGCGGGGTGGAAATCATCGCTTTTGGAAAACGCCGTAACGCCAATCCAGCAATATAGCTATACTTATGGCAAAAATTCTACCGACTCAGCTATGATTATAGATGCCATGGACATATTGTATACGGAGAAGGTGGACGGATTTGTCCTTGTGTCCAGCGACTCTGATTTCACAAGGCTCGCAATTCGGCTACGTGAGGCGGGCATGACTGTTATAGGAATAGGGGAGCGGAAGACGCCTAACCCATTTATAGTGGCCTGTGACAAGTTTATCTATATTGAGCTGATCAGACAGCACTCAGCAGAAAACCTGACGATGCCAGAGACGGATGAAGCTTCGGATGACAAGAAGAAAGTACGAGTACGAGCCAGTAACAGCAGTAATAAAAAGCCGTCTACAATAGAGAACATGATCGCGGAGTCTGTGTCAGACCTGTGCAGCCTTACGAGCGATGACGGAGGTTTTGTGTTTATGGGAGATCTGGGAAACCTGATTTTGAAAAAACGTCCCGACTTTGACTGCCGCAATTACGGTTTTAAATCCTTAAGCGCGATGATAAAGTCAATGGATCGTTTTCAAATCGAATTTCGCTCCACGTCAGATCCTAACATAAAGCATCCTTATGTTAGAAACAAGGAGTAGCGGATGAGAAAAAAACGCCACGGCAAGCTTGTTGTTTTCCTGGCATTGGTGGCGGTGCTTGCCGTATTGATTTACGACAGCAACACGCGCCTTGTAACTGAAGATTTCACTTTGCGAAGTATGCGCGTTCCGCAGTCATTTGACGGGTTCCGCATAGTCCACTTATCGGATCTGCACGAAACGGAGTTCGGAGCGAATAATTGCGACCTCATAAGCGCCGTGGCAGACGCGGATCCGGACATAATAGCAATTACAGGTGATCTTGTGGACAAAGAAGGCACAGAGAGCTATGTCGCGACACTGGCGTTGGAGCTTGTGAATATCGCGCCTGTCTACTATGTATCCGGAAATCACGAATGGGCGTCCGGCTGGACATTGGATCTGTTTGAGCTTCTCGAGAACTGTGGTGTCCATGTGCTGCGAAATGAATACGAAATATTGACTCGTGGTGATGACCAGATCGTAATAGCGGGCATTGACGACCCTAACGGCCCCTATGACCAGAAAACTCCGGAGGAGCTTGTGGAAGAAATCCGTATGGCTGAAGGAAACAAATATATTCTCATGCTGGCGCATCGAAATACCGAGCTTGACACATGGTCATCGCTCGGCGTAGACGCTGTACTTTGCGGTCACGCGCATGGCGGGGTAATCAGGCTTCCGTTTACTGACGGACTTGTGGCGCCGGGGCAGGGCCTGTTCCCAACGTGGACTGACGGAATATACACAAAGGACGACACGCAGATGCTCGTATCAAGAGGATTAGCAAACGCCAGAGGCATACCACGGTTTCTTAATAACCCGGAAGTTGTTTGTGCCAATCTCGCACACGGCTGATTATCAATTTCAATTTTCGCGCACATTCTCGCTCCCTTAAACATATAATAATATTGTCATCTTAAATCCTGTATTCGGCCAATCGGAACGCTGTATCTGCGAGGCTCCGGTCACTGTATCGCTTTGATTTTGTCTCATCGGACTGCCGCCCGTTTTTCCATGGGTTTACTTTCTTGAAAATCCCTCGCGGATGTGACGTTCCCGGTGCCGAATGCAGGTCCATAAATAAAGGAGCGATTAAGCTATGAGAACAGAACTTGCGGCTGACAGGAACAGAGATATTGATGAATTGATATTTGGCGACACAGTACTTGTGCCAAGTGAGCGCTGACATTCAATATAAAAGTAATTTACAAAGGATATTGAAAAATGATAGTAGAATACGAGGATTATAAAATCAAACTGAACGCGTTGAAGCCGGAACTGGAGACTATACGAGGCGCGTTGAAATTAGACGAGGCTGAAGCGGAAATTAAATCACTGGAAGCCGAGAGCGAGCAGGATGGTTTCTGGAACGATTTGCAACGTTCGCAGAAAGTACAGCAACGTTTGAAACAGCTCCGTGACAAGTGCGAGAACTTTGAAAAGCTCCAGAGAGGTTTTGACGATCTCATTGCTCTGTGCGACATGGCGCAGGAAGAGGATGACATATCCATGCTTCCGGATGTGGAAAAGGAATTTAATTCCTTCTCAGAGAAGCTGGAGAAAGTACGTCTCTCCACCATGCTCTCAGGCGAGTATGATTCATGTAACGCCATACTCTCGTTCCACGCCGGCGCCGGCGGCACCGAGGCGCAGGACTGGACAGAAATGCTGTACCGTATGTATACTCGTTGGGCCGAACGGCACGGTTACAAATACACGCTTATGGATTATCAGGACGGTGAAGAAGCTGGAATTAAATCCGCAGCGATAAAAATTGAAGGCGAAAACGCCTACGGGTACTTGAAAAGCGAAAACGGCGTTCACAGGCTCGTCAGAATCTCCCCATTTGACGCCTCCGGGCGACGGCACACATCCTTCTCAGCCGTAGAGGTCATGCCTGAAATTACGGATGACAAGGAAATAGAGCTTCGTGATGAAGACATAAAAATGGATGTGTACCGCTCCTCAGGCGCCGGTGGACAAAAAGTAAACAAAACCTCCTCCGCTGTGCGGCTGACGCACATACCCACAGGTATCGTTGTCTCAAGTCAGGTGGAACGCAGTCACTTCCAGAATCTGGAAAACTGCCGCAGTATGCTTCGGGCAAAGCTCGCTGAAATAAAGGAGCGGGAGCATCTTGAGAAGATAAGCGACATAAAAGGGGTCCAGATGAAGATAGACTTTGGAAGCGCCATACGCTCATATGTTTTTATGCCGTACACTCTTGCCAAAGACGCAAGAACCGGTTTTGAAAATGGCAATATCAACGCCGTTATGGACGGGGATATTGATGGATTCATCAATGCGTACCTCGCGATGAAAGCGCAGGCATAGAAAACCCGTAATAAAAGATTAACAATATAAAGTACTGGCTAACCGCTTACATTCGACCGACTTTGCGCTTCGGCCTCTGTATAATTACAGGTACCGAACAGTTGGAAAGGAAGGTTGAGTATGAAAACAGCATTGGCCGTACTAATTGCGCTTTGTCTTCTGCCAATTGGCAGCGCGGAGGCGCTCAGCGCGTCAGTTGGCGATGTGTCCGTCGACGCATATATCAAAGATGATAGCATATGGGTACCTCTGCGCGCGTTATCTGTGGCGTTGGGAGCTGAAGCGGTGAACTGGGAAAATGACACAAAAACAGTGACTGTGATCGCGGACGATCTTGTGATTTGTGTATCGTGCGGCAATGAGTACATTGTCGCGAACGACAGGTACCTTTTTGTTGATGGCGGGTGTGAACTGCGGAATGAGCGACTATACGCACCTCTTGATACTCTCGCTTTAGCCTTTGGCGCGGATACTTACGTCGACTGGGATAACGAGACGGTATACATCACGCCCGGTACTCCGATATTGCGGGGCGAATACTATTATGACGATACTGATCTGTACTGGCTGTCGCGTATAATATATGCCGAGGCAAATGGTGAAACACTGCGCGGCAAAACAGCCGTTGGCAATGTAGTGATGAACAGGGTCGCGAGCAGTGAATTCCCGTGGACAGTGGAAGATGTGATATTCGACCGAAAATACGGTGTGCAGTTCACTCCCGCGTATTCCGGAGGGATATATAATACACCCGACGAGTCGTGCGTCATCGCGGCCAAACTCGCGCTGGATGGGGCCGACGTAGCCGGTTCCGCGCTGTACTTCGCGTCCGTCGCCACCGCTCGTTACAGCTGGGCGGCAAAGCATTGCAGCTTTGTGGCTCAAATAGACCATCAGCTTTTCTACGCGTAACAATTAAACGCGGACAAAGCCTGTTTTTGCATTTTGTCATTATTACTACTTGCAAACCGGAGCGAGAGCGTATATATTTTGTCATTATTACTACTTGCAAACCGGAGCGAGAGCGTATATAATGATATCAGGTCTTGTCTGAGAATTGGCAATATAGCCAAGAGCGGATATTTTTTGCCGGACAAGGCCCGGAATATTTGTTGTGTTTCAAGGAAATTCAATGTGGTATGGCGGAAAAGCCGCTATTTGGGCGTGTTGACAGCTTTCAAACAGGCCCTGGTTCTTTTTAAAAAGCTTTATAGCTTTATGCAAACACAGCGTCGAAGGTACGTAAAGAACTTATGAGACGGCGTGACGCGCTGTGTGCGGCACGGGCACGCGAGCGCGTGCGTGTACCAAATTAAATCCTTTAATTTTGAACCAGTATTAAATCACTTTCATTGGGAAATACCGATTATCATTTTGAAGCCGTCTTCAGAACTGATATGTGTGAATCCGGAACCCGGTAATTAACGAAAAATCCGCCAGAGCGCACCGCAGCTTATGGGCAAAGACCCCGAAGATTGGCAAACGAATTGTCACCAAGTGTAATATTCGGCTGGGAGAAAGAGAAAATGGGCAAATATATATTCGTAACTGGCGGCGTGGTGTCAGGTTTGGGCAAGGGCATCACCGCCGCGTCTCTTGGACGACTCCTGAAAGCAAGGGGGCTTACGGTTGCCGCCCAGAAACTTGACCCGTATATCAATGTAGATCCTGGAACCATGAGCCCGTACCAGCACGGTGAGGTGTTTGTCACCGAAGATGGCGCGGAAACTGACCTTGACCTGGGCCACTATGAACGGTTTATTGATGAGGATCTGAACCGGTTTTCAAACCTGACAACCGGTAAAGTCTACGCGACGGTAATAGGTCAGGAGCGACAGGGGAAATACCTTGGCAGCACCGTACAGGTCATTCCGCATATCACAGACGTAATACGGAACTTTATATACAGCGTTGGTAAAATGACAGATGCGGATGTTGTCATAACGGAGATCGGCGGAACAGTAGGCGACATAGAAAGCCAGCCGTTCCTTGAGGCGATAAGGCAAGTAGGGCGTGAGGTCGGACCTGGTAATTCGCTCTTTATCCATGTTACTCTTGTGCCATATCTGAAGGCCTCGGGCGAGCATAAATCAAAACCAACTCAGCACTCTGTCAAAGAATTGCAGGGCATGGGCATAAACCCGGATATAATCGTATTAAGGTGCGACGAACCTATTGAGGACGAAAGTATCTTTAAAAAAATAGCCCATTTTTGCAGCGTGAAGCCTGACTGTGTTATTGAGAATGTCACACTGCCTGTACTGTATGAAGCCCCGCTTATGCTGGAAAAGCGAGGATTTTCGGATGTTGTGTGCAGGGGACTGAATATTGACGCGCCGCAGCCTGATCTTTCGGAGTGGGTCAGTCTTGTAGACAGGATAAAAACACTCCACAGATGTGTGACAATAGGCATAGTCGGAAAATATATACAGCTCCACGACGCATATCTATCCGTCTCCGAGGCGCTGCGCCATGCCGGTTACGCGCTGGACGCGGATGTAAAAATTGAGTGGATTGATTCTGAGACATTGAACGAAAATAACTATGTCGATATTTTGTCGATTCTTGACGGTATTCTTGTACCCGGCGGTTTTGGAGAACGCGGTATTGAAGGTATGATCCTTGCGGCAAAGTACGCTCGGGAAACAGGAACTCCGTACTTAGGCATATGTCTCGGTATGCAGATTGCCGTCATAGAGTTTGCCCGTAACGTGCTCGGCTGGGCTGACGCGAATTCCCGGGAATTTAATGAAATGTCAACACATAAGGTCATAGACTTCATGCCCGGCCAGAGTGACAACATCAACAAAGGCGGTACGCTGCGTCTCGGAAGCTGGCCATGCCATATTCGTACAGGCACCGCCATGGAGCGCTGCTATGGCACGCAGGTCATACAGGAGCGTCACCGTCACAGATACGAGTTCAATAATGCTTATCGCGCGGATTTTGAGAGCGCGGGATTTTCTGTCAGCGGCTCGTCACCTAATGGCGAACTGGTGGAAACGATGGAACTGCCGGATCATGATTTTTTTATAGGCGTTCAGTATCACCCCGAATTTAAGAGCCGTCCGAATAAGGCGCACCCGTTGTTCCGCGGTTTTGTTGAGGCTTCGCTCAAACGAAATGAGAATAATTAATCTTTTTGAAAACTCTCACGTTGAAAATTTTATTTTGTCCATGTGACATGAGGAGACAATAAGTATGTGTGGTATTGTAGGCTTTGCCGGGAACAGGCAGGCGGCGCCCGTGCTGCTGGATGGACTCAAAAGGCTCGAATACAGAGGTTATGACTCCGCCGGATTGGCCGTAACTGATGACGGCAAGATAAATATCGCGAAAACCAGTGGTAAAATAAAAAATCTCTGTGACCTTACTCATGACGGCGCGGATGTAAAAGGGTTCTATGGCATAGGGCATACCCGGTGGGCGACGCACGGGGTACCAAACGATATAAACGCGCATCCACATCTGTCCTCCGATGGGCGCTTCGCGGTTGTCCATAACGGAATAATTGAGAATTATGTGGAACTGAGAGATGAACTTCGCGCGAACGGTTTTGAGTTTATCAGTGATACCGACACGGAGGTTGTGGCACATCTGCTGGAGCTCTACTACAATGGCGATCCGAAGCGCGCGGTAATGAAAGCGGCCGCGCGGCTTAAAGGCGCGTATGCGCTGGGCGTCGTGTGTACAGACGGCGGAGGCAGAGTGTTTGCGCTTAGTGAATCGGCGCCGTTGATTATCGGTATCGGGGTGGGTGAAAACTATTTCGCGTCAGATGTCACGGCACTCATCGCCCACACGAAAAATATCATATATCTTGATGACGGAGAATTCGCCGAACTTACGGATGATTCTGTCGCGGTTTACAATTGTACCGGGAAACTCATTACCAAACCTGTATCAAGGGTGGTCTGGGACATTGAGGCGGCCGAAAAGGGCGGTTACGAGCATTTCATGCTAAAAGAGATAATGGAGCAGCCCGCCGCTTTCAAGGCAACCATCGAGCCGAGGATTTCCGATAACAGGATAGTGTTCGAGGACCTGTCCCTGAGTGACGAAGAGCTGCGGAGCATAAACCGTATCGTGATAACCGCCTGCGGATCCGCAAGCTACGCGGGGCAGGTGGGAAGATACGTTATAGAAGAGCTGACAAGGCTTCCGACATCTGTTGAGATCGCGAGTGAACTTCGGTATCGGAATCCGATAATTGATGAGCACACTCTTTTGATAGCTGTATCCCAGTCCGGAGAGACCGCTGATACCATAGCGGCATTGTCTGAATGTAAGGAACGGGGCGGTAAGACCGTCGCGATAGTCAATGTAGTAGGCAGCCGCCTTGCGAAATTGGCGGATAATGTTCTTTACACATGGGCCGGGCCGGAGATTGCCGTCGCCACTACGAAGGGATACACCACGCAGATCGCGGTGCTCGACCTTCTGGCGATATATATCGCGGAGAAGCTGGGGACGATAGAGCAAAGGGATTATCTGCGGCTCATTCAGTCGATGCGCGAGGTACCATCCAAGATACAAAGGGCAATCGACCTGAACCGCCATGTTCAGTACCTGGCGGAGCGTTACGCGGATCAGAAGGCGCTTTATTTTATTGGCAGGAACCTTGACTACGCGGTATGTATGGAGGGAGCGCTGAAACTGAAGGAAATATCCTATATTTTCTCCGAGGCATATCCCGCGGGTGAGCTGAAGCACGGGACAATCGCGCTCATTGAGCCTGGCTCTTTGATTGTTGCGCTTGCGTGCTGCGAGTCGCTGTTTGATAAGACTATGTCCAACATTGAGGAAGTCAAAGCGCGCGGCGCTAAAGTGCTGGCTGTAGCGCCAGAGGGCAATAAGAGAATCATCACGCAGGCCGATGATTTCATACTTGTACCGAAAATGGAGCCGCTTTTCGTACCGATAGCGCAGATAGTACCATTACAGCTTTTTGCGTACTACGTTGCCCGCGCGAACGGATGCGATATTGATAAACCCAAAAATCTGGCTAAATCCGTTACAGTAGAATAGGAGAAGCGCCGCAAATGAAAGATAGATATGAAAATCCGCTCTGCACGCGCTATTCGTCCAGAGAGATGCAGAACATATTCTCGCCGGACTTCAAGTTCTCCACATGGCGCAAGCTTTGGGTCGCGCTCGCGGAGAGCGAACAGGAACTGGGATTACCGATTACAGACGAACAGATCAGTGAGATGCGTGACCACATTTACGACATAGATTACGACCTCGCCGACAGTTATGAGCGCAAGCTGCGCCACGACGTTATGGCCCACGTTCACGCTTACGGAGACGCGTGCCCAACGGCAAAACCTATAATCCATCTGGGCGCGACCAGTTGCTATGTCGGTGACAACACCGACATCATTGAGATGAAATGCGGACTTTTGCAGATTAAACGTCTTCTCGTAAACCTCATCGCCTCCATGAGAGATTTCGCGTTGTCCCATAAAGATACCGCGACTCTTGCCTACACGCACTTCCAGGCGGCGCAGCCAACTACAGCGGGGAAGCGCGCGACACTGTGGCTCCAGGATTTTGTCATGGATCTTGAACGGCTGGACTTTGAGCTTTCACACCTTAAGCTTCTGGGCTGTAAAGGCACAACCGGCACAGGCGCGAGTTTCCTGGAGCTTTTCAACGGTAACCATGATAAAGTCAGAGAGCTTGAACGGTTAATCGCCGCCAAGATGGGGTTTGAGGATTGTATGCCGGTGTCAGGGCAGACGTATTCGCGTAAGGTTGACGCGTTTGTGCTGAACATACTCGCCGGTATAGCGCAGAGCGCAAGCAAAATGGCAACGGATATACGGCTATTGGCGCACATGAAGGAGTTTGACGAGCCTTTTGAGTCCAGCCAGATAGGATCATCCGCAATGGCGTATAAGCGCAATCCCATGCGCTGTGAACGGGTAGTGTCACTCTCGCGGTTTGTGATAAACGACGCGCGCAACGCCGCCGACACATCCGCTAACCAGTGGCTTGAGAGGACGCTGGACGATTCGGCCAACAGGCGTATATCAATACCCGAGGCGTTCCTCGCCACTGATGGAGTTTTAACGCTGCTGATCAATATCATAAGGGGCGGAAGGCTCTACCCTGAAGTTATGGCAAAGCACTTGAATGAGGAGCTTCCGTTCATAGCCAGTGAAAACATACTCATGGACGCGGTAAAAAGGGGAGGGGACAGGCAGGAGCTTCACGAGGTAATCCGTCAATACTCGCAGGAGGCCGCCGCGCGGGTAAAACTAAAAGGCGGTGACAACAACCTGCTGGAACTGCTCATGGCGGACGAGCGTTTCGGGCTGACAGAGGAATCCATAAAGGATACATTGGATGTGCGCAAATTTGTAGGCCGCGCACCGGAGCAGACAGTGGAGTTTATAGAGGAGTACGTAAATCCGATTATTGAACGAAACAGAGATATGTTGGGCATAGACGTCCAAGTTACGGTATAAAGGAGATAAGCTCATGTTGACTGCGGTTGTGGGAATAAACTGGGGTGACGAGGGCAAAGGGCGCATGGTGGACCTGCTCTCAGCCCAGTATGATATTGTGATAAGGTACCAGGGCGGCAATAACGCGGGGCACACAGTTGTTAATGATAGAGGCAAGTTCATTCTTAACCTTCTGCCCTCAGGAATACTGAGAAGCAAAACAGTAAACGTTATGGGCCCCGGAATGGTTGTAGATCTGAAGCACCTGGCGGGTGAGGTGGCGGCGCTCCGTGAGAAGGGGATAACGATCGACCCGGAGCACCTTGTAATAAGCGATCGCGCCACCATATGTATGCCGTATCATCCGCTCATGGATGGTCTGGAGGAGGACAGGCTTGCCGACAAGAAATTCGGTTCCACAAGGCGCGGCATCGCCCCGGTTTACTCGGACAAATACATGAAGAAAACGCTGCGCATGGGCGATCTTCTGGATCTTGCCGAGCATCGCGAGCACCTGAATGATATTGTCGAGTGGAAGAACCTGACAGTCGCGGGAGGATATGGTCACGACCCGATAGACGCCTCGGACGTGTACCACTGGCTTGAGACTTACGGGCTGCCCTTCCGCGATTATATCCGGGACACGACGGAATATCTCACGGACGCGGTGGATTCCGGTAAATCTGTCATGTTCGAGGCTCAGCTTGGGGCTTTACGGGACATAGATTTTGGCATATACCCGTATACTTCCTCATCCTCAACCATAGCCGCCTACGCTCCGATAGGTTCCGGGATCCCGGCAAAGCGGCTGGACAATATCGTCGGCATTATGAAAGCGTACTCAAGCTGCGTTGGTGAAGGGCCGTTCACGTGCGAGATGTTCGGAAAAGAGGCCGAGGAGCTTCGTGAAGCCGGCGGCGAGTACGGAGCGGCCACCGGGAGGCCCAGACGCGTCGGCGGATTTGACGTGGTCGCGTCAAGATACGGCGTCGCCATTCAGGGCGCGACAGAGATCGCGCTTACAAAGCTGGACGTGCTGTCGTACCTTGACAGGATACCCGTGTGTACGCGTTATGAGATAGACGGCAGACAGGTTGACTACTTCCCCAAGGGAAAGGAACTGGAAACGGCAAAACCGGTTTACGAGTATATGCCCGGCTGGAAGACCGATATAACGAAATGCCGGAGCTTTGACGCTTTGCCCGGGGAGGCTCGTGATTATGTTAAGTTCATAGGCGACGCGACTTGCAGTAAAATAAGATACGTATCCGTTGGCGCGGGCCGAGATGAATATTTTGAGATGTAATCTTTGAAGGGAGCAAGAGATATGGAGAAGCTGAACCAGTTATATGAGGGAAAGGCCAAGAAGATTTACGCTACCGATGATCCGAACCTGTGTATAGTATCATACAAAGACGACGCGACGGCGTTTGACGGTCAGAAGAAGGGCACGATAGCGGGCAAGGGTGTCGTCAACAACAGGATGACGAATATGCTCATGCGGATGTTGGAGAGCGAGGGCATCCCCACGCATTTTGTTAAGGAACTGTCTGACAGGGAGACGCTGGTCAAAAAGGTCGCCATAGTACCCCTGGAGGTTATAGTCCGCAACATATCCGCCGGTCACTTCGCGTCGCGTTACGGCGTGGACGAGGGGATAGTCTTTGACGAGCCGACGCTGGAGTTCTCCTATAAAAACGACGATCTGCATGACCCGCTTCTGAACGAATCTCACGCGCTGGCGCTGAAACTGGCGACGAGGGATGAGATCGACACGATAAAGAAGATGGCGTTCAAGGTGAACGATCTGCTTAAGTCGTTCATGAAGAGTCTGAATATTGACCTTGTGGATTTCAAATTGGAATTTGGCAGGCTCCCTGACGGCAGCATAATCCTGGCGGATGAGATCTCCCCTGACACCTGCCGGTTCTGGGACTCAACAACCCACGAGAAGCTGGACAAGGACCGTTTCCGTCGTGACCTTGGGAACGTTGAAAACGCGTATCAGGAGATTATGAAGCGGCTGATGAACAAATAAACCGATTGAGCGGAACGGCTGATCGCCGTTCCGCTCTTGCTGTTTTTTGATTAAACGCTTTATTTTAACAAGTGCCGGTACCGGTACCGTCCAGCATGACGGGCCGCATGGTTTCACCCGTTGTCTCACACAGCGCTGTCCCGGCGGATAGCTCCGTAACGCGCCGGGCAAACTTTTCAGTGTTTTCAGGACTCAGCGCCAACTGAAGCTCCACATCCGCGCCAAATTGTGTATCGTCCACACTCGCGTCAAAACGCGTAAGCTCACCTCTCAATTTCTCATACTGCGCGTAGGTGCACAGCACCGTCACCGTCAGCAGCTTTCTCATCTCACCCCGGCCGGCCGCGTCCAGCGCCATCGCCGCGCCACGGGAATACGCTCTCACAAGCCCACCGGCACCGAGCAGAATGCCGCCGAAATATCGCGTCACAACGCAGCAGAAGTCCTGTATGCCTGACGAGCGGAACACGTTCAGAACCGGCACCCCCGCCGTCCCTGACGGTTCACCGTCGTCTGTGTATCTCATTATATTCCCGGTGTGAATGGCGTAGGCGTATACATTGTGGCTCGCGTCCCAGTGCCTCTCCCGCGTCTCTTTTATGTGCTGAAGCGCCTCGGACTCCTGTGTCACGCGCCAGACACGGCCTATGAACCGTGAGCGCTTCTCGATAAATTCATCCTCGCCGTATTCACCCGGAATCAGATACTCCCGCATTGTAACTCCTCTCTCGATATACGGCGCATAGGGCTTTTCGCGCCGCGGCCGCGTGCGTGTCCCAATAATCCGGGATAAGTCTCAGGAGCGTTCGCGCGCGTACTCCTTCACAAGTCCCCACTGCTCCGGCTTCACCACAACGCTGACCTCTATGCAGTCCTCCGTGTAATCCAGATGTTCCACGTCAGCTTCCCTGTGCAGCATATCGCAAAGTCCCGCTTTCTCATAGGGTATACAAAGCGTAACGCGTTTTTTCCCTCTGTCAAGCAGCTCCTCAACGCGCTCAAGGAGTTTATCCGTACCCGCTCCGTTTTTCGCGGAAATGGCAATCGCGTCCTTGTCGCGCGGTATATCGAACGGGTCATCGCGCAGATCCGATTTGTTGTACACGTCAATACACGGCGTTCCGCCGGCCCCAAGCTCCGTTATAAGCCGCCGCACAACGTCAATCTGCTCCTCACGCTCCGGGCTTGCCGAATCTATAACGTGCAGGATCACGTCGGCGTACGCCAACTCCTCCAACGTCGCCTTGAACGCCTCCACCAGATGATGGGGCAGCTTGCGGATAAAGCCCACAGTATCGGAAATCAGCGCCTCGCTGCCGGGGGCGAGGGTGAGCTTACGGGTAGTAGTATCCAGCGTGTCGAAAAGCCGGTCATTCGCCGGAATGTCCGAATCCGTCAGGCGGTTCAGCAGCGTCGATTTTCCCGCGTTCGTGTACCCCACAAGAGCAATAACCGGAATACCGTTCTTCTCGCGAAGGCGCCTCTGCGTCCCTCTTACGCGCCGCACATCCTCCAGGTCCTCGGACAGCTTCTGTATCTTGCGCCTGATATGGCGCCTGTCGGTTTCAAGCTGCGTCTCGCCGGGGCCTCGGGTACCTATGGGGCTTTTGCCGCCGGACGCCGTCTGACGCGCAAGGTGCGTCCACATACCTGTCAGCCTCGGCAGCAGATAATTATACTGCGCCAGCTCCACCTGTAAGCACCCCTCGCGCGTCCTCGCTCTGGACGCGAAGATGTCAAGTATAAGCTGTGAGCGATCAATGACCCGGATACCCAGATCATTTTCCAGCGCCCGCGCCTGGGAGGGGGACAGCTCATTGTCAAAAACCGCCAGCGTGCAGTCCTCCGCCTCCACAAGCTCCTTAATCTCCCGCACCTTGCCCTCACCGATAAAGCTTCTGGGATCCGGCGCTTTCTTATTTTGCAGTACCGTGCCGCAGGCGACGCCTCCGGCTGTCTTAAGCAGCGCCTCCAATTCGCAAAGGCTCTCCTCCGTGGCTCTGTCAACAGCCCTCATGCTGTCCGCCGCAAGCCCTACCAGCACCGCTCTCTCAAGTTCGTTGTTCTCCACACATATCCCTTATTTCCTGAAAATATCTATAATCTCTCCAACATATGATTTATGGAAATCGCGGTCAGGGTACCATTTCTCCTCCAGCGTGCTATCCACGAACCTGTCGGGAACTATATCCTCGCTATAGAGCTTCTTGCAGATAATCACCAGATCCGCCTCCTCAAAATACGGCGCGCCGCAGTCGGCAAACGCCGTGGTAAACCCGGTGGCCCTGACCTTGTCAATATCCCTGCCGCTCTTTGTGCCGCAGATCTGGAGTTGCTTTCTGTACTCCTCACCATAGAAGCTCAGGGAGTAGAACCTCTCCCGCTCCATGAACTGGAAGGTATACCTCTGCGGGCGAACGTAGCATATCGCCACGGGCTTCCCCCAGAGAACGCCAAGGGCGCCCCACCCGGCCGTCATGGTATTTAGCTTCTGACTGTCCCCGGCCGTTATCAGCATCCACTGCTCCGCCATCATATGGAACACATTGCCGGACATCTCCTCCGGACTGATTTTCTTAAAACCGCTCATCACTTAACCTCCATAATATTTTCAGATTGCCTCTATTTTATTCTCATCAGGACATTGCAGGCTTTCCCATATACCTTCTTTATAACAGCCAGCAGCTTGTCGCTGGCTTTATCCACCAACGGCTGTAAGACAGCCCGGTAAAGCATCGACACCGCAAGCGTTATAAGGAACAGAGCCACGGCAAGCAGCAGATCCATCAGTACGAAGTTACTATATGTGGTATTCTCGCGTATATATATATATATATATGGACGCACGTAAATCTGTATAATATACTGTTCATGGAACAGATAAACCAGCATTGATAAGCTTGAGACGTAATTGACGGCTCTGTTCTTGAAATTTGTGTTATAAAGCAAGTTGAAAAGGGAAAGGGCCGCTATCAGCAGAAACGGTGAGCCGTTGCCGCCCCAGTGCAACACTCTCGTTGACAAAAACTCGTACCGGAACCCAAGGTAGCTCGTGGCCACATTCAGCGCAAACGGGGCGCCCAAGCCAAAAATCAGCCCGATAATGTTCGCTATACGGCTTTTGGATAAGCGCGGCAAATATTGCTTAATATACGCTATTATGAAATACATCACTATAAATATAATAAGTTTCGACGTGTAAAACAGTTCTTTCTTTAAACAGTTCGATAAGAAGTACAGGCAAAACATTACCGCGCTGTATGTCAGTAGTTGTTTTTGCGAAAGGCTATGTATGAATTTATTCAATACCGGATGTATAAAATAGAACAAAACATAGCAGGTAATATACCAGTTTAGGTCAAACATTATTGGCACGAGTGATTTGATAACGGCTCTGATGCTTATGTCAAAGATCCCGGTAAGTTCCGCCGCCACAAGAACAATTACGTTTATAACCCACATATTAGCAAGCATTCGTACCGGTTTGTTGATGTTGAACTTTTTGCTGTCAAGCAAAAACCAGGCGGTGCAGGTGAAGAAGCACAGATTGCCCAAAGAACCCGAATACGAAATCCAGGATAAGACGAGATTCTGCATATTAGTAGTGGAGTCGGTAATGTTTATCACGTATTCCTCAGGATAGCCGAACGACTGGGAACACATTGTGCCTGTCACGTGACTCAGTACGACTAAGAACATGGCGATAATTTTCAGTAAATCGACTCCGGATTTTCTTCCCCGGCTGGAAATCTCTCTGCTCATCTTGTCAAGCTCCCTTTAAATAGATATTCAATCTAATGCTATCACGGGGATATGTACAAAAATCCGCCATATAACATTAGATTTTATACATTATACCCTTTTTCGCGCCGTCTGTCAACTCCCGCCTTAAAATCGCGGGCGGTTGGCGGCACGGTCACACGGCGCTTTTGTAGAACCGCACCGTAAACATCGCGCCTCCGTCCCGCCGGTTCCCGGCCTTCACCGTGCCGCCCTCGTGGGTTATTATTGTCCTCGCCAGCGCCAGTCCTATTCCCACGCTCTGGCTGGACGCGTTCCGGCCTCGGTAGTACCGTTCAAACAGGTGCGGGATGTCCCGCTCGTCGAATCCCGCGCCGGTGTCCCACACTTTTATCTCGGTGAAAAGCGCGTTCTCCTGCGCCTCTACAGTTATCTCGCCGCCGGGCGGCGTGTGCTCCATCGCGTTCTTCAGTATGTTCCCGAACGCCTCCGCCGTCCAGTAAAGGTCGCCCGTAAGCGTCGTGCCCTCAGGCACGCGCACGGTAAAGGACTGGTCCCTCAGCTCCATCGAGATTCGGAGCGGTTCGGACGACTCCTTTATCAGCTCCGGCACGCCCACGCTGTCACGTCTCAGCTGAACCGTCCCCGCGTCCAGCCGCGACAGCATGAGCAGCGCGGATACAAGCCACTGTATACGTCCAATCGACATGGCCAGCTCCCGCGTCAGCTCCTCGCGCCGCGCGTCCGTCAGGTTCGGTTCCGCCAGCATGGTGACCGTCAGGCGCATGGATGTCAGCGGCGTTTTCAGCTGGTGGGAGATGTCGGCCAGGGAATCCGACAGGAACACCTTGTCCTGTTCCAGACGCCGCGCCTGCCGGGAAAGGCGCGTCGTCAGCTTGCCGATCTCCGTCTGCAGCGCCGCCAGTTCCCCCTCGCTGAACCTCTCAAGGCTGAGATTGGATTGCCCGTGCAGCACGCGGTCGATCTCATGGCTCATATCCGCGATCTTTCTGTAGCGGTTCAGTGTTATTATGAAAAACACCGTGTCCAGACCCGCGCACGACGCCGTAACCGCTATGCCGGTTGGCGGCCCGATCAGAAATCCAATCACTATGAATACCGCCGACAGCGCGCCTGAGATAACAAGAGCGCGGCGTATCTCGCGGTTCCTGAAAAACCCCACGCTATTCACCCGCCCTGTAGCCGAGTCCGCGCACCGTCTTTATAATCGTCGGGTTCCGTGGGTCGTCCTCTATTTTGTCCCGGAGCCGCTTTATATAGACCGTCAGCGTGTTGTCATTCACGAACTCTCCGGACACGTCCCAGATCTCCTCCAGCAGCTTCGTCCGCGAGAGCACCGCGCCGGGATTCTTCAGGAACACCAGCAGCAGCCGATACTCCAAAGCGGAGAGGAAGATTTCCCTGCCGTCTCTGAGCACCTGCGCGCGCGCCACGTCCACCCGCAGCGACCCCAGCTCAAGGACGCTGTCCGATCTGCCCGCGCGTCTCAGAACGCTGCGTATCCTTGACACAAGCTCTCTCGGTCTGAACGGTTTCGCTATATAGTCGTCCGCGCCCATCTCCAGCCCGGTCACCACGCTTGTCTCATCGTCGGACGCTGTCAGGAAAATGACCGGCACATTGGCCGCGCGCTTCGCCTCCATACATACGGTGTAGCCGCTCCCGTCCGGCAGCGACACGTCCAGGAGCAGCAGATCGTAAGCGCCCCGCTCCAATACCCGTATAGCGTCCCGCTGTCCCCGCGCCGTGTCAACAGTGAAGCCCTCACCGGTTAGGAAATCCGTCAGGCTCCTGATTATGCCAATATCATCCTCCACAAGCAGCAAACGTGTCATACTGCGCCTCCGTTCATCGTGTACTGGTTATATTATAATACTAAATTCCGGAATTTTGAACAGGTTTTTAAATCTTTCTGAAAAATACGGCAAGCCCTTGACATCCAGGGGTGTTTTGCATTATGATATGGTTTAGAAGCGAGGTGGTTATGTTCATGAGAAGGGTTTTGACGCTGCTTGTGGCGCTGTCGATGCTTTTTGCCCTTGCCGGGTGCGGCCGGACCGACGAAGATCCCTCAGGACTTGACGTGGACAGGCTCACAAGAGCCGCGACAGCCAACCCGGAGGATTCGGGTGACTGCGGCGATAATCTGAAATGGTACTACAAGGACGGGGTGATCGTCATTACCGGGGACGGCGAGATGACCGTTTTTGACGAGGACGACAGTACGTCGTTTCCATGGTACGAGCACACGGCGGACATTGAAGCGGTCGTCATAAATGAGGGCTGCGTGTTCGTGTCAAAGCACGCGTTCGATGGCTGCGCAAAGCTTACGAGAATACATCTGCCGGACTCCATGGAGCGTCTCGGTCTTTACGCTTTTGCCAACTGTGCCATTGAAAGCGTGTTCATCCCGAAAAGCATGGAGGAGAGCGGCGATATGATAAGCCTCGCGTTCCTGAATAATCCCATACAGGAATTTACCGTTGACAGCGATAACCAGTATTACGCCGCTGTTGACGGAGTGCTCTACAACCGCCGTATGCGTGATCTCATATGCTATCCCTGGGCGAGCGAACGCGTGAGCTTCGTGATACCCGAAAAGATACAGCGCGTCGTGGGTTTCGCGTTTGACGGCTGCACAAATCTCCGGCAAATTACCATACCGGAGTCAATGATGGAAATAACGAACCGCGCGTTCTATGGGTGCGACAGCCTTACTACAATAGACATTCCGGACAACATAACGCTTATATCAGCTTACGCGTTCTATGGATGTATTAACCTGTACTCCGTGACGATCCCCGATTCTGTCACGCGCATAGAGCGGTACGCGTTCGGGGCCTGTTACGTGCTCCACAGCATAGAAATACCCGACAGCGTGGAGATTATAGAAAACGATGTGTTTACCGACACGCCTCTGACGCGTCTCACGTATAACGGGACAGCGGAGGGGTACCCCTGGGGAGCGGACATATGAACAAGGGCATATAGAGAAGTGGGATGAGATATGTTAAAACGAACATCTGTATTTGCGCTGACGCTGCTGCTCATATTTTCCATCGCGTCCTGCGCGGCCACATCCGAGGAGGACAGCGCCTCTTCTGAGGAAGAAGCCCGGGATCCGGAGGAAAATATTGAGGAGGAACCCGCCGAGCCGGGAGTCCCCGTTCTCGACGTGGATAGTCTCATTGCCGCGGCGACTGACGCTCCGGAGTTTACAGGCAGCTGCGGCGATAACCTGACGTGGAGCTTCAAGGATGGCGTCCTCGCCATTTGCGGGACAGGGGAGATGGCGGCGTTTGACGACGGCGTGCGCCCCTGGGAGACATTCATAGGCCGTGTCAATACCGTCGTCTTTGACGAGGGCTGCAGGAGCGTCTCGGAAAAAGCGTTTTATAAGTGTACCAATCTGACGGCTCTGCACCTGCCGGACACACTAAAGACCCTTGGCAATTTTGCCTTTGCCGGGTGTGGGCTTACCGCGCTGCACATACCGAAAAATCTTGAGGAAGACGGGAGTATGCTGGCTAAAGCTTTCTGCGGATGCCCGATCTCGCTCTTTGAACTGGACGCGGAAAACGCGAACTACCTGAGCATAGATGGCGTGCTGTTCTCTAAAACCGGCAGTACGCTGCTGTGTTACCCTTGGGGAGATGAGAGGGAGAGCTACGACATACCGGACGGCACACAGATTATAAACAGTTATGCTTTTTTTGGATGCAAGTCGCTGAAATCCGTTACCGTGCCGTCAACAGTGGTGCAGATAGCGAACCGGGGATTTTACGCCGCGTACGCTCTTGAGAGCGTGACCATTGATGACGGTCTGACAATGATCGGCGGTTACGCGTTCGCGTCATGCGGCGCGCTGTCATATGTGAGGCTCCCGGAGACGTGTATGTATCTGAACGACTACGCGTTCGCGTCATGTACAAGCCTTAAAAGCGTCACTATACCCGGAAGCGTCATAAGCGTAGGCAGCAGGTGCTTCACGGACAGCGGCGTGACGGAGATTATCTGTTCCGGCACTCTGTCGGGCTACCCCTGGGGCGCGTCCATTGCCTAATATTTTGATTTGTGAAGGATTGTTATGGAGGAAAAGCTTAAGGAAATAGAGGAAAAATACCGTGAGGCCGAAGAGCGTATGCGGACACCGGAAGTGTACACCGATCCGGCTCTTTACGCGCGTCTCGCGAGAGAGCAGAAGGATCTGGAGCCTGTAGTGTCCGTCATACGTCGTCGGAGCGAAACGCTGAAAACGATTGGCGACGCCGAGGCGCTGTTTTCCGATCCGGAGCTTCGGGAGCTTGCCCAGGACGAGTCGGAGAGAGCGAAAGAGGAGCTTGCGAAGCTTGACGAGGAGCTGAAAATATTGCTCTTGCCAAAGGATCCGAACGACGAGCGGAATGTCATAATTGAAATACGCGGCGGCGTTGGGGGAGAGGAATCCGCGCTTTTCGCCCACAGTCTGTTCAGAATGTACTCGATGTATGCCGAGATGAAGGGCTGGAAGACGGACGTCGTTAATTTCAATAAGACGGAACTTGGGGGCATAAAGGAAATCAGCTTCATAATTGAGGGACGCGGCGCGTACTCGCGGCTCAAATTCGAGTCCGGTGTCCACAGGGTACAGCGCGTGCCCGAAACGGAGGCTGGCGGGAGGATCCATACAAGTACCGTAACTGTCGCCGTGCTGCCGGAGATGGACGAGGTGGATGTTGAGATTAACCCTGACGATTTGCAGATAGACACATTTCGTTCGACAGGCGCCGGCGGGCAGAAAGTCAACAAAACCGAATCCGCCATACGCATTACGCACATACCCACCGGAACGGTGGTGGAGTGCCAGGACGAGCGGAGCCAATATAAAAACAGGGACAGGGCGATGAAAATACTGGCTTCAAGGCTGCTGGAAGCCGAACGGCAAAAGCGTGACGCGCAGATCGCGGCTGAACGCAGGAGCCAGGTAGGTTCCGGAATGAGGAACGAGCGCATACGTACTTACAATTTTCCGCAAGGCAGAGTTACGGATCACCGGATAGGTCTTACGCTCTACAAAATAGATCAGATAATGGACGGCGCGCTTGATGAAATAATAGACGCGCTGATACTGGCGGATCAGGCGGAAAAGCTTAAATCAGCAGGGGGAGATATGTGAAAACACTTGTTTTAGAACAGACTGTTAAAGGAGCGCCGGACATTATAAGGCGCGGTGGTATTGTGGCGGTGCCTACTGAGACTATTTATGGTCTGGCGGCTGACGCGTTAAATGAGTCGGCGGTCAAGAGAGTATTCGCTGTAAAGGGGCGGGCGCCGACAAAGCCAATCAGCATTTTTGTGACCGATATGGAGATGGCCGCGCGGTTCTGCTCCACAATACCGGACATCGCGTACAGGCTTGCGGACGCGTTCTGGCCCGGGCCGCTTACGATAGTGCTGGAGCGCAAAAAGTCATTGTCAGACACTCTAACAGCGGGCGGCAATACCATTGGCATCCGATGTCCTGACAACGCGCTCACGCTCGCGCTTCTGCGTGACGTTGACACGCCCCTGACAGGTACGTCCGCTAATATATCCGGAATGCCCGGAGCCGTCGCGTTTGAGGATGTGATCAGGTACTTTGACGGAGAGATAGACTGCGCGATTGACGGCGGAATATGTATCGGCGGCACGCCTTCGACAATTCTTGATTTAACATTGGATCCTCCGAAAATTCTGCGATCCGGCGGCGTTTCGCGTGACGCGCTGGAGCGTGTGATGGGAACGGTCGGCATATGTTGACCATTGGCTTGACGGGCGGTACCGGATCCGGCAAAACTACCGCACTCAATGTTCTGAAGGAGTCAGGCGCTACGGCAATAGACTGCGACGCGCTGTACCATAAGCTGCTTGAGAGCGACGCGCAGCTTCTGTCCGCTATAGAGAATAAATTCGGCTGTGTTTACAACGGCGCGTTGGACAGGCAGGAGCTTGGACGTATGGTTTTCCGAGACAACGCGAAACTGTTGGAGCTTACCGCGATAACTGACGGATTTGTCAAAGCCGAAGTTCTGAATATATTAGATGACGCCCGCAAACGTGGAACGGCGCTCGTGGCGGTCGACGCGATACGGCTGATTGAGAGCGGTCTTTCGGATATATGTAACGCCACTGTTTTTGTAACAGCAGATAAAAATGTCAGGCTCTGCAGAATTATAGCGCGTGATGGAATAAGCGCTGAATACGCGGGCGCACGTATCGCATCCCAGAAACCCGACATTTTTTTCATTGAACGATGCGATTATACGCTTGTAAATAACGGTAAGCGTGAGAGCTTCGTTGCAGCTTTCAAGGAACTCATAAGAAATATTGAAAATACTGGAGGTAAAAAATCAGATGTCTGATTGTAAAAATCCACTGTTTATGGAGCGTAAAAACCTGTATGACATTTTGGACGACGCGGAGCTGAAGCTGTCTGAGGATTACTGCAAGAGGTACATAGACTTCATGAACGCCGCAAAAACCGAGAGAGAGATCGTCAGCGAGTCAATAAAAATGGCGGAGGCCCGCGGGTTCAGGGCGTGGGATGGGACAACAGGTCTTAACCCAGGCGACAAGGTATACAGAAGCATTCGCGGCAAGGCGCTTATACTCTCGGTAATTGGCAAACGGGGAGCGGATGCGGGCGTACACATCTGCGCCGCGCATATCGACTCGCCCAGGCTTGATATAAAGCAGATTCCGCTTTATGAGGACACAGAGCTTGCGTATTTCAAAACCCATTATTATGGCGGTATACGCAAATATCAGTGGGTGACTGTGCCTCTGGAGCTTCACGGCGTTGTGGTAACACTCGACGGAACCACCCACGAGATTAAGATTGGCAATGATCCGGCAGATCCGATATTCCTGGTCAGTGACCTTCTCCCGCACCTGTCGGCAAAGCAGGATAAGCTGGCGCTTTCCGAGGCGATACCGGGCGAAAAACTGAATATACTGTTGGGCAGCAGACCTGTCGGAAAGCCCGGGGAGAATGACAGGGTCAAGTCGGCGGTTATGAAACTCCTTAATGAAAAGTACGGAATAAAGGAGGAGGATTTCTTATCAGCCGAGATAGAGGCGGTACCCGCGCTCCCCGCGAGAGAAGTCGGGCTTGACCGTTCGCTCATCGGAGCCTACGGTCACGATGACAGATCAAGCGCGTACGCGGAGCTTGCCGCGATCCTGGAATTGGAAAATCCGGAAGTCACGGCAGTCTGCATTCTGGCCGATAAGGAGGAAATCGGCTCCGTTGGCGTGTCAAGTATGCGCTCATATGCCTTTGAGGGATTCATGGAGGATATTTGCGCGGCGCAAAAGGTACCTTTACACCGGTGCTTTGAGCACTCGCTCTGTATTTCCGCTGATGTCACTGTCGCGTACGACCCGGACTTCCCGGAAGTGTCAGAGAAACGAAATAGCTGTTATCTGAACTATGGCATCGCTTTGGCGAAGTTTACCGGGCACGGAGGAAAAAGCGGTTCCAACGACGCGTCAGCGGAACTCGTGGGGCGCGTGCGCCGCATATTCCACGAGAACAATGTTATATGGCAGATGGGCGAAATTGGCAAAGTGGATGAGGGAGGCGGCGGCACTGTCGCGTTGTTCCTCTCGAATCGCAACATTGACACAATTGACGCCGGTGTCCCTGTCCTCGCCATGCACGCGCCATACGAGATAGTCTCAAAAGTTGACTGCTACATGGAATATAAAGCCATGAAAGCTGTATACAACGAGCAATAATTAAAGTCATGGCAAACACAGAGAGAAATATAAAGCTTGAATCGCAACGAAAAACAGTGGCAGCTCCGTCAAGTCCGAAAGTCTCTCCGGAACATCCGCGCTCAGAGAATATAACGCACGCGAGGTCAGATCAGTCATATCCCCAATATGGCGCAACTCCACAATACGCGCCTGGTACCGCTGCCAGAACATCAAGAACCGCGCAGCACGGTAAAAAGCGCAGAAAAGGCGGCGCAAGACTCAAGAAAAAGCCTCACCGTAAGCTGCGGAAAGTGCTGATAGCTATATGCTGTGTCCTGCTCGTCTTTGTTATCCTCTATCTTGTATTCGTGTACTCCAACATACCGTTTATAAAGAAATGGCGCACCATTTATATTGAGACGGCGATGTCCACATTCACCCATAAATGGCTCGCTACAAGTTTTATACCGGCAAATGTCATAGATAGGGTAATGGCCGATGCCGCTCAACAGCAGGAAGAGCAATCCGGCCTTGAAAGCACGTGGGACATATCCGATAACACCGCGCCGGACGATAGCGGCGTAACCGTTCCGCCAGATACAGAGCATGAAATCTCTTCTGTTGACGAGAATGACCCGTTTGAGGATGAGCGCGCGGCTTTCTATGAGATATACTGGGAACTTGACCGTGACAGCTTTGAAGAATTTTTAGAAGATAACCCGGAGCTTTTAGAGAACGGTTATTCCGGAATAGTGATCGACAATTTAGATGGCGACTATGATCTCGTCACTAATATGGACGAGACAATAAGCATTCTGGACGCGCCTGAAAACCTGATGATTGTAGAAGTCACCGGAGACGGTTATAACGGCAAACTCGCTATCGTCAAGGATCCCGCGCAAATATCACTCGCCAAATCCTCATCCCTTGGCAGCTATGGCAACTCCCTCGGTACCATGGCCAGCAGAAACGGCGCGGTGTTGGCTATCAACGCAAGCGGCTTTGTTGACCCGGAGGGCGTCGGCGACGGCGGTACCGTAGTCGGTGCGCTGGTCATTGACGGCGTGGAGTATGGCAGACCGGAGTCGGGATTGAAGCTATTCGGTTTCAAAGAGGACAACAGGCTATACATAGAGAATTACAGCAGCGATATAGTGAGCGAGTACCGCTGGGCGGTACAATTCTCTCCGGCGCTTATAGTCGACGGTGAGATTTATGTGTCCGGCTCCTATGGTTACGGGCTGCAGCCACGGACAGCGTTCGGACAATCGAAAGACGGCGAAGCTCTGTTACTGATAGTCGATGGCCGTCAGGTGGGACACAGTATAGGCTGCACGGTTTCAGACCTGGCAGAGATTATGCTGCGGCACAACGCGTACCAGGCTATGAATATCGATGGCGGAAGCTCGTCTCTGATGTGGTACAAGGATCAGCTCATAACAAAATGTTCCAGCCCTCAGGAAAACGGACGGTACCTGCCCGACGCGATCATCGTCATGCCCGGCTCTACCGTTGACTCTCTATACAGTCGTGACACATCAGCAGACAACGCTATTAACTAAGCGCGCACAAAAAAGCCTCCCGGATTCCGTGTTCCGGGAGGCTCTGTTCATTTTTTCCTGAACCTGTCAGCTATGACACATAGCAGCATAGTCAGAACCATATCCACTAATGTGCAGCCCACAGGCAGATCAATCCGCATCAAGCCGCGGTACGCTACAAACCCGATCGCCCAAACGACTATATTGACCACATCTATGTTCTTGTCAAAGCTGTCACGTCTCAATATGAAGAAGTCCGCTATCTGTATCGCTATCATCGGCGCGAATACAGAACCGATAATATAGAGGAAATCAGTAATGTCATCCATGGGATAGATTATCGCGCCCGCAACGCCGATAACCGTCACAATGACAGCAATCCACTTGCCTGATAATTTTCGTTGCAGTGATTCCGCTGATATTCCCGCCGACCAGGAGTCAAGGAACGTAGTAGTCACTGTTGAAAGCACAAGGATTATAAGAGCCGCAACGCCCAGACCCGCTTTGACCATAATAGCCGCGATGTCCGATTCTCCTGTATATATTGCCGCTGCCATACCTATAATGTACATCCACGTGGACACAAGACCGTAGACAATGGTGCTTGTTAGCGTAGCGGCAAACGGCTTTTCCGCCTCCCGCGTGTAATCACTTATAAGCGGCAGCCACGATAACGGCATAGCGACGGCCAGCTCCACAGCCGCTCCGAAAGTCATAGTCTCACCAAGATCGGTGCTTCCAACACCATCTGAAGTAAAAATTACCCGGCAGAGAATTATGGTCAGGATAAAGAGCGCCGCCATCGCCACTTTATTTATCCAGCCCAAATCCGTAATGCCTACAAGGACCCAGACAATGATAAGTCCTCCAATAACCAGTGCCCAGATCCAGGGCTTCGCGCCGCCAAAAATTCCACCGGCAGCCAATGATCCGTCATATATCATTATCGCCGTCCAGCCAACCAGTTGGAGGACGTTCAGCAGCGCGAAAAACAACCCGCCTCGCTGTCCGAACGACATCTTTACTGTCTCCATGGCGCTGCGCTCTGTCCTGCCGCCGATCAACCCGGCAAGGAACAGCAGAGCGCAGCCGATGACGTGCCCTATGATTATAGCGGCTATTCCCTTCGTGAAGCCTAACGGCGCAAACGCCGCGCCGGTCAGTATCTCCGCTAACGACACGCCCGCGCCGAACCAGATCAAGCCATTCTGAAAGGTCGATGTCTTCTTCATATACGTGCCTCCTGGATATAGCGGCTGTGCAAGTCGAACATATGGTCAAGCGGCCCGGATCCGTTACCTAAATCCAGCATAGCCGCCAGCGCGCCGGAAATGTATGACTTTGCCCGCTCCACAGAGTCGTCCAGGCTGAATCCTTTTGCCAGGTTTGACGCTATCGCGCTGGAGAGCGTGCAGCCGGTTCCATGCGTGTTAGGGTTATCCACGTGCACGCCGTGTAACCATATGCCGCTCCCATCGCGCCACAGAAAGTCGTCCGCGTCATTTATATGGTGCCCGCCCTTGCATAATACCGCGCAGCCGTAGCGATCACTTATAGCTCTCGCCGCATTCTCCATGTCATCGCGCGATAGTATGCGTCTGCCGGCAAGTATCTCCGCCTCGGGTATGTTTGGAGTGAGAACCGTCGCGAGAGGCAGCAATCTGGTTTTGAGCGTGTCAATCGCGTCCTCGGATATAAGCCTGTCGCCGGATGTGGCTACCATAACAGGGTCAACAACAATATTCCGAGCCTTGAATTCTGTCAGCTTCTCCGCTATAGTCTCGATAAGCTGTATACTGGAAACCATACCTGTTTTCACGGCGTCCGGAAAAATGTCCGTAAAGACGCAGTCCAGCTGCTCTCCGAGGAAGTCCGGCGTGGACTCCACTATTCTCTTTACTCCTGTGGTGTTCTGCGCGACAAGAGCCGTAATCGCGCAGGTAGCAAATACACCGTTCGCGGTCATAGTCTTTATATCCGCTTGTATTCCGGCGCCTCCGCTTGGATCCGTCCCGGCAATGGTCAATGCTGTTCTCATGTCAATTTCTCCTTCGTATAATAAGATTTGCAGATAATTTATAAGTGTATCTGCTTAGACCTTGTTTGAAAATTGGGTCGTATTGCCATTTTTCAAGCAAGGCCCGGTTCACTCAAATTCAGATCGGCGAGCTGCGATATGCCCG
This sequence comes from uncultured Oscillospiraceae bacterium, assembly GCA_964421265.1. Lineage (GTDB taxonomy): Bacteria > Bacillota > Clostridia > Oscillospirales > Oscillospiraceae > RUG626. The sequence goes on along the minus strand of CAYQWH010000008.1, from coordinate 2,146 downwards.
TGATATAATAGTTACGGGGCAACAGGGGCGAGTATACTGATCTCAAATTAAATGATTTAATCCGGAACCAGTATGTGGACATACCAATACTACTTTACAATCAAATCCACAAGTCTCCTGAGTTCCGCGGCAGCGGCACGCGTATCATCAGCTCCAAACAGCGCGGACACTACAGCGACTCCGGAAATTCCGCAGCCGGCGAGAAGGCCAATATTCTCTTTTGTCACACCGCCGATCGCGACGACCGGTATCGACACAGAGCGCGTTATATCTATAAGTGTTCGTCTGGGAAGAGGAGTCACGTTACCTTTCGTATCCGTTCCAAAGACCGCTCCCGAGCCCAGATAGTCCGCCCCATTCAGTTCCGCTTCAATCGCCTCGTGGACGTTATGCGCAGATGCTCCGATTATTTTCCCTGTCCCAAGCGTTTCACGGGCGTCCCGCACCGCTGTGTCCTCCTGACCAAGGTGCACGCCATCAGCTCCTGACAGTTTTGCCGTTTCCACGTCATCATTTATAATGCTTACAGCGCCCAGCTCCCGGCACAGCGCGACGAAGCGCTTCGCCTCCTCCAAAAACGCCGCCCTGTCCATCCCTTTCTCTCTCAGCTGCACGACACCCGCGCCGCCACGGATCGCCGCCTCTATCTGCGCAAAAAATGCGTCCGTATCACGCGCCCACTTACGATCAGTTACCGCATAGAGCTTTATCTTATCTCTCATATTGCGCCTCCTGAAAATAATAAAGAACGCACCCAAAAAGGAGCGTTCCACATAGTGTTTTCTTCCCTACGTTGGCATTATCCAAATCAGGTTCACGGGTCAAGACTCACAGTCTCCTCTCAGCCGGTTTACCAGCTCCCCACTATTAAATTTAGTTTGTGCTCAGAACTAATCACAAGAGCATGAATACGCGCGGTGTACATTTGCTCTTATCACCTTTTATTATATACCGCGCTATCAATCCTGTCAATAGTAAATTGTAAATTTTTCTGGAAATTGTCTGTCTATGAAAGTGTAAGTTAACTTTTCCCTTCAAATATTGTGCTAATTATTGTATTTTCACTTGACTTACAAGTCATGATATGGTAGAATTGAGTTAATTAAAGCATAAGGAGTGAGAGTATGTCAGAAACAGTAACACTCAATCCCTCAGCGCTCAAGGAACTTCGGCACGTAGACACGAGGCTCGTGTCCTACAATATTGAGTTCGCGGAGGTAACAGGGGGTACGTTCTGGAAAACTTATACGCCGGAACAGATCGCCGGAACAGAGGAATTTTATGTAGAGCCTACCGACGAGGGTATAGCCGCAATGTACAAGGATCTGATGCAGGTATATCCGCCTATTGATCTCTACAATCCTCGTGTACGTAAGTTTGCCAAGGATCTCGGGCCGGCATGGGTACGCGTATCGGGTACATGGGCCACAAAGACGTATTATGATTTTGATGGCACAACCGGCGGCAAAACTCCCGACGGATATCTGAACGTTTTGACAAAAGAACAGTGGATTGGCGTACTGGACTTTGTAAAAGCAATCGGCGCAAAGCTTCTGGTCTCAGTATCCAATTGTCCCGGTCTCCACAGCGCCTCCGAGCCATGGACCCCCAGCGAGGCGGAAAAGCTTTTCGGCTTCTCCAAAGAATATGGTGTTCCTATCGACGCGGCGGAGTTTACCAATGAGCCAAATATGATGGAGGGGACAGGTTTCCCGAAAGGGTATACTCCAGCCGATTACAGACGCGACCACGACATCTTCTATAAATGGCTGGATGAGAACTACCCTGAGGTCCTGAAAGTCGGGCCAAGCACTACCGGAGGCGACGTGGTAATAGGCAAAAGCGGCGGAGTTGAAAATCTCGTCAAAGATACCTGCCGCTGTGATGATCTGCTGGATGGCACGTCAGCTAAGCTGGATGTGTTCAGCTATCACTACTATAACGGCGGTTCTGAGCGCCTCGCGTCAGTCATGCCCGAGATGCACTGGCTGGCGGAAGAGGCCACCACAGAGGCGTATTTGGATACCGCTCCAAGCTTCGCGCGTACTTACGCAAAATTCAGGGATAAATATGTCCCCGGCGCCCAGATGTGGGTCACTGAGTCTGGCGATGCCGGCGGCGGCGGCGACACATGGGCATCGACCTA
>CAYQWH010000007.1:0-29673 GCA_964421265.1 uncultured Oscillospiraceae bacterium | reverse complement strand
GAAAGCGCTGATTGAACCATGGCGAGCGGATTTTTCCGTCCGGCAAGGCAAATATGTTGCGTGTTTCATACCAGTTCTTTTTAAAAAGCTTCAGCTTTCTAAAAAGAACTTATGAGACGGCGTGACGCGTAAAAGCGCGGCACAAGCACGCAAAGCGCGCGTATCCTAAATTAAATCCTTTAATTCGGGATCAGTATCAGAAGTCTCCCGCCAGTTCCAAACCGCGCGCATGGATTTAATCAGAGTTGCCCCGACAAAGCGCGAAAGCTCTTTGTCAAAAACTAAGACAGGAAAGCGTTGAGCAGCGCCTCCCCGCTATTTTCTATTGGCACAACTTCAACCGCAAGCTCCGTTGATACTTCCTTTAATGTTACGCAGCATACGGTTTGTGATAAACAGGCGTTTGCCGAGTTTCCGGTTACGCAGCTGCTCAATCAGATCGCGTCCGGTTATCAGCCCGGCCACATCTACCGAGTGTCCGAAAAAGTCGTTCATTATTGTATAAACCCTGCCGTCAATTCCGGAAAACCTGTGTCTCGCCTTTGACAGCAGTTTCTCTATAACCGGTGAGGCGGCGGCTCCTGTCGCAACGGAAAATGGCGTCCCGGACGCCTTTATTTTATCGCGTTTCGCGTCTCGTATCGCCTCGCCGAACTCCTCCATGAGAAGCCTTATCAGTCCGACACCGTTCTCGAGCTGTGGATAGCCCTCGTAAAAGCTCTCATCCGGTATATGCTTCTCCGCTTTCAGGTAGAACTCGTCAGAGCAGAAAAAAATCCTGCTGCCTACTTTTTCGCGGCATTTCTCTCCGAAATCCTCCACAAGCTTTACAGTATCTCTGGCGCTTTTGCGGTTATAAGGTATCAGCGGCGTGAGTCCCTCCCGGTGCTTCGTCAGGCCCACTGGTATTACGGACACGCTGCTCACCGACGGATATAGATCCGCCAGCTCCCGCATGGTCATCAGGAGCTTTTCGCCGTCATTTACGCCGTAACAGCACACTATCTGACAGTTCATTTCAATTCCCGCGTCCGCGAAACGCCTTATGACATCTATGCCGCGTCCGGCGTTCTTGTTCCCGAGCATCATGCACCTAAGCTCCGGATCCATTGTGTGGACGGAGATATTTATCGGGCTGATTTTCAGATCAATAACCCGTTGTATCTCCCTCTCTGTCATGTTCGTGAGCGTTACATAGCTGCCCGTGAGGAAAGACAGACGCACGTCATCGTCTTTAAAATAAAGCGTATCTCTCAAGCCTCGCGGCAACTGATCCACAAAGCAGAATATGCACCTGTTAGCGCAGGAGTGGGGGCGATCAATTAAATATGTCTCGAAATCAAGTCCCGCGTCCTCGCCAGCCGATTTCACTATCTTTACTGTTTCCCGTTCGCCATCAGCACGTTCAATAAGGAATGTCGATTCCGGATCATAGGCGAAAAACATATAATCCAGCACATCAATTATTTCGTTCCCGTTAACCGATATGAGGCGATCTCCCGGCTTTAACCCGGACTTATCGGCTGGGCTTCCGGGCCGAACCGATTTAATCAGATTTTGCGGCGTCTCACCCTCACCTCCTCAATTACTCCATAACGTGAAAACGTCATACTCGGCGGGACAAACAATTTATAAAAGTTCTTTTTAAAAAGCTTGAAAGCCATACATAGCGCCGAAGGCGCGTAAAGAACTTATTATGGGACGGCTGAGGTACTGTGTACGGCACGAGCACACAAAGCGTGCGTAACGACGTTTATTGCCCGGACGTATGAATATCAAATATTCCTCATCCAGGCGATCGCGCCGTCCGCCGACTAAGGATGCCCTGATTGAATCACATCGCGCGCCGCGATTTAGCGCCTTAGCTTTAATAGAAAAACGACGGGAGAACACCCGCCGTTTTTCCCGTTCAGCCTACGTCAATGACTTCGCGTCCGTCGTAAGTCCCGCAGGCCGCGCAGACTCTGTGGGGCATATGCAGTTCTCCGCACTTGGAACAAGCTACAAGACCCGGAACAGTCAGCTTCCAGTTAGAACCGCGCCTTTTGTCTCTTCTCGCCTTAGATACCTTTCCCTTTGGCACTGCCATATGTTAACACCTCCTGTTATTCTTCTCTCTCCAGAAGCTGTCCTAAAACAGCCAGCCTGGAATCCTGTTCTTCCGTACACCCACAGGGACCTTCATTCAAATCCCTGCCGCATTTTGGGCACAATCCCTTGCAGTCCTCCCTGCACAGGAACCGCTGATCCATGTTAAGGACAAGCGCAGTCACAGCAATCTCGTCGATATCCGCTGTACCATCCTCAAGAAGGTAGTATTCTTCGCTGTACTCATCCTCCAGCTCCGTGGCCAGAAACGCCCGTGTCTCAAGCGCAAAACGCTTTGGAAACTCTTTCAGACATCTGCAGCAGATACAGATCATGTCAGTTGTGAGCTTCGCGTACAGCGTCAATGTATCCGCGTGGTTCTCTACTTTCCCGATAACATGGAGAGGAGTTACAAATTCCTTTACAGATGTAAACTTAAGCTCACCTATGTCCAGATCATATTCAAAGGACACGGCGCCTCCTGGCTCAGCAAGAATCTCGTTCAGATCAAGACGCATAACTACACCCCACAGACGATCCTCCAAAATTGCGCTTATTTATTATACGGTAATTAATGGCGATTGTCAAGAAGTTTTTTCTGGAAATTTCATTGTTTGTGGACGGTTTTATATTGATCGCGTTATATATATTCTAAAAACTCTTGACATTCCGTCCAATCCAATGTAAAAATAATCTGTATTAACTCAAAGGAGCGGTACCATGAGAGAATTAACCATAAACAGCAATGACGCCGGGCAGCGGTTAGACAGGTTCATAGGTAAGACTGTACCGTTGCTGCCGGAATCGCTGCTGCAAAAATATATAAGAAAAAAACGCGTAAAAGTGAACGGAAAAGCCGCGAAACGTGACCTGCGGCTCAGTCAAGGCGACACGCTTCAGTTATATATCAATGATGAGTTCTTCCAAAAGCCGACAGAGAAAAACGCCTATCTTAAAATATCCGTGCCCCATGTTGACATAGTCTACGAGGACGAGAATATTCTGTTAGCTGACAAAAAGCCCGGCGTCCTCTGCCACTCCGCCGAAGCGTGGGACTTCAATACGCTCATCACAAACATACAGGCGTATCTCTTTCAAAAAGGCGAATGGGACCCGAAAGCGGAAAACTCCTTCACGCCTGCCCTGGCGAATCGTATTGACCGCAATACCAGCGGAATAGTCATAGCCGCCAAGAACGCGCCCACGTTGCGTATCCTGGACGAGAAGCTCAGGACCCGGGAGCTGGAAAAGGTCTATCTTGCCGCGATACACGGAGATATTCATCCTCGCGACGGTGAGCTTCGCGGCTTCATTTTCAAGGATTCAAAATTAAAGCAGGTATACGTCAGATCCGAACCGGAAAAGGGCGCGAAAACCGCTCTCACCCGATACAGGACGCTCGCGGTCAATAACGGTCTGTCTCTTGTGGAGTGTGAGCTGCTGACCGGACGGACTCACCAGATACGCGCGCAGTTCTCTTCCGTCGGTCACCCCCTCGTCGGAGATGGTAAATACGGTTCCGGCAAATGTCCAAGGCAGCTGAACCTTCCGGGACAGGCCCTTTGCTCATTCAAGCTTCGCTTCGCCTTCAGAACCGACTCCGGTATACTTCAATATCTGAACGGTAAAACATTCCAAACGGAAATTCCAGATTTTGTCACTTACCTTTTCCCTGATTTCGTATTGCTCCCGGATTAAAGGGTTTATTCGGGAGCGCGCACGATTGCGTGCTCGTGCCGCGCGCAGCGCGGCACGCCGTCTCACGCACCTTCTGCGCTTTGCGCCAAGGCTTTAAAGCTTTATATATCAGGGACCAGTATCAAATCAGCGCGTAAACAAAAAGACAGCACGGGAGATATACCCATGCTGTCTTTTTTTATTTCTCATTGAAAATCTTAAAAATAGCTTCAAACGGATCAGGCTCTTTCGGCGGTTCCTCTTTGTACTTTGGCTCCTGCAGCGGATCAGCCGCCGACTCTATCGGTGCTGTCACAGGCAACGGATCCGCCGACGGCTGTTCGCGTCTTGCGGCATCGCTGTAGAAACCCGTGGTTTTCCTGTCGTTCGCTCTGGACGCGTGGCCAGCCGGATTTTCATCAAACCGTGTCGCTATGACCGTCACTCGGATTTCATCGTCCATGGTGTCGTCAAATGTAGCGCCGAAAATGATATTGGCATCGGGGTGCGCTGACTCCTGTACGAGAGTAGCCGCCGCCTCCACGTCATCTAAGCCCATATCCAGCGAACCGGTAATATTGACAAGGACACCACGCGCGCCGTTTATTGACGTCTCCATCAGGGGGCTTGCGACAGCCGACCTCGCCGCGTCCTCCGCCTTACCTTTACCTGCCGCATGTCCAACACCCATGTGCGCGTAACCGGCGTCTTTCATGATTGCGGTTACGTCGGCGAAGTCCAGATTTATGAACCCGGTATTCTTAATAAGCTCCGAGATACTGGAAACCGCCTGCTGAAGCACATCATCAGCAATTTCAAAAGCGTTGGCGAGGGTAAGCTTCTGGTCCGTTGCGTGTTTTAGCCTGTCGTTCGGGATTATGAGAAGCGCATCGACTTTCGTGAGAAGATCGGCTATTCCCGCGTTGGCCTGCTCCATTCTCTTTTTACCCTCAAAACTAAATGGCTTTGTTACCACTCCGACAGTGAGAATTCCGCTCTCTCTGGCAATATCCGCCACTACCGGGGACGCTCCTGTGCCTGTTCCGCCGCCCATTCCGGCAGCAAGAAACACCATATCCGCACCATCAAGCGCCTCGGTTATCTCATTCCGGCTCTCTTCAGCGGCTCTCTTCCCGATCTCGGGCATAGAGCCGGCGCCTTGCCCATGGGTGAGCTTCTCCCCGATCTGTACCTTCGCGTCCGCCGCTGATTTGGCCAGTGCCGGTTTGTCCGTATTCAGCGAAATGAATTCCACTCCCTGGGTACCGGCCTTGACCATCCTGTTTACAACGTTGTTGCCTGCGCCACCAATGCCCACGACCTTTATGACAACAACATTGTCCGGTCCGGATTCAAGCGTATTTGGCATAGATCATCCTCCTATCGTCCAGGCGTAGTCTTTGCCCGCGCCCAGACTTATAAACCTTTTCAGCCGATCATGTATATAATCTTATTCTATAACTATTTTTTAGCAAGGTCAAGTGTTTATTTTAAAATTCTGTCTGTATTTTGAATATATTTAAAATATTTTTCATATTCTCCGGCCAAAGGAAGTCAATCCTGTGGTATATAACGGGCTGTATTATCCGTGGACAGGTCTATCGTGCCTGTTCCGTCATCACCGTTTTGCTCAAAATACATCATAAGCAGCGTCAGCTTGTCACTCACCTTCTCGCCCCTCCCAATGCGAATTACATAATCTTTGTAATCGAACTTCACGGATGCGGTATTTGTCATATCAACCCATGTAATGTTGTCATATATCCCGGACGTCAGGATCCCGGACAATGTCTCCTGCAAATATTGCAGCTTCAGAGTGTCAAGCTCCATGACATTGCCGGGCGTCGCTTCTCCCGGTTCAATCCCCAGAATCTCTATCTTTCCCTCTATGCCAGCGGCGTCGGTTCTCTCAAGATACCTCGCGTTTTTATCAATTATCCACAGTTCCCCGTTAATATCCGCCCAGGCTAAAGGATAGCTCTCGGTTATTTCTATCGTCACCTTGTCCGGCAAACTGGATGTTATACGCACATCTTCCGCATATGGCAGGTTCTGCTGAAGCCTGGCGGACGACGATGACGCGTTGATCAGGAATATACTTTGGCCCCGTTCTATGGCCGCTATGTCCATTATTAGTTCGTCAGTGTAAAGACTGTTGCCCACCACCTCAATCCTTTCTACTCTGAAAAAGATACACATGCCGGCAAAAATAGCAAACACTACCATACCCACCAATGCAAGCGCGTACAATGAACCGTTTCTACTGTTATGACGTCTCGTGCTGTTTTCACCTGCCATGCCTATCGTCCTTTCTCCTGTAGTGTTATGTTATCCTGATATCCGCGCCTAAACTTCCAAGCGTACGTTCAAGGTTCTCGTATCCTCTCTCTATATGATTTATCCGTGAGATCTCTGTCTCTCCGGCGGCTGCCAGCGCCGCCACGCACAATGCCGCTCCGCCTCGTAAATCCGTCGCGCTTACCGCCGTACCCTGCAATCTGCTCACGCCGCTGATCATGGCGACGCGCCCATCGAGGCGTATTTCCGCGCCCATTCTCTGAAGCTCCGGCACATGACGGTACCGGTTCTCAAATATCGTCTCCACAAAGACGGACGTTCCGCTGCACGTCAGGCACGCCGACATGAGTGGCGGCTGCGCGTCAGTGGGAAAACCCGGAAACGGTCTTGTCACTATCGGTTTTGGAGCGTTAAGCGTATCTTCAGCCTCTATGATGATCCTGTTGTTATGTGTCTCGATACGCGCTCCCATATCGGTAAACACTGATATTATCGCGTTCATATCTGATGGGATAATATCAAGAAGCTCCACTTTTCCTTTCGCCGCCACCGTCGCCGCCATGAACGTCGCGGCAGCTATCCGATCCGGTATAACCCTGTGCTCCACAAATCTCGCCATTTCTCCAGGCTCAACGGTAATAATGGAGGTACCCGCTCCCGAGACGCCGACTCCAAGTTCCATAAGGAACTGAGCCAGATCGCGTATCTCAGGTTCTCTCGCGGCGTTTACTATTGTGGTTCTTCCGGAGCACCCCGCCGCCGCTATCATGCTGTTCTCCGTCGCTCCTACGCTTGGAATTGACAGCTCTATTCTCGTGCCGCGAAGCGCTGTCGCGTGGCATAATAAATTGCCGCCACGTTCATCTATCTCTACGCCGAGCGCGCGCATCGCGTCAAGGTGCAGGTCTATTGGCCTTGGCCCCAACTCGCACCCGCCGGGCAGCGACAGTACAGCCTGACCGCATCTCGCCAGAATCGCGCCAAGGAATATAACCGATGAACGCATCTCGCGCATCAGAACATCGGGAATATCACACCCGGTCATATTAGAGGCGTCAATCCTTACAGTGTCACCTTTCTTCTCCGCGTGACAACCTAAATGGCGGAGAATCCGCATCGCCGCCTCCACGTCCGAAAGTGATGGACAGTTGCGAATAACCGTCTCTCCACGGTTCAAAATTGCCGCTGCCATTATGGGCAGTACACTGTTCTTAGCGCCCTGTACACGAATGTCACCATAAAGCCGGTTCCCGCCCTTAATCCGCATAATACTCATAGCAATCCCCCGAAACATTTTGGTTTTCAGGCTATACTATGCGAAAATACTCGAACGGGTTCATTTCTCATCTGATACTGATTCCAGATTAGAAGATTTAATTTGGAACACGCGCAAAATGCGTCACGCCGCCCCATAAATCCTTTACGTGCCTTCGGTACTATATATAAATAAAGCTTTAAGGCTTTTAAAAAGAACCGGTTAAAGTGCGAATCGCGGGCATTGCTGTCATAGCGGTACACTTAATAACTCGCCATCCTCAGGTGGGGCAATATACGGAGAGCGATCCTTAACGCACCAGCGACAGCACCGCCTCCACAATCTTCCCGCAGGCATCCGGTTCACCCATCTTTGCCGCGTTCTCTTCAAGCTTCTCCCTTCTCTCATTATCTCTCAATAGTCCCACTACTGTATTATATAAAAGCTCCCCGGAACAGTTGTCTTCTGTAATAACGATCGCTCCGCCGGCTTTTTCAAGTTCCCTCGCGTTTTTCTCCTGATGGTTATTCGTGACATTTGGCGATGGCACCAGGATACTCGCTCTGCCTAACTTTGTAATCTCCGCGAGCGTGGACGCGCCGGCCCTGCATAGCAGCACATCCGCCGCGGTCATAATTTCTCCCATATTGTCAATATATGGCCTTATTTCCTCCCATTCAGGCAAACCATATACTCCGCGCTCCGTGAGGCTCTCCATCATTCGGTTCACACCGTTCTCGCCGTTCCCCGTGGCGTGTATATGCCACATCGCTCCGCTCTTCGCGTTTAGACGTATGAAATCCGCCATCTGGCGATTCATGTTATCCGCCCCAAGGGAACCCCAGAACGATACCGCTAATTTTTTCCCTGTAATCCCCAGTCTGCGTTTTGCCTCGCTCCTTGACTCTATCGCGAAATCTCCTCGAACCGGCGTGCCCGTAACGATTACTTTTTCCGGTTTCTTGTAATATTCCCTGACTTCCGGAAAAGCCACCATCATCTTGTCAACTACGTTGGAAAGCAGTTTTGTCGTAAGCCCAGGCACCGCGTTGCTCTCATGCATCGCCGTGGGCACCCCCATCTTCGCTGCCTCATTCAGCACCGGATAGCACACATAGCCCCCCGTCCCGACAACAGCGTCCGGTTCGAACTCCCGAATAATCATACGCGCTTCTTTCCTGGACGTCATAACATTGCGAACCGTGCCAACATTATGTTTAACATCGCCCGGTTTTATTCCTCTCGCGAAGCCCGTAATCCTTATGTTCTTTAATGGGAACCCGGCAGCCGGTATCAGGCGGTTCTCCATCTCCCGCCCAGAACCCACAAACAGGAACCGGGAATCCGGCATAATATCCCGTAATCCCGTTGCCACGGACAGCGCGGGATTTATGTGTCCAGCCGTACCACCACAGGCAAATAAAAAATTCATTTCTCCTCCTTTTTCCTCAATGGTATCTCTCTCGATATGGAGAGCACAATTCCCATCTCAATAAGCTGAATCCAGAGTGCCGTGCCGCCATAGCTGAAAAAAGGCAACGATATGCCTGTACAAGGCACGAGGTTCGTCACTACGGCCACATTTAAAATCACCTGAATTGCCAATAGACTTGTAATCCCAATTATCACAAGCGCCCCAAAACGGTCACGCGCGTGCATCGCAAGCCAGTATCCGCGTATTATCAAAAGCGCGAAGAGGAGAAGTATAAGTACAGCGCCCACAAGCCCTAATTCCTCACATACGATGGAGAATATGAAGTCGTTATGTTCCTCCGGAAGATACAGATATTTCTGGCGTCCCTGTCCCAATCCCAAGCCGAGGAGCCCTCCCGAACCTATCGCGTAGAGTGACTGTATAGTCTGGAACCCATCACCCTGCGGATCTGAAAACGGGTCAAGCCATGTAGATATACGTGAGGACGCGTAGCTCATTTTCGTCACGACAAGAAACGCGGCACCCGCGACAACGAGTATGCCAATTACAAAATACTGCCATTTCGTGCCCCCGGCAAACATCATAATCGCTCCCAAAGCGATTATGATAACAGACGCTGAAAGATGCGGTTCAAGAATGAGAAGCCCAACGATAATAGCAATAACTATGGCAAATGGCAGAACTCCATATTTGAACGTCTTCATTTTGCTCCCGTACTTACAGATCATCGTGGCAAATATCAGCACAACAGCCAGTTTCGCGATTTCCGACGGCTGGAACGTTGTGATGCCAAGGTCAAACCACCGGTTCGCTCCGACTTCATCCTCGCCGACTCCGATAAACGGGACGAGAACCAGCATGATTACGGAAAAGACAAGGAGCGGAAACGAGAGCGCTCTGTACACAGACGTTGGGAACCGGGACGCTATAAGCATCAGTACAACGCCGGAAACAGCAAAAATGAGCTGCCTGTTAAAATAGTACATCGGATTACTCTGCTTATAATACGCTCTTGCGAAACTCGCTGACAGCACCATAATAACACCTATCGTCAGAATCAGGAGAGTCAGGAGCATAAAAGGCAGGTCAATAGGGCCGCGCTTTGTTTTTCTTGTCGCGGACGTGCGGTCTTTAAGGTGTCTCTCAGGAACAACCGCTCCACCAATTCCCTCAGCCTGAACGTCATCAAACCTTGCCAAATTGTTTCCCTCCTTTATCTGATAGATCAAGTATCATACTATCTATAAAACCTGTCAGAAACCTTCAGCCTTATTTAAACAGCTGTTTAACACGCGGTTCGACGCTATGGCGCGATGGCGCCGGGTGCCGCCCGGTTCGCGCGGCATGGGCGGTTCATATTATTATTCGCTATAATCAGATATGAAATCTGCCCTGCACGGCAAAATACGTCAGTACGGAAAACGCCAGAGATATTGATGTGAATACGACAAATATTCTTCGCTCTCCCCAACCGCTCATCTCAAGATGATGGTGAAGCGGAGCCATTTTAAATATCCGCTTACCGTGAGTAATCTTAAAATACGTAACCTGAATGATGTCCGAGAGCGTCTCGATTATATAGACAATCCCCAACGGAATCAGAACCAGCGGCATATCCAGCGCAAACGCTAAAGCGCAGATTACGCCGCCAAGGAACAGAGAACCGGTATCGCCCATGAAAATCTTCGCGGGGTGAAAATTGAATATGAGGAACGCCGCCAATCCTCCCGCGAGTGCTGCCCCGAATATTCCAACAGATCTATATCCCCACGCCGCCGCGATGGACGCGTAACACACCGCAACCGGCAGCGACACACCGGCCGCCAGCCCGTCTATCCCGTCTGTTATATTCACCGCGTTTACACATCCCACTATTATGAACACCGCGAGAACCATATATACAAACGTCGGCACCTGCAGCGTCACATCGAAAAACGGAACGTATAGACTTGGACTCAAATGTCCCTGGAGCCGCAGCAGCATAATCAATACAGCCGCAGCCGCTAACTGGAGAGCAAACTTTTGTATTGCCGTCAGACCTAAGTTCTGTTTCTTTTTCAGTTTCTCATAATCATCTAAAAAGCCGATCCCGGCGAATAGAAGGCCAAAGGCAAGGATTATAATATGTCTCCAGTCACCGTCTTTGGCGTCGGCGTAACCGACTATCAGGCACATGACCGCCGTTCCGGTAATGAACATGAGTCCGCCCATAGTCGGCGTACCCTGTTTCGACATATGCCATGATGGTCCGTCAGTCTTTATTGACTGCCCGGCTTTTTTACGTCTTAGAAATGGCACAAGCCATATTCCCATACCTACAGTTACAAGAAATGATCCAACAAACGCCCAGAGCAGATCGACAATCATTTGTGCTCACATCCATTCAATCACAATTTTGCAAGGCTCTCACGGACAATCTCTCTCTCGTCAAAATGACGCTTCTCCCGACCAATTATCTGATATGTCTCATGACCCTTACCGGCAAGAATTATAACATCCCCACCTCGCGCTTCTGATATGGCTCTCGCTATAGCCTCCCGACGGTTCTCAATTACTTCCCACGCGGCGCGGGCGCGCTTTGGTATCCCGCTAACTATGTCCTCAATTATCGCCATAGGCTCCTCTGTACGGGGATTATCCGAAGTAACGATTGCCACATCCGATTTCTCCACCGCTATCCGTCCCATTATGGGACGTTTTTCCCGCTCTCTGTCTCCGCCGCAGCCAAACACGATAATGACCCTTCCGTGGGCAAAGCCGTTTACCGTATCCAATATATTCTCAAGCGCGTCCGGCGAGTGGGCGTAATCTATGAGCACCGTGAAATCACGTCCCGTCGGCACCACCTCAGCTCTGCCCTTGACGCCCTCGCAGTACCGCATCGCTTCGCTGACCTCTTCCGGGCTTGCTCCCAGACACAGCATAACCCCCATGGCCGTTAGCGCGTTGTACACCGAGAACTTTCCCGGTATCGCCAATCGGCAAGGATAACAGCGCTCATCCATTACCGCGTCAAACGTAACGCTGTCCTGCAGCAGATGGATATTCCTCGCCTTAAGCTCCCCGGAATCCGTGTCTATGGAAAACGTGAGCACATTCCTCGCGGCGCCAAGCATAAGCTTTGCCCACGGGTCGTCTATATTTATAACAGCTTTCTCGCAGCTGCTGAACAGTCTGCTCTTCGCCTCGGCATACGCTTCCATTGTCCCGTGGAAATCCAGATGGTCCTCAGTCAAATTGGTAAAAACGCCTACGCTGAACGGAACGCCATAAACCCTGTCAAGATACAGCGCGTGGGAAGAAACTTCCATAGTCACATAGGCGCACCCGGCGTCGGCCATACGTCCGAAAAGCTCCTGAAGCTCTATTGAATCCGGTGTCGTGCGCTCTGTTTCTAATTCCAGGTCGCCTATCATATTTCTGTTTGTGCCAATCAAGCCGACTTTTTTGCCCGTTATCCTCTCTATAAGCTGCTTTACCAGATTCGTAACCGTTGTCTTGCCATTTGTACCGGTCACGCCTATAATCTGGAACCTGTTAGCAGGGTTCCCATAGTAATTAGCCGCAATCTGCGCGCACGCGCGGCGTGAATTGTCCACCACAACGCAGGAGCCGTCGAACGCGTCCTCGCACACCACGACCGACGCCCCCGCCGCCACAGCGGACGGTATGAACCGGTGCCCATCCGTCGCGTACCCTCGTTCCGCTACAAAAAGGCTGCCGGCTCCCACTCTTCGTGAGTCGTTGCATATGTTTTGCACTTCCGTCATCGGATCCGCTCTCAGCTCTTTTATCTCCACGCCTTTCAGCAATTCCTCAAGCCTCATCAATTCACCCGCTATTCTCTTGCCGGTTCCCCCTCCCGGCAGCAGCGGGCGGAAGGGAACCGGACAAATAATTTTAAAGAAACTTCACGAAAACACGTGACATTATGTAAGTTTTGTAGTAAAATAGTATTTTAATCTATCCGAAATACGCCGACGTTTCGCCCAAGTTATTCTTATCGACCAGCGTCACCTCAATGATCGTTCCATAGGCAGTCGTCTCGCCGCCGGCAATGGACTGAATGGAAACTACTACGCCGCTGCTTGTCGTTGGCGCGCCTGACGTTTTCATGAACAGGCCCGCTTCTCGCAGACTTTCCCTTGCCTCGTCTACCGTATATCCGATTATATTTGGAACTTCCACCAGTTCGCTGTTCCGTTCCGCGTCCGCGTAGAGAATAATCTGGCTGCCTGTAGCGATCTCGGCGCTCGATGATGGCAGCTGCGCCGTAACGGTATCTCCATCACCTACCACGCGAACCTCAAGTCCCAGGCTCTCAGCGTTTTCTCTGGCCTCAGCGACGCTCGCGCCGATAAATCTCGGAACCCGAACATCGACTCGCGCCATCTCCTCTTCGGTATACACAGGATCCACTCCAAGATATGGCAGAACCTCTCCGATTATTTTTCCAACATATGGCGCCGCCATCTGTCCGCCGCCCACGTATATTCCCGTCTCGCTTTGCGGCAGCGGGTTATCAAGAACCAGCAGCACGGCGATCTCCGGATCATCCATAGGCGCTATACCGCAGAAGGATACCATGTATTCTCTTACGCCTGTCTCGACTTCCTTGGACGTCTTAGTGGTCGTTCCGGTCTTCCCGCCCACGCGGTACCCCGCTACATAGGCGTTTGAACCGGTGCCGCCCTCATCGCACACGACAGACTCTAAAATAGAACATACCGTCGCGCTCGTCTCTTCGCTTATCACCTGGCGCACAACCGTCGGCTCTTTATTATATATTATCTCGCCGGTTGAGTCAGTAATCTGGCTGACAAGGTACGGTTCCATAAGATTACCGCCATTTACAGTCGCCGCTACCGCGGTTATCATCTGTATCGGCGTAACCTGGAAAGTCTGTCCGAACGAGGCTGACGTCAGTGACGACTGGTTGTAGGACTTGTTGAAGTCCTCGCGCTCCCACCACTGTCCCTTAGCCTCTCCCGGCAGGTCAATGCCCGTTTTGTCACGCAGTCCAAACGCGTCAATGTAGTCATAGTACCTGTCGCCGCCTATAGCCATACCTATTGACGAAAACGCTATGTTGCATGAGTGCATTGCCGCTTCACGAAGCGTCTGCATACCATGTCCCGCGGTTTTCCAGCAGTTCAGCGGTACAGTTCTCCCGGGGATGTCGTCACGCGAACCGCCGCAGTAGTATGTGCTGTTCTCGCTCGTCACGCCTTCCTCCAGACCTATAGCCAGGGTGATTATCTTAAAAACGGAGCCAGGCTCATAGGTATCCGACAGGGCCATGCTTCTCCATTGCGCAAGCTGTGCCGCCTCCAGCGCGCTGCTCTTCTCGCTGCTGTCCGTTATCAGGTCAAGCTCCGACTGTACGTCCGCGCTCACGGTCCAAGGCTCATTGATGTCATACTCGTTTGCGTTCGCCAGCGCGAGTATCGCGCCGGTTTTTACGTTCATTATGATACAGCAGCCGCCGGTCTGGATATAATTATTATTCATCGCCTGTTCAAGGTACTTTTCAGCGATGTTCTGGATATTCACATCCAGTGTCAATGTTAGATCCGCGCCGTCCACCGCGTCATTATAATTCTCATAGTTCTCAAACAGCATCTGCGTACCGTTGGATGTCGTCAGACGGACAATGCTCCCGTCTGTCCCCTCGAGGTAGTCGTTGTAAACTGACTCAATGCCCTCAAGACCGTAATTGTCAGTTCCGACAAACCCTATTATATGGCAGGCAAGCGATCCATATGGATAGTATCGTTTTGAATCATTCTCCACATGGACACCTATTATATTGTATTCCTTCTTGAACTCACGTACCTCAGACGCCTTATCGTCTTCTATCTTTGTGGCTATCGTCTTATACCATGACGTGGTGTCCTGCATCTTCTCCATCACGGACTCATAGCTTACGTCCAGAATCTCGGATAATTTTCTCGCTATAAGTTCCGGATCATCGCCATAGTCTGTGCTCTCGTCGTTGTAGTAGTAATTGATCTCATAAGGCGAAATGAAAACAGTATAAGCGGTTGCGCTCATGGCGAGAACGTTTCCGCCGGAGTCGTATATCGCCCCACGGTTCGCGGATACGGACGTAGAGCGCGTCTGCTGGTTCACCGCTTTTTCCGTGTAAAAGTCATGGTCTGTTATCATCAGCTTATACAGTCTCGCTG
The DNA here is from genome assembly GCA_964421265.1 of uncultured Oscillospiraceae bacterium. Taxonomy (GTDB): domain Bacteria; phylum Bacillota; class Clostridia; order Oscillospirales; family Oscillospiraceae; genus RUG626. The sequence goes on along the minus strand of CAYQWH010000007.1, from coordinate 14,732 downwards.
TCAGAATGGAAAAAGCTAATATGCCGCACACAAGCATCAGTACAAGTGTGCGGCCAAGAATCACTCTGTTAGTTCTTTGACTGCGGGACGCGCCGGAAGATGCCACATTGCTTCCCTCCTTCGCAATATAATCACCTGTTCTCTTCACTTCAATGAGCATGGTAAACGGCAGGGTATCCGCCATTTACCGTGCGGCGGAAATCTTCGTTTCCTCGCCGATCGCGGTTATAAAATAACCGCTCCGCAACTCTCCGCACTTCTACTGTACTCACGGTCAGGAGAAAAATTCCAAAATTGTATCGACGGTATCCGTCACAAAATCCCAAAAACCACTGCTTGAGTCGTCCTCGTTCAATATCTCCGCGTGGTCGTACTTATCCATAGTAATAATCGTGGTATCTCCATCGGTGAGTCTCGACATCCCCAAAACGTTAATGGCGTAGTCCTCAATGTCACTCAGATTGAATGTGCTCTCATACTGTATGGTGAGCTTCGCGTTCTGTTCGTTCAGTGACGACAACTGGCTCTCAAGATCCGATCTGTTAGCGGACAGCTCAGTCAGCTCCACATAGCTCAGCAGTACCAGAACCGCCACTGCCGCTACTACGATGCTGCCGATTATGCCGAGAGCGGGCACTCCAAAGGACGTGCTTACCTTCTCTTTGGCCTTTACCCGGATCCTGACTTTTTTACGGACTTTCTCCCCGCGTTCAGGTTCCGCTACAACTTCGTCAGGAGTCGCGTATCGTTCAGCTGTGGATCCGTATTCATACGCGAGGTTCCCGTAAACCGCGTCCGCGTATTTCACTTCTGAATTCAATGAGGCCATGTGTATTTTTTCCTCCTCTCAGGAACAGCCACGAAATTATTATATTTATCTTAATGTCTTACACGTTCCCTGTTCTCTAAACGCTTCTATTCCGTGGCATATTCTTAACGGAGCGAACATCAGCCCCGCGCCTGAATGCGTGGAATCAGCTTATTACTGTTGACGATATTATTAACATCGTCAGCATCGGTCGCTATATATGTTCCGCTATTCTCAGCTTCGCGCTCCTTGAACGCGGATTCTGTATTATCTCTTCTTCCGATGGAACCACGGGCTTTTTAGTTACCGACCGCATGGTCTTTGTGAACCCGCACACGCAAACAGGAAATCCCGGCGGACAGGTGCACCCATTTTCCTTTGATCGTATCGCGCCTTTAACTATCCTGTCCTCTAATGAGTGAAAACTTATGACACAAAGTCTGCCACCCGAACTCAGCCTGTCCATTGCCTCCGGCAGCATCTCAGACAGCGCCGAAAGCTCATCGTTCACCGCGATCCTGATCGCCTGAAATGTACGCTTCGCCGGATGCTGTTTCTCGCGCAGCGCCGCCGGCGGCTGAGCCTTGCGGACGATTTCAGCAAGCTCCAAGGTTGTCTTGACAGGTTCAACGCGCCTTCTCCTGTCAATAGCGGCGGCTATCCGATCCGCGTTCCTCTCCTCGCCGTATTCGTAAAGTATCCTGCGAATTTCCTTCACGGGCCATCTGTTGACGATTTCATAGGCCGTGAGTTCTGACGACCTGTCCATCCTCATGTCAAGCGGGGCATCAGCCTTGTATGAAAATCCCCGTTCTTCATCGTCCAGCTGCGGGGAGGATACTCCCAGGTCGAAAAGCATCCCATCGACCTTTTTAATACCCAATCCATCCAGGACGCCTGATATGTCACGGAAATTCGCTTTTACAAGCGTCACGTGTCCGGCGAATGGGCTTAACCTCTCACCCGCCTCACGTATGGCCGTTTCGTCGCAGTCCATTCCAACCAGTCTGCCTGTCACAAGCTTTTCGGCAATCTTTTCAGCGTGCCCGCCGCGTCCGAGGGTACCGTCAATATAAGTACCATCCGGCCTGATGTTCAGACCCTCTATACACTCCCGAAGCAGAACCGGAATATGCGCGCCGCCCATTAAAAGTCAAGCTCCGTGAAGACTCCGGCCAGATTTTCCGGCGTAGTCTCAGCCGCGTCAACCTCATTCCAGCGATCCTCATCCCAAAGCTCAGCGGTATCTCCGGCTCCTACGACCGCCACATTCTTTGTAAGCCCCGCGTAATCTCTCAACGCCTGCGGCAGGAGAATCCTGCCCTGACTGTCCAGCTCACATTTGGCCGCGTGGGAAAAGAGCGGACGCATCATCTTCTGCTTCACCCTCGGTAATTCACGAATCTTCGCCATGAGCGCCTCCCATCCATCATCAGAGTAGACCGAGAGACACGCCTCCGTTGAAATCGTGACGTAAAATACGTTCCCAAGTTCTTCCCGAAGCTTTACAGGGATAAAAAGACGACCTTTTGAATCCAATGAATGTCTGTAAACGCCGGTCATCTTCTCATCACCTCACTTCCACGGAATAAGCTCCACTTTGCTCCACTTTCCCCCACCCGAATAATACTATTATAAATTCCCATCCCGGAAATTGCAAGGGGAAAATTGTGGTTTCATATCTTTTTATTTCACCTTTTTTATTATTACCTGTGGAGTTTTTTGTTGATAACTGTGTAAAACTGTTGGAGTGTGTGGAAAAATTAAATTCCTCCCATTGACAGGAAGGAATTAAATTTTATGGTAAACCGCATCGCGAATGCTGTTTACCATAATTATGCGTATTATTAAAGCTCGTCCTCGGGAATTATTCCCTGTCGTTTGTTCTGCTGCTGTTGCTGATTTGTCGACGCGGTGACGCTCCTGAACCGCGACCTTGCCTGTCTGACCTCGTTCATCGCCTCGCTGATAGCCTCCTCCGTGCGTCTGAGCGCGTCATCCGCGTAGTCGTTGGCGACTCTGCGCAGCTCGTTGGACTTGCTTTCCGCCGTGGCGACTATGCTGTTCGCTTTCGCCCGCGCCTCACGAACCACGGCCTCCCTGTCCACCATCTGCTCTACGCGCTTCTTCGCCACATCCATCATGGCCTCAGCTTCACGCTTCGCGTTACCCACGTACTCAGTCCGCGTGGCGACAAGCCGTTTCGCGTCCGCAAGTTCCCTTGGTAGCTGCGCCTTTATCTCGTCCAGCAGACTCAACACTTTGTCCCGCTCTATAACACACTTCTCAGACCCCAGCGGAACACCCCATGCTTCCGTTACCATATTATAAAGCATATCTATCAGTTCCTGAACGTTGTTCTCCATATCTTATCTCCTCCCGCGCACTGTTATATTTTCTGGCTCAAACGCTCAAGTACATCCTCTCTTATTTCCCTCGGTACTATATTTGTAACATCCGCGTTATATGTGGCCATCTCCCTCGCGATAGTAGAAGAGAGATATGTGTATTTCTCGTCTGCTGTCAGGAATACCGTTTCTATCTCAGGAGCGAGTTTTTTGTTCAAAAGCGCGATTTGAAACTCCATCTCGAAATCGGAAACGGCTCTTAGCCCCTTGATAATAAACCCCGCGTCTATTTCTCTGGCAAAATCCACTAAAAGTCCGTTACAGGAGGCGACCTCCACGTTCCCGTATTTTACAGTAACGCGCTTTATGAAGTCTACACGCTCCCGCGTTGAGAAAGTCGGCCGCTTTGCGGAGTTGACCGCTACACATACGCAAACCTTGTCAAAGATCCGTGACGCTCGTTTTATAATATTCAGGTGCCCCAATGTTATAGGGTCAAAACTCCCCGGATATATTGCTGTTTTCATAATACTGCTCCCTTCTATCACGCGCTCAAGCTTGCCGTCTTTGTCCAGGTTGTGAGCTTCACTCGCCCATATCTGTACTCTCGCACACTATAACGTGGACTTTCTGGCTCCGGGAGATTTTTCTTTGAGTCGCTCTCGCAGATCATTATACCACCTTCGTGCAATATGTCAAACGTTTCCACCATTTTCATCGCTTTTTCCAGCATCTCGGATTTATACGGCGGGTCAAGGAACACAATATCAAACTGTTCACCGCTCTTCAGGTACAGAAGTGAATCCGTCCTTGCAAGCCGCGCTTTATTCGCGAAGCCCGTCAGCAGCAGGTTCCTCTCTATGAGCGCGTTCGCTTCGCGGGACTGGTCTACGAACACAGCCGAATCCGCGCCGCGGCTCAGCGCCTCTATGCCAAGCTGCCCCGTGCCGGCAAACAGATCCAGCACCCGGGAACCGGGCACGGAAAACTGGATTATATTAAACATTGCCTCCTTTACCTTATCCGTTGTTGGCCGAATATCCATCCCCTCAGGCTCCACGAGCTTCCTGCCCCGCGCCTCGCCTGTTATAACTCGCATATCGTCTCTCCTCTCGCTCTCACTCATAAAACGGCTCCCGGGCTAAACGCCTTATCAAGGATCCGCGTGCCGCGCGCGCCGTGTCATGTGGAACTTAACGGGCTTTGCCCAGTAAGGCTTTTATCAGGTCTTGGTATGAAACTGCAAATAAATCGCGTTTGCCGTATTCTTCGGCACTACCTTGCTCAATTCCTCAACGCTTGCCTCTTTTATGGCCTTGATGCTTTTGAACTGCTTGAGTAAAGCCGCCTTGCGCTTTTCGCCGACGCCCGCTATCCCGTCAAGAGCCGACGCCTGCACCCTTTTTGACCTCAGCGCGTGATGGTACTCTATGGCAAAATGATGTGTCTCCTCCTGTATATTGCCGATAAATGAAAACACCGCCGGGAACGCCGCTATGCCTATCTCCTGACCGTCCGGAGTCACAAGGGCGCGGGTCCTGTGCCTGTCATCCTTAACCATCCCGAACACCGGTACGGACACGCCTGTGCTCTCCATGGCCTCTTTCGCCGCAGACGCGTGAGCCGCTCCGCCGTCTATAAGGAGAAGATCGGGCAGCTCAGAAAAGCTCTTGTCCCCTTCCGTGTACCGTCTGAACCTGCGTCCCACCGCCTCACGCATGGAACCGTAATCATCCGTCCCCTCTATCGTCTTCATTTTGAACTTCTTATATTCGCGCTTCAAGGGTCTGCCATTATAGAACACGACCATGGAAGCCACGATGTCATCAGAGCCTGTATTTGATATGTCGAACGATTCCACCCGTTCCGGCACCGTCGGCAGCTTCAGCGCGTCGCGCAGCCACAGCGCCGTCTTCGATATTCTCTCTTCCTTTGAGGTTCTCCTCTCGACCTCTTCCCTGGCGTTGTCCTGCGCAGCAGTGATAAACTCCCGCAGTTTGCCTCTCTGCGGGACGGTCACGCGCACGCTGTGCCCCGCCTCCTGGGTCAGGTACCGCGTAAGCTCTTCCACGTCGCCTGTGTCGTCCGGCAGCAGCACGGTCTCAGGCGCGCCCTCCCTGCCGCCGTAATATTGCCTGACAAGTACGGAAAGCGTCTCCTGACTGTCCACGTCAAGTAACGGATTGTTGAGCATTTCAATATCCTTGCCCAAGAGCTGCCCCTGGATATAATGGAGCACGGCGAAGCAGCACTTGACCTCGCCGGCAAAGAACCCTATCGCGTCCGTATCCGACGAACCGCGCAGCAGAACATACTGCTTCTTTTCCAGAGCGGCAATTGAGCGTATCATGTCCCGCAGCTCCGCAGCCTCCTCAAACTTCAGGTTCTCCGCCGCGTTCTCCATCTGGCTCTGAAGCTCCTCCGTCAGCTCCTTGCCCTTCCCGCGAAGCAGCATTACAGCGCGGTTAATCGCCGTGCCGTACTCCTCTTTTGTCAGCACTCCACGGCACCATGCGTCACAGACGCCCATATGGTAATTGAGACAGGGCCTCTCCTTCCCAAAGTCCTTAGGAAACACTTTCCCGCAGGTCGGGAGCTTCAGACATTTGCATATGGCCTCGATAGCGGATTTCGTCGCGCCTTTCGTTCCGTATGGGCCAAAGTACTCCGCGCCATCCTCGGCGCGTTTTGACGTTATCGAAAATCTCGGGTAATCGTTCTTCAAGTCAAGCCGCACAAAGGGATAGCCCTTGTCGTCCTTCAGCAAAATATTATATTTTGGGGCGTAGTGCTTTATCAGCGAGTTCTCCAGCAGGAGCGCTTCAAACTCAGATGCCGCGATTATTACGGAGAAATCGGAAATGTTTGAGATCATCGCCTCTGTCTTATTGTTATGCGAACCGTGAAAATAGCTGCTGACACGGTTTTTCAGCGCTTTTGCCTTGCCAACGTATATTACCTCTCCCGCTGAGTTCTGCATAATATAGACGCCCGGCTTTAGCGGGAGCGCCAGCGCTTTCTCCCGCAGCTCTTCCAGCATATATTTTCCCCTTCTTCCGCGCGTATTACCGCGAGTATATCCACTTCGTACCAGACCTTTTTAAAAAGCTATACATAGCGCCTAAGGCACGTAAAGAACCTATAAAACGGCGTAACGCGCCGCGCGCGTAGCTACAGCGCTAAAACAGCATTAACCGCCATCCGCGACAGCCGCGCGCCGTTTTTCCCTTCATCGGAACTATTTTACCGTAAGCAGAGCGTTTTGTCAACATAATTGCGTGAAATTGATTTTCGATTTGTTTCCGCGTCATAACGTGTCCGTTTTCTCCGGCGCCATAGACGGGGTGCTTTTGGATTAACCGGCGGTCCAACGCGTAACAGGAAAACGGTCTGTTTCATTGAAACAGACCGTAGTGGGCAAAAGAGCTTTTTCGTTTTCTCACTAACAGAGCCCAAACCGCATTCAGTTCCGGCAAACTGCAACCAAAAAAGTTCTAAGCTTTACGTCCATCCGGAACTGAATGCAGCACCAGTATGCCATTGTTACTCGGCAAAGTCACGGGAGATTAACTCGCAAAGCGTCTCTACAGCCTGTTCCTCATCCTTCCCGTCCGCCACAATGTTAATGGTCATCCCCTTGATAATGCCAAGAGAAAGCACTCCAAGAAGACTCTTCGCGTTTACGCGGCGCTCTTCCTTTTCAATCCACACACTACACTTGAACTCATTTGCTTTCTGGGTAAAAAACGTTGCCGGTCTGGCGCGGAGGCCGACCTGGTTCATGACAACTACTTCTTTTACAAACATATTTGCCCCTCCTATAAATTTAACGTACACTGAATTATAAACGCAGTACAACTGCTTATGGTTAATACATCTATTTTAACAAAGTACGGCTAAATCGTCAATAAATCAATATGTCGAATATACCGCAGAAATACAGCATTTTATTATAACATTTTGACAATAACGGCTGACTTGTCTGTATTTTCAACGCAATTCAGCAATAGTCACGCCCGTTTCGCCCTCTCCGAATCTTCCCAATCTGAAAGATTTGACCTGCTTGTTCCTGCGCAGCGCCTGCTGTACGGCGCTGCGCAAAACGCCAGTGCCCTTGCCGTGGATTATTGTCACCGTCTGTATATGGCGCATGGAGCAGGTGTCTATGAACCGTTCCACCGTCGTCACGGCCTCTGTCGCCGTCATGCCGCGCAGATCCACCTCTGACTTGGCGCTGCCCGATGACGTCGGCGTGGAAACGGACACCTTTGGCTTTTCATACTGTACGCGCGCGCCCTCAATCACCCGCACCTCATCCTGCTTTGCCGTGACCTTCAGTATGCCCGCCTGAAGCTCCAGCGTCCCGTCCTGCGACACCGAAATAACGTTCGCCTTCGTCCCTATAGACAGCAGCTCCACTACATCCCCCGGCACCGCAGGGCGCCCGGCCGCAGGCTGTTCCGGGGTCTCGACCGCGTCCGGAATCAGCTTCGCCTCCGCCTCATTCAGCGTCCGGTGAAGCTCACTCTTAGCTTCGTTTATCCTCTGTAAATCGGCGTTTGCCTCCGCCTCTCTTCGCATTTTGTCCATTTCCCGGAACGTGCTGTCAGCCGCCCGTCTCGCGTCGCTGATGATGCGTTCCGCCTCATATCTCGCGTTTTTGGTGAATTTGAGCCGTTCCTCCTCCGCCTTCTGGCGCGTATGCCGCGCCTCCTCAGCTTCCTCCTGAGCTTTCCGTAAAAGCCTTGTAGTCTCAACGCTCCTCTCTTCCGCTTCTCTCCTTTCGCGCTCAAGGAGCGTCAGCGCCTCCTCAAAGTCCTTATCCCCCGCATCCATTCGCGCTCTCGCGTCCTCTATGATCTCATTCGGTATGCCGAGCCGCTCGGATATGGCAAACGCGTTGGACTTGCCGGGTATGCCCATCAGGAGACGATACGTGGGCTTCAGCGTCTCTACGTCAAACTCACAGGAGGCGTTCTGGACGTGCGCGGTGGTCATGGCGTAAATCTTAAGCTCCGCGTAGTGCGTCGTCGCGGCGACTTTCGCGCCAAGACCACGGACATACTCAATTATCGCGACGGCAAGAGCCGCGCCCTCCGTCGGATCCGTCCCCGCACCAAGCTCGTCAAACAGCACAAGCGTCCCCTCATTACACTCTTTCAATATGCCGGCGATGTTCGTCATATGTGAGGAAAAAGTTGACAGCGACTGCTCAATGGACTGTTCGTCACCTATATCCGCCAACACGTTCTCGAACAGCGCGATATGGCTCTCCTCGCCGACCGGAATGTGCAGGCCGCACTGCGCCATCAGGCTCATCAGCCCCAGCGTCTTTATGCTCACTGTCTTTCCTCCGGTGTTAGGCCCTGTTATGACCAGCGTATCAAATAATCCGCCGATACCTATGTCTATCGGTACGGCCTTATCCGCTTTAAGGAGCGGGTGGCGGGCTTTTTTAAGCATCGTCTCCCCATTTTCCGTAAGCACCGGCTCCACAGCGTTGAGCCTGTATGAAAGCTTCGCCTTAGCGAAAATAAGATCCAGTTTCACGAGCACGTTATAGTCCAGCAGGATATTGTCGGAGAAATCCGCCGCCTCCGCGGAAAGTTCTCTCAGAATACGGTCTATCTCCCGTTCCTCCCTCGCCAGCAGCTCCCGTATCTCATTATTCGCTTTCACAGCGCTCATCGGCTCTATAAACAGTGTAGCGCCGGACGTGGAGACATCGTGGGTCAGCCCGGGGACAGCGCTCTTGTGATCAGCTTTCACCGGCACCACATATCTGCCGTTCTTGACCGTTATGATCGGTTCCTGCAGCGCCTTCTGGTACGCAGGTGATGTTATTATCTTCTGAAGCGCCTGTCGTACCTTCTCTCCAGCCGTCCGCATGGAACGCCTAATGTCAGCAAGTTCCGAACTTGCCGAGTCCGCTATCTCATTATCGCCTATTATGGAATTGGTAATCTTCTCCTCAAGATATTTATTACCGCGAAGTGATGAAAACAGGTACCCGACCGCGCCTGTTTCCATGTTGTTCCCGTCAGCGTAAGCGGCCGCGCCTCTGGCGGAACGGAGAACCCCCGCGATGTCCAGCAGCTCGCGGGTATTCAGCATACCTCCCGCTACGGCGCGGCGCAGCGCGCCTCCTACTGATTTTACGCTTGAGAACGATGGACTGCCGTTCAGAACCATCATCGCTTTCGCGTCCGTTGTCTCTTTCTGGAGCACCCGTACCGTCTCTATGTCCGCACTCGGGCGGAGCGCGCGCGCCGCGTCCTTCGCCCCATCACTCACGCACTCCTCCGCGAGCATCTCCAAAACCGAAGGAAGCTCAAGAATCTGCTGTGACTTTTCCGTAAGTGTCATTTTTGCGCCTCCAATAATTTCTTCTATCCGCCATAATATACACTATACCAGATTTTTCTATAAGGTTCACCATTTTTCAATACTATTTTTGCCGTCATTCTTAACAAAACCATAAAGAAAAATATTAAAATTCTTCTTGACTTTTTACAAAACTGGTGTATAATAGGTTTCATAGAAGGCACTTGATGGCTTTCCGATGCCGCGACAACAGCTGCGGATATGCCGACGGAACACCGGCGAGTACCTGATAAAACCATTATACTGTGTACTGTACATATTCGCTTGAGCGCTGCCCAGAATGGGTGGCGCTCAAAACTTTAAGTCCCGTTCTCACAAGCAGGGGTCGCGCGCGGGAACCGAACCGAGACTGGTTTCACCGGCAGGAATCTCTTCAGGACAGAATTTTCACTAATTTAACTTCAGCGATGTCAAAATATGATATAATATAATGTATATAAAGCCCGTTGAAAGGAGAACATCACGGCTATGGCCAGCGAACCCGTGAACAACAATAAAGTATTAAAGAAAATCAGCAAAAAAGGCAAACGTGGATTTGCGCATATAGTAATGGGGCGCACCGGTATTATTGTGCTGATGATGGCTGTTGATATAGCGCTGCACCTGCTGGGTTACTTCTGGCTGTACAAGTATTTCAGCCTGTATTCCAGCGGCACCGTAATCCTGAAGATTGTAATGCTCATATATCTTCTCAACAGCTCACACGACCCCACTGTGAAACTTACATGGTGCGTAATCATCGCCATATTCCCATTCTTCGGTACATTCCTGTACTTTTTTATTAAACTTGATTTAGGTCACCGTCTGGAACAGAAGATGATTGAAGAAGCGCAGAATGAGTCGGCGAGTTACCGAACACATGACCAGGCTGTTACGGAACATCTCAAAGAAGAGGACCGGTCGCTCTATAATCTCGCGGAATATCTGTCAAAAGCGGGGTTCGACGCGTACTCCGGGACTGACGTGAATTATTTCCCTGTGGGCGAGGATATGCTCAGCTCGATGCTTGAAGAGCTGGAAAAAGCGGAAAAGTTCATATTTATGGAATATTTTATCGTGGCCGAAGGCAAGATGTGGGATGCTGTGCTCGAAATTCTGGAGAGAAAAGCGGCAAGCGGCGTAGAGGTGCGCTTCATGTATGACGGCACCTGCGCCTTTACCAATCTGCCATATGGCTACCCGGAGAGAATCCGCAAAATGGGGATCCAGTGCAAAATGTTTGCGCCCTTTCGCCCGTTTGTGACTACCACATACAACAACCGCGACCACAGAAAAATTACCGTTATCGACGGGAAGGTGGCATTCACCGGCGGCATCAACCTGGCCGATGAGTACATCAACGAATACAAGCCATACGGTCACTGGAAGGACACGGGGATACTGGTGCGCGGTGAGGCTGTGCGGAGCTTCACCTGTATGTTCCTGCAGCTCTGGTACGGCAGCCCGCGAGACGCGGAATACGCTAAATATCTGCCGCCGCCAGAGGACGTGCGCGTCTCAGCACATGGCGTTGTCATCCCTTACGGCGACAGTCCCCTTGACAACGAGCTTGTAGCCGAGTCTGTGTACAACCATATTCTGAACAGCGCGAAAGAATATGTCTACATTATGACGCCCTATCTCATACTCGACAACAATACGTTGACCTCGATAAAATTTGCCGCGCAGCGCGGATTGGACATAAGGCTTATCCTCCCCTACATTCAAGATAAAAAATACGCTTCAGCTTTAGCGAAAACCCATTACCGGGACCTCCTGAACGCCGGAGTCAGAATATTTGAGTACACTCCCGGATTTATCCACGCGAAGCAGTTCCTCTGCGACGATGATCTGGCCGTTGTCGGAACCATAAACCTTGACTATCGCAGCCTCTACCACCATTTCGAGTGCGCCGCTCTGATCTATAAGGCCGATGCCATCCGCGATATAAAACGCGATTTCGCCGACACTCAGGCTCTTTCGCACGAGATTACATTGGCCGACGTGAAGCGCGAAAAGCTGTTGACACGAATCGCCGGCGTAATATTAAAAATTATAGCGCCGCTTATGTGAGGCGCCGTATTAAAATAATCCGCGCGTTTCCGACACGGAGGAGTAAACGGAAGCGGCAAGGCGAGCAGTGAATGCCCGCCTTGCCGCGCCGCTTGTGCCGATGTGGTGGCGTTTGCTTGATAAGCTGACATAATTGGCGCTTGTTATAATATCTTTAAAAAACGGTAAAAATTAAAATTTCCTCTTGACAAACAGGTAAAAATGGTTTATACTCTGTAAAGTATCTTAACTTCACAGGGAGGGATTCCGCTGGACAATAAAACTTTGGAGCTTGTCCTCCTCTTCGACGTCTACGGTGAAATGCTCACGGATAAACAGCGTAAGTATTTTGATCTTTATTATAACGAGGACCTGACGCTCAGTGAAATATCCGAGAACGCCGGTATAACGAAGCAGGGTGTACACGACGCGCTTAGCCACGCGGAGAAGTCATTGCGGAATTGCGAAGAGAAGCTGGGACTGATTGCGAAATCCAACAGGGCGCGGCGTGAGCTGAACGCGCTGGAAAAGACAGCGGCGGAGCTTTCGCGGGAGCTGCCGGCGGGTAAGGCAAAGGCTCTCGCCGAGGAGCTTTGCGCGGGACTTGAAAGGTTTGAGGTTTAGGTATGGCATTTGAGTCATTATCAGAGAAGCTGAACGCCGCCTTTAAAAGGCTTCGCGGCAAGGGCAGGCTGACGGAAGCTGACATAAAGGACGCTATGCGCGAGGTGCGCGTCGCGCTGCTGGAGGCGGACGTCAGCTACAAGGTCGTTAAAGACTTTATTAAAACCGTCAGCGCGAGAGCTGTGGGAACGGATGTTTTAGAGAGTCTGACCCCGGCTCAGATGGTCATTAAGATTGTAAACGAGGAGCTTATCGCCCTTATGGGCGGCTCCGCGTCCAAGCTCAATATATCATCAAAGGGCTTGACGGTAGTGATGTTAGTAGGTCTTCAGGGCGCGGGCAAAACAACTAATGGCGCGAAGCTTGCGGCGCTCCTCCGAAAGCAGAATTCAAAGCGTCCCATGCTGGCGGCCTGCGATATTTACAGGCCCGCCGCTATTAAGCAGTTGGAAACCGTAGGCGCGCAGCTCAACATTCCGGTGTTCCAGATGGGCACGGAGAATCCCGTAGTTATCGCTAAATCCGCCATAAATCACGCGAAGCAAAACGGGTATGACGTGGTTATCCTTGATACCGCGGGGAGACTTCACATTGATGAAGAGCTCATGGACGAGCTGCGGAATATTAAAGCGGAGGTAAATCCTGACGAGATTTTGCTTGTTGTGGACGCGATGACAGGTCAGGACGCGGTCAACGCCGCGTCAGCGTTTGACGAAGCGTTGGATATAACAGGCGTCATGCTGACGAAGCTTGACGGTGACGCGAGAGGCGGCGCGGCGCTTTCCGTCAAGGCTATTACCGGCAAGCCTATCAAATTCTGTGGCACAGGCGAGAAGCTTGACGCCATTGAACCGTTCCACCCCGATCGCATGGCGTCGCGTATTCTGGGCATGGGCGATATGCTGACGCTTATTGAGAAAGCCGAACAGAGCTTTGATGAGAAGAAAACCCGTGAGCTTGCGGAGCGCATGAAGAAGAACGCGTTCACTTTGAACGACTACTACGATCAGCTACAGCAGCTCAAAAATATGGGCGGTGTGAACGACATCGCGTCAATGCTCCCGGGAGCTGCCGGCAAGGCGCTGTCCGGAGCGAAGATTGACGAGAAAATCTTATCTAAGACAGAGGCGATTATACTCTCTATGACGCCCGGCGAACGGGAAAACCCGTCAATACTCAACTCCAGCCGCAAGAGGCGCATAGCCGCCGGTTCGGGAACGGACGTGGTGGACATTAACCGTCTTATAAAACAGTATGAGCAGCTGCGGCAGATGGCGCGGCAGTTGTCGAAAGGACGTCTGCCGGCGATGTTCGGCGGCAAGCGCGGACGAAATGGCGGTTTCATGGGATTTTAGCGTTCTTATATCTAAGAAAACCCAGATTAAATCCACGTAGGCAGTCAGAAGGCGTTTTTATGCCGGTGGTATAAAAGGCTTGAAGCGCGAATGGCTCTCCGCGTTTTTTGCCGTGCCGCGCAGAAAATCCGCCTTCCGTGCCGCGTACCAGGATCTGACCTGTGTTTCCTTAACCAGATATTTGACATAAACATTAACAGATTTATTGTGGAGGTTTTAGTATAATGGTAAAAATCAGACTTCGCAGGATGGGCGCAAAGAAAACGCCTTTTTACAGGATCGTCGTGGCGGATTCGCGGTTCCCTCGCGACGGGCGTTTTATTGAGGAAATTGGGACATACGATCCCCTGGCTGAACCCGTGGCGGTAAAGGTAGACGGCGATAAAGCGCGGAAATGGATACAGAACGGAGCGCAGCCTACCGATACAGTCAGACGGCTTCTGAAAAACGCCGGGGTCATCTGAGTATATTGAAGTTAGGAGAAGTCCAATGGAAGAGCTTCTGCTTTATATTACGGAGAATCTTTTGGATTCACCGGAAGAGATAAGTATCAAGACGCGTGAAGAAGGCGACAGGATCGTTTTAGAGCTGCGCGTTGCTCCGGATGATATTGGCAGGATAATAGGTCGGCATGGCAAGGTTGTGCGATCTATACGCTCCATTATGCGTTCCGCCGCGCAGAAACAAGGTAAATATGTAAGCGTCGAAATCCTTGACGCCAAGAAAGAATAATAAAAATTACGGGGGAGGTTTTGGGTAAAAGACTTGAAACCTCCTGTATTTTTGTATATAATATGGATACTGAATGGATTGAAACAGGAAAAATAATAAATACTCATGGACTGCGCGGAGAAGTGAAAATTGACCCATGGGCGAACTCGCCGTCGGATCTCCTCAGGTTCAAGAGGGTCCGCGTCGGCGGAATGGTGCATGACGTTGAGCGGGCGAGAGTCAATGGGCGGTTCGTTATAGCGAAGCTTGCCGGTGTTGACAGCGTTGCCGACGCGGAGAACCTGCGAAATATGATAGTCTATATTGACCGGGAGGATATTGAGTTAGAAGAGGGCGAATACCTGCTCAATGACCTTGTCGGTCTTGCGGCAACCGACGCTAAGACTGGCAGGAAGCTGGGACATATAACGGAGATACTGACCCTGCCGGGCGGTAATGTGGCGGTCATCC
>CAYQWH010000006.1:27121-32828 GCA_964421265.1 uncultured Oscillospiraceae bacterium | reverse complement strand
AAGGCGGCACGGAATGAGCAAGAACAGAACTTTGAGAGTGGCGCTGCTGCAGATTATGCCATGTACTTCAGCGAAAGGTAATCTTCAAAAAGGGAAGGAGTGCTGTGTCCGCGCCAGCGATATGGGCGCTGATATTGCCCTGTTTCCGGAGATGTGGAGCAGCGGATATGATATTCCGGATAACATTGACGACTTAAAGCGCGCGGCGGTTTCGGATAAAAGCGAGTTTGTGAGTGATTTTGGCAGACTTGCCAGAGAACTCCGTATGGCTATAGGGATTACATTCCTCGAATCTTTTGAACCGCTGCCGAAGAACACCATGATTCTGTTTGACCGGAATGGCAATCGGGCGCTGAAATATTCCAAAGTGCATACCTGCGCCTTCAGCGATGAGCGCAGACTGACGCCGGGCGATGGGTTTTACGTGGCGGATGTGGACACGCGAATCGGTAATATAAAAATCGGCGCTATGATATGCTTCGACAGAGAGTTCCCGGAGAGCGCAAGAATACTCATGCTAAAAGGCGCGGAGATTGTTCTCGCGCCAAATGCCTGTCCTATGGAGATAAATCGACTTGCGGCGCTGCGTACTCGTGCTTACGAGAATATGTTCGCTGTGGCGACGTGCAACTACCCGGCGGGACATCCGGATTGCAACGGCCATTCTTCGGTGTTTGACGGCATTGCGTGGCTGCGCGGCGAATCGGGTGTCAGGGATATGTGTATACTGGAAGCGCCGGGAGAAGAAGGGATCTATCTGGCGGGAATTGATATTGATACGCTTCGCGAATACCGCGCGACAGAAGTTATGGGAAACGCGTACCGCCGTCCAAGCGAGTACGGGCTGATTGCGAACAGCAATATAAATGAGCGTTTTGGAAGAGCGAACTGATAATTTGGCAATCCGGTTCACGATAGCCATGACGCCGCCACCGCGTGCCGGATGGACTGTAAGCGCCCGGTACGCGGCGGCGGCATAAACGCTGGATCAATTAATATTCTCCGTCATACTTTTGACGTACTGGCCGACATATTCGGCGGCGTTCCTGCCGTATTTTTCAAGTATCTTGATTATCGCGGATCCGACAATAGCGCCATCGGAAATCGCGGCCATGGCTTTTGCCTGTTCTGGTGTGGATATGCCAAAGCCTATAGCACAGGGTATGGATGAATTCTGGCGTACAACCTCCACTATAGACGCGAGGTCGGTTTTGATCTCGGACCGTACACCCGTAACGCCCAGGCTTGACACGATGTACAGGAATCCCTCCGCTTCTTTAGCTATCATGGCGATTCTGTTTTCAGACGTGGGAGCGACAAGCGATATGAGGTCGATTCCATATTTCCTGCAAATAGGCTGAAATTCATCCTTCTCCTCAAAGGGCAGATCCGGAAGTATAAGCCCGTCCATGCCGATGTTCCGGCAGGTAGAGATGAACCTATCGGCGCCATATGAAAATACGACGTTGGCATAAGTCATAAAGACCATAGGCACGGTAACATCCTTCCGCAAATCGCGGACAAATTCAAAGATTTTGTCCGTAGTGACTCCGCCTTTGAGCGCGCGCAGATTCGCGCCCTGGATTACAGGCCCTTCGGCTGTCGGATCAGAGAAGGGGATACCAAGCTCAATAAGCGACGCGCCGTTTTTAACGGCTGCGCGCACGACCGCGGCGGTAGTCTCCAGATCCGGATCTCCGCAGGTAATGAAAGCGATAAAAGCCTTTCCATTCTCAAATGCTTTGTGGATGTTACTCATAAATATCCTCCCCTCTGTATCGGGCGATTGCGGCGCAGTCTTTATCGCCGCGGCCGGAGAGCGTGATAACTATAATTTGCGAGCTGTCAAATTCGCGCGCAATTTTCTGAGCGTAAGCTACGGCGTGCGCGGACTCGATGGCGGGAATTATGCCCTCCATTTTTGAGAGGTACTCAAATGCGCGGACTGCCTCCTCGTCGGTAATGGGAACATACTCCGCGCGCCCGATGTCGTGGAGATACGCGTGCTCGGGGCCGACACCCGGATAGTCAAGACCAGCGGATATGGAATATACCGGCGCGATCTGTCCATACTCATCCTGACAGAAGTATGACTTCATGCCATGGAAAATACCGAGACGACCGGTATTTATGGTAGCGGCGGTTTCAAATGTATCAATACCGCGACCGGCCGCTTCGCATCCTATTAGGCGGACGCTTTTATCGTCAATAAAATGATAGAAGCTGCCCATAGCGTTTGACCCTCCGCCGACACAGGCGATTACCGCGTCGGGGAGCCGCCCCTCGCGTTCCGCGAGCTGAGACTTTATCTCACGTGAAATTACCGCCTGAAAGTCGCGCACGATAGTTGGGAAGGGATGGGGCCCCATAACCGAGCCGAGACAGTAGTGCGTGTCGCTAATGCGGCTTGTCCACTCACGCATCGCCTCTGAAACGGCGTCTTTTAACGTCCCGGTTCCGGTGCTGACCGGCACAACCTCAGATCCGAGAAGCTTCATCCTGTAGACATTGAGCGCCTGACGAACAGTATCCTCGACGCCCATAAACACGACGCACTCCATGCCGAGGAGCGCGGCTGCCGTGGCAGTCGCGACGCCGTGCTGACCCGCTCCTGTCTCGGCGATGAGCCTTGTCTTGCCCATCTTTTTTGCGAGCAGAGCCTGCCCAAGAGCGTTGTTAATCTTATGCGATCCCGTGTGGTTCAGATCCTCGCGCTTGAGATAGATCTTTGCTCCGCCGAGGTCTTTTGTCATTTTCTCGGCGTAATAAAGCCTTGACGGACGGCCGGCGTATTCATTAAATAGATAGCTCAGCTCCTTATTGAACTCCGGATCGTCCTTGAAAAAGTTGTAGGCATCCTCAAGCTCTATGACGGCATTCATGAGCGTTTCAGGGATATACTGTCCGCCATGAATACCGAAGCGTCCATTTGAATTAGTCATGTATATTATTTCTCCTTTTCATCCATGTCGCGGACGGCACGGATAAAGTTTTTCATTTTTTCCGGGTCTTTGGCTCCGTTGGTTTCAATGCCGCTGCTTACATCAACAGCGAAAGGGGAGAGCAGACGAACAGCTTCCCGGACATTCGACGGGTCCAATCCGCCGGCGAGGAACCACGGCCTGTCGATGCTTCTTATCATACTCCAGTCAAAGGATTCGCCACTGCCCGTGCCTGAATCAAGAAGCAAATAATCGGCGGAGCTTTCATAAGCCGCGCTTAAATCATCAGCGCTTTTTATTCTGAACGCCCTGATGACAGGCTTGCCTGATAACTTGCGCAGTTCGCCGATATATTCCTCTGATTCGGAGCCATGGAGCTGCGCCACGTCGATAATTCCTGAGTCCAGCGCTTCGGCCACAGTTCCCGGAGCCTCGTCCACGAACACGCCAACGGCGAGAATACGCGGGTTGAGCAGCTTTTTGAGTTCACGGGCTTTCTGATAATCCACATATCGCCTGCTGCTTTTACAGAAGACAAATCCGATGTAATCGGGGAGAAGAGCATTGGCGCTCTCAATGTCAGTTGGCCTCGAAAGCCCACAGAGTTTGATCCGTGTCATCTTGCCGCCTCACGCATGGAAGCCAAAAACGCGCCCTTGTCCCGCGCTCGCATCATCGCCTCACCAATTAAAACCGCGTCCGCTCCGACTTTATAAAGCGCGGCGACATCGGACGGAGAACGGACACCGGACTCGGCGACGCATATTACATCATCGGGGATTTTATCGCGGAGCCTTAATGAATTGGACAGATCGACAGAGAAATCTTTAAGGTTCCTGTTGTTGACGCCTATGATCCCGGCTCCGACCGATACGGCCAACGCGATCTCATCCTCATTGTGAGTTTCTACCAAAGCCGCAAGCCCCAGCGTGTTGCAAATATTGATATAATGTTCCAGAGCCTTTTTATCAAGCAGTGAGCATATAAGCAGCACCGCGTCGGCGTTCATAACTCGCGCCTCATAAATCTGGTACTCATCCACCGTAAAATCCTTGCGGAGCATTGGAACGGAAACAGCGGCGCGGACTTCTTTGAAAATCTCGTCAGAACCCATGAACCAACGCGGTTCGGTGAGACAAGACACGGCGTCGGCGCCGGCGGACTCGTATTCCTTCGCTATGTCAAGATAAGGAAAACCACTGGAGATTATCCCTTTGGAAGGTGAGGCTTTCTTTATCTCGCAGATAAAGCTGAGGCCGGGCTTCCGCAGAGCGTCAACGAATCTTTCACCGCCGCCTGTTCCGCATTGCAGCGCAAGCTCCTTCATAACGTCAAGGCTTGTAACATCGCGGGCCTCAGACACACGCTGCCGCGAGAAATCCGCCAATTCGTCAAGAACCGTCATGCGTTCTCCTCCGGAAGGTTGCTGACTTCAATGAGCCCCTTAAGGACTTTCATCGCTTTACCTGAGTCGATAAGCTCGCCCGCCAGTTTGACGCCGTCACCAATAGTGTCCGCTTTACCGCCAAGATACAGTGACGCTCCGGCGTTCAGAAGGACAGCGTCTCTTTTCGCGCCTTTCTCGCCATTCAAAATACCGAGCGTGATCTGGGCGTTTTCGGCTGGTGAGCCGCCGACAAGATCGCTCTTTTTACACCTGGCTATTCCAAAATCTTCCGGGCTTATAGTGTAAGATTTGAACCAGCCGTCCTTAAATTCACAGACTGTGGTTGGAGCGCTCACGGATATTTCATCCAGCTTATCCTGCCCATAGACAACCATGCCGCGCTCAACGCCGAGGCTTATAAGCACTTGCGCCAGAGTTTCGGCGAGATACTCGTCATATACGCCGAGAAGCTGGACTTTGGGGCTACCGGGATTGGTGAGCGGCCCCAGGATATTGAATACTGTTCGGAACCCCAGCTCTTTCCTGATGGCGCCGACATATTTCATTGAGGTGTGATATTTTTGGGCGAAGAAGAAACACATTCCCACTTCGTCAAGAAGCTTTAGACAACGTTCCGGGCTTTGCATAATATTGACGCCCAACGCCTCAAGGCAATCGGCGGTACCGCACTGAGAGGACGCGGCCCTGTTGCCGTGCTTGCCGACTTTTACGCCGCCAGCCGCGGCGACAAAAGCGGCGGTTGTGGAGATATTGAAGCTGTGGGCGCCGTCGCCGCCGGTTCCCACAATCTCAAAGAGCGGGTACGGGGACTCGACCTTGGTCGCGTGGTCGCGCATGGCGGAGGCACATCCGGCAATCTCATCTGTCGTTTCCGCTCGAGCGCTCTTCGTGGACAGCGCGGCGAGAAACGCGGCGTTCTGGGTGGCACTGGTCTCACCGCTCATGATTTCATTCATGACAGCGTAGGCCTCGTCATAGGACAGATCCTGCTTGTTTACAATTTTTACAATGGCTTCCTTAATCATAGCTTATTGATCCTCACATTTCTATAAAGTTTTTAAGAATTTGTTTTCCGTCCGGCGTCATGATGGACTCAGGATGGAATTGGACTCCGAAAATCGGAAATGACGTATGCTGCACCGCCATGATTTCTCCGGCGCCGGTTGTGGCTGTCACATGAAGCTCCGGAGGAATGGAGCTGGGTGAGGCGATGAGCGAGTGGTAACGCGCGACCATGGATTTTTCAGGCAGACCTTTAAAGAGCGGACAGTCGAGGTCAAAGGTAACAAGCGATTGCTTACCATGCATGAGCTTTGCGGCGTAAGTTATCTCCGCGCCAAAAGCCATACATATAGCC
>CAYQWH010000006.1:0-27111 GCA_964421265.1 uncultured Oscillospiraceae bacterium | reverse complement strand
CCTGGTGTCCAAGACATACGCCGAGAGTTGGAATTGATTTGCCCAACGTCCCCGCGACCTCAACTGTGACCCCGGCGTTCTCGGGCCTTCCCGGGCCGGGAGAAAGTAAGATATGGGATGGGGATAGGGACGCTATTTCCGCCACAGTCATTTCGTCGTTCCTTATGACGCGGATATCAGGATCCAGTTCTCCGACCATCTGGTAGAGGTTATATGAGAAGCTATCATAGTTATCTATCAGAAGAATCATAAATCCGCCTCCTTTGCCTGCTCCAGAGCTTTTACTACGGCTCGAGCTTTATTCATGCACTCGTCAAACTCCTTCTCAGGTACGGAATCCGCCACGATACCCGCGCCGCTTCTTACGAACACCTGACCGTTTTTCCTGTAAGCGATGCGAATCGCGATACAGGTGTCCATATTACCCGTAAACGCGATATACCCGATAGCGCCACCGTAAATACCACGTTTATTGTTCTCAATTTCACCGATGAGCTGGCAGGCGCGTATTTTAGGCGCTCCGGAAAGGGTTCCGGCCGGCAGAACGGCCTCTATCGCGTCCAGAGCGTCATATTCATCGCGAATCTCGCCACGCACCGTTGAACCTATGTGCATAACATGGGAATACCGCTCTATTGAATGGAGCTTTTCCACATGGACTGAGCCGAATTTACTCACTTTTCCCAAGTCGTTTCGTCCCAGATCCACAAGCATATTATGCTCCGCAAGTTCTTTTTCGTCAGACAGAAGCTCACGTTCCAGGGCATTATCTTCGTCTTCGTTCGCGCCTCTTGGCCTTGTACCTGCCAGGGGGAACGTGTGCAGGACACCGTTCTCTAATTTTACAAGCGTTTCAGGTGAGGCGCCGGCAACTTCCACGTCTGTGCCGGAGAAGTAGAACATATATGGCGATGGATTAACCGTGCGCAGGATCCGATATGTGTTCAGCAGGCTGCCCTCGAACGGCGCGCTTAAGCGGTTAGACAGGACGATCTGGAAAATATCGCCTTCACGGATATATTCTTTCGCTTTGTTTACCATGCCACAGTACGCGCTCTTGTCGAAGAGCGGCGTGACGGGCGCAAGGAGATGCCCGCCCGGTTCTTCTTTTTTGGCGCCGCTCCTGAGCAGGTCGCAAAGCCCGCGAAGCTCCATGACGGCCTTGTTGTATCCGATCTCCGGATCGTCAAGAGACATATTCACAATGAGTACGATTTTCTGCCGGAAATTATCAAAGGCAATTACCTTGTCGAACAGCATCAGGTCCACGTCCCTGAAGTTTTCGGTATCCTGAACATCACGCTTCGCGGATGGCTCGCTGTAATAGAGATAGTCATAGGAGAAGTAACCTACAAGCCCGCCGGTAAATGACGGCAAGCCGGGAAGCAACGGGCTTTTATAGTCAGACAGAATCTGTCTGAGAAACGATGACGGGTCATTGGTTTTTACTCTTAAGCTTCCGGCGCGCAGCTCACCATCTATACAGGTTATCTCTAATTTCGGGTCAAAGCCAAGAAAAGTATATCTGCCCCATTTCTCGTTTTCCGCTATGGACTCCAGCATATAGCAATGAGTGGAAACGTTTTTGAGTATCCTGACAGCCTCGATTGGCGTACAGAAGTCCGACAGTATTTCCGTGCTGACTGGAAGTACATTATACTTTCCCGTTGCCGCGATTTTTTCGACTTCAGAGAAGTCTGGCGATATATTCATAGAACCACCTCCATATAATCAGGGCAACAAAAAACCCTGACAGCAGCATAAAGCTCTGTCAGGGACGAATCAACTCCGCGGTGCCACCCTGTTTCACGGCAATCAGCCGCGCTCTTATTCGGGATACTTACATATCCCTGACAACTGACGTATGTCACACGTTGCGGAATACTGAGCAAAAGCCGTTTCTCCGCACCCTCAGCGGTCCATTTATGCAGTCTGTTTTCCGCCCGCTCTCAGCTAATCGGACTCTCTGTGGGAACAATAACTGCCTTTATCTCCGCGTCAACGGTTTATATGAATACTATACCACATTTCTTATCCCATGTCAAGAAGAAAAATCATTTTTTCGCGAAAATCAATCTGCGGCGGATTTTTGATATTCAGAACCGCATACCGCGCGCACTGAGAATACGCGCGCGGCAAGGCGGTATAGATAGTGTATGAATTGCGCGCCACTGGCGCGAAGCTGCACGGGATTGCGGTAAAATGGAAATCCCCTGTCATTTTTTAAACGCGAAAAAGCGTTGACCGAGATAATTGCATATCGTAAAAAGCCCCATACCGACGAGCATGGATAAATTATCACGGAGTTTTTCTGAAGCCCCTGAAAGCAAAAGCCTCACGAGCGGCTGCGCCGCGCCATAGGCAATGGCATAGCACACAATAATATTCGCGGCGAACCGGAACACTTCTTTTTTTGACCACTCTTTGCTCTTGAATGTAAAAAATTTATTAAGAAAAAAGCTCAGAATACTTGTGAAGCCGTAATTTGCGGCGGACGATACCCAATAGTTAAATCCCGCGAGATTGTATAGACCAAACATAATAGCGGAACCTATAAGAGTGTTGATTACACCGACTGCTACGAACCGGAAAAAGGATGGATCAAAGAATTTTTTCAGTAGTTCTTTCATATATAATTCACCTGAAATGAATTATAGCACATTTGTCTGGATTTGAAAAGACCAAAATTTGGCATTTATCAGGTTTTAACAGAGGATTTATTATTTTTTCATGAACTTTTTCCGCTCCAACATTTGACATGGGGCGATGTATGTTATATAATGTAGTGCGTGCAGTGAGAGGATGGAAAACGAGAGGGAGTGCCCATGAATATAACGAGCCGGAGGAATGAGAAGGTTACTCACTTTAAAAAGCTCGGCGCGTCGAAGGCGTACAGGAATCAGCGTGGAGAGTACCTGTGCGATGGCGCGAAGCTGTTACAGGAAGCGGTGAGCTGGGGAGCTGATATTCACGATGTCATGGTTTGCGGTGAACTGCCGGAACATATCGCGCTGCCGGACAGCGTTTGCGTTTATGAGGTTACGAGAGAGGTTTTAGAAGCCGCGTCACCGTTAAAAACGGCGCAGACCGTTGTGTTTTCTGTGGGAATACCGCTTGAGAATAGATTTGAGAGCGTTAAAGATTCCCTGATATTGGAGAACGTGCAGGATCCCGGCAACGTCGGCGCTATTATCCGCACCGCAAACGCCTTTGGAATACGCAGCGTAATATTACTTGGCGCTTGCGCGGATCCATGGAACGCGAAGACTGTTCGCGCGTCTATGGGGGCGGTGTTCCGTGAAGATGTGAGGGAGATGTCGTTGGAGGAGCTTAAGGACCACAAAGATGTTCCGATCTATGGAGCCGCTTTGAGACGAGACGCAAGAGACATAGGGGAGATTGATTTACATTCCTGCGCCGTGGCGATAGGAAACGAGGGGACGGGGCTTACGGAGGAGGCGCTGTCCATATGTGACGGGACGCTGCTGATCCCGATGAATCCGGAGTGTGAGTCGTTGAACGCGGCGGCTGCGGCGTGCGTAATCGCGTGGGAGATGTATAAGAGCCGATAAAGGCAAAGAATATGAACGAATATTTTTGAGTGAAGCGCTGAAATATAGTAAAGGGAAAAGGGTATGGCCTTATGTCAGAACTGAAATATTGGGTGTGGTTCGCACAGAAGCAGAGCATTAAAATTCGAAGCAAGCTGGCAATACTGAAATATTTTGGGACTCCGGAGAATGTGTATTTCGCGGAGCAGGATGATTATAAAGACCTTATATTGAACGGTATTGTATTTGCTGATGATGTAAAAGATCTTATGAGAAAGAATCTGGTCGAGGCTCGGCAGCTTTTGCGCAGCTGTGACGAAAGCGGCGTGGACATTCTGACTGTTGCTGACGCGGCATACCCCACGAGGCTGAAGAATATATATGACCCACCGCTTGTGATTTACGTAAAAGGCAAGCTGCCGACCATCGACGAAGAGGCCGCGATAGCGATAGTCGGAACGCGCAGGGCCACAGACTATGGCCTTCTGACTGCGGAACGGATAGGTTACGAGATAGCCCGTGTAGGCGGGCTTGTGGTATCGGGCCTTGCGGAGGGGATAGACTCGGCGGCGGCCAGAGGAGCGCTCCGGGGCGGCGGTAAGGTTATTGGAGTGCTGGGATGTGGCGTCGATGTTGTTTACCCTGCGTTTAACTGGAGATTATACGAAGATGTTAAGACTGTTGGAGCGCTTGTCAGTGAATATCCGCCGGGTACAAGACCGTCGAGGTCTGCTTTTCCCGCGCGCAATCGCATAATGAGCGGACTATCGGTAGCGGTTGCTGTTGTGGAAGCGCCGGCAAGGTCAGGCGCGCTGATAACCGCGTCACTGGCGATGGACCAGGGACGGGACGTTTATGCTGTTCCGGCCAATGTAGACGCGGTCACGTGCCAGGGTTCCAACGCGCTGCTGCGGGAAGGAGCGCTGGTCGCGCTGTCAGGAGAGGACATCATTGCGCCGTACATATATATGTTCCCGGATCGTCTGGACTCCAAAGGCGGACGGGAGCTGGCCAAGCTCAGCGACGCGGGCGCGGCAAATCTCATTGAAAGGACAAAGAACGGCCAGAACAAGCCCGAAAAGTCCGAAAAGACGGAAAAGCCCGAAAAGGCGGAGAACGTATCGGCAGCAAGTCAGGATATGACAAAAAAAGCTGTTGACAACTCGGAAGATGAGGATTATATTTTGATAAGTTCCCTTGAGTTGACAGAGGAACAGGCAAAGATAGTGTCAATATTGGACAGACAACTCCATATAGATCAGATTATAGAGAAGTCAGGGCTCAGCGCGCAGCAGGTTATGTCGGCGCTTACGGAATTGACGATAGAGGGAGCGGTTTCGCAGGAAACGGGTAAATTTTTTACTCCGCGCTTCAAGCTGGACGGATAACAAGCTGCATATTCGGTGAAAATATATTTTCACCGAATATGCATTATAGTAAATGACATTTGCTATTGCCGCAACCTGCGCGGTTGCCATATGGCAGTGAGCAAAATGAAATCACAGTAAATGGCAGTTATAATGCCATTTACTATCAAAATTCAATTAAGGAATGGTCACAGCATGGCAGGAACAAAGAAAAATCTTGTGATTGTCGAGTCACCAGCGAAAGCAAAGACTATAGGGAAATATTTGGGGCCGGATTATAAAGTTACAGCCTCTATGGGTCATTTAAGGGATTTGCCAAAAAGTACGCTGGGAGTGGATATTGAGAATGGGTTCATACCGGAGTACAGCCCTGTAAAAGGCAGGGAGGATACTATTAAGGAACTGGAAAAGGAGGCGCGTTCCAGCAAGAGAATATACCTTGCTACCGACCCTGACCGCGAGGGCGAGGCCATATCCTGGCACCTGAAGGAACTTCTGCATATTCCTGACGACGAGGTTTACCGTGTTACATTCAATGAGATAACAAAAAAGGTAGTGCAGGACAGCATTCAGCATCCGCGGGGTATAGATCAGAACCTTGTGGACGCGCAGCAGGCAAGGCGGATCCTGGACAGGATCGTCGGATATAAGCTGTCGCCGCTGCTCTGGAAAAAAATTAAACGCGGGCTTTCCGCGGGACGCGTGCAGTCTGTCGCGACGAGGATTGTTGTCGATAGAGAGGAAGAGATACGCGCATTTGTACCTGAGGAGTATTGGCTTATGGACGCCAAGCTCCGGCACGAAAACGGCGGGGTTTTTCTCGCCAGGTACTACGGTTTCAACGGCAAAAAAGCGGAGCTTAAGACCGCCGAGGACGTACAGGCGGTTGAGGACGCGGTTAAGAACGCTGCGTTTACGGTTAAGTCCGTCAAAAGAAAAGATCATTTCCGTTCGCCTTCACCGCCATTTATAACTTCGTCTCTCCAACAGGAGGCATCGAGAAAACTGAGCATGACGCCACGGCGTACCATGGCTGTCGCGCAGCAGCTATATGAGGGCGTTGACATTGAAGGCGAGGGCACTGTCGGACTTATAACATATATGAGAACTGATTCACTCAGGCTTTCCGACGAGGCTCTCCATTCAGCGGGTGATTTCATATCCGGCCGATACGGTAAGGAATACTACAACGGCTACAGAACCTATAAGACAAAATCAGGGGCGCAGGACGCTCATGAGGCCATCAGGCCCACAGATCCGTTTCGCTCACCGGATATTGTGAAGGGAAGCTTAGCGCCGGATCTCTATCGACTTTACCGCCTTATATGGAACAGATTTATAGCGAGCCAGATGACCAACGCGGTGTATGACAACGTCACGACAGATGTGGAATCAGCTGGACATATGTTCCGCTCAAGCTCCAGCATCCTCAAGTTTGCCGGATTTACAGCGGTATACGAGGAGAGCGCGGACGATGACTCGGTCAGCCTGTCAGCGAAACTTCCGATTATGGTCGAGGGCGAGACGTTAAAGCTGATGGAGCTTATAAAGGAGCAGAAGTTCACATCGCCGCCGCCGCGTTATACGGAGGCCACTCTTATCCGCGAGATGGAGGAGTCCGGTATAGGCAGGCCATCCACTTACGCGCCTACAATCTCAACGATACTTGACAGGACTTATGTTATAAAAGAGGGCAAGTTTTTGCGTCCCACACCGTTGGGAGAAGTGGTCACGCAGCTTATGAAGGATCGCTTTACCAATGTTGTAGACACGAATTTCACCGCGCGCATGGAGGAACTGCTGGACTCTGTTGAGAAAGGGAATAAGCCCTGGAAAGATGTACTCTACGAGTTTTATGGCCCGTTCAACGAGTCGCTGGAGAACGCGGAAAAGGCTCTTGAGGGTGAACGGATTAAAATACCTGCCGAGGAGTCAAATGAGATATGTGAAGTATGCGGCAGGAAGATGGTCGTAAAAACAGGCCGATTCGGAAGGTTCCTTGCCTGTTCGGGGTACCCGGAATGTACATTTACGAAGCCGCTGGTTATCGAAATGCCCGGCAAATGCCCGCAGTGCGGATCGCGCATATTGAAGTGCACATCAAAGAAGGGCTATACATTCTACGCCTGTGAGCGCAGGCAGGAATGCGGGTTTATGACATGGGATGTTCCGACACAGGAGACGTGCCCGGAATGCGGGCACACTTTATTCAAGAAGTCGGGACGCGGTTTCAATAAACCCTTCTGTATAAATGATAAATGTCCGAATTTTTTGCCTGAGGAGAACAGGAGATACAGAAAGAAAGAGAGCAACAAAACTGCTGGAACGGCGGGGGATGAGGTTCAGGAGGATAACAAGGAAGCGCCTGCTGAGACAAAGACAACCGAAAGGAAGGAAAAGCCGACTTTGAAGTTGGCGGCAAAGACCGTTTCAAAGGCCGGGAAAACGGTCAGCGCGACAAAGTCCACAAAAATATCCGGTAGTCGAAAAACAGAAAAGCCCGACAAAGAGACGAAGACGACTCGTAAAAGAACCTCCACGAAGGCAGCAAAATCCACCGCTGCGGAGGAAAGCAAATGAATGCGACTGTAATAGGAGCGGGTCTGGCGGGTTGTGAAGCGGCATGGCAGCTCGCG
The DNA here is from genome assembly GCA_964421265.1 of uncultured Oscillospiraceae bacterium. Classification (GTDB taxonomy): domain Bacteria; phylum Bacillota; class Clostridia; order Oscillospirales; family Oscillospiraceae; genus RUG626. The sequence goes on along the minus strand of CAYQWH010000006.1, from coordinate 19,557 downwards.
AGGCGCGGCATTGACGTGACGCTCTGTGAACAGAAACCCGCCAGGCGTTCACCCGCGCATATAAGTGACAAGTTCGCGGAACTCGTCTGCTCAAACTCACTGCGCAGCGATGAGCTTACAAACGCGGTGGGTCTTCTGAAAGAGGAGCTTCGCAGATTGGACAGCGTTATAATGATGTGCGCGGAAGAGCACAGGATCCCAGCGGGAGGCGCGTTGGCTGTTGACAGGAACGGATTCGCGAGCGCCGTTACAGAGAAAATCCGCTCCACGCCGAACATTACTGTAATAGAGGGGGAGGTGAAAAAAATCCCTGATGGCCAGGTTATTGTCGCCACAGGACCTCTTACGGATGGATGCCTTGCCGAGGAAATCGGCAAGATCTGTCCGGACAGCTTGCACTTTTTCGACGCGGTGGCTCCCATCGTAACTATAGACAGTGTGGATCTGGAGAGCGCGTGGTTTGCTTCGCGATACGACAAAGGATCTGATGATTACGTAAACTGTCCGATGGAGAGAGAGGAGTACAGAGCGTTTGTGTGGGAGCTTAGTCACGCTGAGGAGGCGGAGCTTCACGGTTTTGATGATGGAGGCATTTTTGAGGGCTGTATGCCTGTTGAAGTTATGGCGAGAAGGGGGACGGACACGTTGAGGTATGGCCCGCTGAAGCCGAGAGGACTAATCAATCCAAAGACAGGCAGAGAGCCATACGCGGTGGTGCAGCTACGACAGGATAACTCGGAAGGGACGCTATATAATATAGTTGGGTTCCAGACGCACCTGAAATTTCCGGAGCAAAGACGCGTGTTCAGCATGGTCCCGGCTTTGAGGAACGCGGAATTTGTCAGGTTTGGCGTAATGCACCGGAATACTTATATCAACTCACCAATGCTTTTGGATCGGTACTACAGACTAAAGAGCGCCGACAACATATGCTTCGCCGGACAGATAACGGGAGTAGAGGGCTATGTGGAGTCGGCGTCATCCGGTTGCCTTGCGGGTATTGAGATGGCAAGGAGACTTTTGGGACAGCCGCCTGTGGATTTTCCGTGTGAGACTGCCATAGGCGCGTTAGCTTTATATGTAAGTGGTGGCAGTGTAGGCGAGTTTCAGCCAATGAATGTGAATTTTGGAATTATTGCGCCTCTCGGTGAACGTGTCAGGGGAAATAAGAGAGTTAAGAATATGGCTATTTCACAGCGTTCGCTTACACGGATAGAAACTTTAAAGGCCGAAAAGTCCATTTGATATTTCGGATGGACACGAAAGGATTCCAATATGAAGATAATAGTAGATGCTATGGGCGGAGATAACGCGCCATTGGAGATAGTGCGTGGCGCGGCGCTGGCAGCAGAAGAGTTCCAGACAGGTATAGTACTTGTTGGACGCGGGGAGGACATTCTGCGTTCGTTTGAACAGCTGGGAATGAAAGATATACCGCAGGGTATGGAGGTGGCGAACGCGACAGAGGTCGTCGAGATGGAGGACGAGCCATCGTCTGTGACGAGGACAAAGACGGATTCGTCCATGACGGTTGGCCTCAAGCTTCTCCATAATGGCGACGCGGACGCCATGGTCTCGGCCGGCTCGACCGGAGCTCTTCTCTCAGGCGCGACAATAATTGTCAAGCGTATTCACGGCATTCGCAGAGCCGCTCTCGCGCCGGTAATTCCCACAAACGGTAACGGGGGAACACTCATCGTTGATGTCGGCGCGAACGCGGAATGCACTTCGGAATATCTGCTGCAATTTGCCTACATGGGGTACTTTTTCGCAAAGACAGTTTTGCGGCGGGACAATCCCAAAGTTGGACTACTGAATATTGGCGTTGAGGAAAGCAAGGGGAACGCGTTATATAAGGAGACTTACGGACTCCTGAGAGCCGCCTCGGAGGAAGGAAGAATCAATTTTACGGGCAACGTGGAAGCGCGGGACGTCATGGACGGCATATGCGATGTCATAGTATGTGACGGATTTACCGGGAACGTTTTGCTCAAGTGCATAGAGGGGATGGGCGGTTTTTTCAGCGGAGAGATAAAAAGGATCCTGAGCAAAAGCGCGATGAACAAATTGGCCGCGTCGATTATAAAGAAGGATGTGTCTGAGCTGCGCAAAAGGATGGATCCATCCGAGATAGGCGGAACCGCGTTGCTGGGGATAACGAGACCGGTTATCAAGGCACATGGCTCATCGGACGCGTATGCGATAAGGAGCGCTGTCAGACAGGCAATCGTAGCTGCCGAGTCTGACGTATCAAAGATCATAGAAGCTAATATTAAATACATGAAAGTACCGGCGCAAGAGCGGTAACAGAGGTGTAGCGATGCATGGCTTGGAAGAGCAGATCGGGTATAAATTCAGCAATAAGGAATTATTGACAACTGCGTTGACTCACAGCTCATATTCAAATGAAAGCCGCAGACATGGAGTGGAATGCAATGAGCGACTTGAGTTTTTAGGGGACGCTGTGTTGGGCGCTATTGTAGCGGAGTACCTTTACAAGCGGTTCCCACGTATGTCCGAAGGGACCATGACACGACTCAGGGCGGATATGGTATGCGAAAAGAATCTTGCTGTTGCGGCGGAGAAAATAAAACTCGGTATGTATCTTTTGATTGGCAAAGGAGAGGAACACAATGGCGGCAGGATACGAAGCTCCATTCTCGCTGACGCGATGGAAGCCGTCATTGCGGCGCTGTTCCTGGATGGCGGATACGAGGCCGCTAAAGGATTTATACGGAAACTAATATTGGAGCCTTTCGAGGCCAGTGACAAGGTTCCGGATGTCGATCGCAAGACCGCGCTCCAGGAGCTGGTGCAGAAAAAGAGCAACCAGGTTTTGGAATACCGCCTTGTAGGTGAGTCGGGGCCTGATCACGCCAAAACATTTACGGTTATGGTGGTTCTGAACGGCAAACCGGTATCAAAAGGAGAGGGAAAAAGCAAGAAGGACGCGGAGCAGGACGCTGCGCGTCACGCTATAGAGGTATTATCGTGATTCCGCGCCGCTCCATAATTCCAGTCTTCGTGCCTCATTTAGGCTGCCCGCATACCTGTGTTTTTTGCAATCAGAACCATATTACAGGGGCGGAGAAGCCGGTTACAAAGTGTGATGTTGTTTCAGCGATAGAGACAGGAATAACGAGGGCGAAATCGGACGGGAAGATAACGCTTGCGTTTTATGGCGGCAGCTTCACGGCCATTCCCGTAAAGACGCAGGAAGAACTACTTGACGCGGCACAGCCATTTTTGAGGGATGGAAAGCTGAGCGATATAAGAGTATCCACAAGGCCGGACTGCGTGGATGAAGCGACACTTGACAGACTGCGCAGATACGGGGTGAATACTGTAGAGCTTGGCGCGCAGTCGATGTGCCCGGAGGTTCTGGCGGCGGCGGAACGCGGCCACTCTGTGGAGGATACGGAGAGAGCGGCGAAACTGGTTCACAACGCGGGGTTTGAGCTTATTTTGCAGATGATGACCGGATTGCCGGAGGATACGCCATTACGTTCTGTGGAGACGGCAAAAAGACTTATCGCTCTGCGTCCTGACGGCGTGCGAATATATCCGACAGTGATTATACGTGATACCGCGCTATACTCCATGTGGAGAGCGGGGACGTATAAGGAACATACGGTTGAGGACGCGGTGGAGCTTTGCGCGACGCTTCTTGATATGTTTGAAGAGGCGCGTATACCTGTAATACGCCTTGGTCTGAACCCGACCGACAGCCTGTCTGACGGCGAAGCCGTGGGGGGCGCGTATCATCCGGCGTTAGGCGAGCTGACGCGGAGCCGGAGGTACCTGAGGAAGATGGAACGTCTCGTCTCCGAATCGGATCGTGGAAAAGATGTGGTTTTCGCCGTATCACCAGGGCGCGTTTCAGCGGCTGTAGGGCAGAAAAGGATGAATGTCAAAATATTGCGTGACAATTTTGGCATTCGCGGAGTGAAAGTTGTGGAACGCGCACTTTCTGAAGGAGAGCTTGTCACAAGAGCGATAGATATGGAGGACAGAGCATGAGAAAACGGTACACAGGTCACAGACTTCTGTCGGTTTTGCTCTGTTCCGCGTTGCTCATGCAGATGCTGTCTTCCTGTGCCGGAAATGAGAACACCAGCCTGGATGAAGCGCTTCAGATGGGGATAGAGGAAAATATACAGGAAGAAAGCGGGGAAACGCCGGAAGATCAGATGGCGCCGTCAGAAACAGACGAATTGGCAGAGCCACAGGATTCTGCCGAGGAAGACGCGGAGCCGGTGAAGATTACGGATGTATCTGAGGACGACTGGTACTACCAAGCTTTTGTATGGTGTGAGGAAAATGGCGCGTTTAATAATATTCCACTGGATGGGCGTTTAGAAGGGACAAAAGAGGTTGACAGAGGAATGTTTGTCACAATGCTGTTTAACATATTTGGCAGCATGACACCGGAAAGCGAAGAAGACGGCCAGGATGACACTGCCGGAGTATACGATGACGTGAGCGCTGATGACTATTACTGCTCGGCAATCGCGTGGTCAGCGGAGAACTCGTTGGTGGGCGGCATTACCGACAGTAGTTTTTCGCCGGATGAGCCTGTGACGAGGGAACAGCTTATGAATGTCAACATGAACTTGGCAGCCGCTCTTGGTATGGAAATTACGATTGACTCTGACAGGTACTTGCTGGTATATTCTGATCGGAAAGACGTATCCACGTGGGCCAAGGCATCAGTGCAGTGGTGCTTGCAGGAGGGGCTTACGGAAAACACGAGTTATGATCGGCTGTTTCCCGCGGCGTCTATAACGCGGGCCGATGCGGTGAACGCGATATATAAGTTTTACATCTGGAGAGACAGTGTACTCGCGGGCGGCGAGACGGCGGAAAGCGATGACGCTGACGGGGCGGGAGGATCCGATGAAGAGGTTGATCCATCCGGTACCGACAAGGCCACTGAGCTGGTGACAGATGAACACAAGGAACTGCAGGAGCAGATTAACACCATAGCGCGCAGATATGGCGCGGTTGGACTGTCAGTGGCTTATATAGAAAACGGCACGGTAGCCGATACCTTTGCCTACGGCTACGCGACGAGGGACACAACGCCCATGACAGCGGAGACAAAGATACGTGTGGCGTCGCTTTCGAAAATTCTGGTCGGCATCGCGACAATGCTGTCGTGCGAGAATGGGATCATGTCTCTTGATGGGGATATCAGTGATTATTGGGGTTTCACGATGGGCACGTCGGCTTCTGGGGATGTTATCACGCCGCGCTCATTGCTTACGCATACGTCCTCACTTAGCTATTCGGATTCCGAGTATAACTCAACATACGAAGGTATGTCCAGCCGTCTGAAATCCGGTTCTGGCATACGCGGAATTAAATCCGGCAATATAGCGAACTGGTCTTACAGCAACTATGGGTTCCATGTTCTCGGCTGTACAGTGGAGCTTGCAAACAACATGGAACTGGACGATATATTGGATGAGTATCTGTTTGACCCGTTGGAAATAGACGCGTCATTCTATAGCGGCGATGTGGAGAATACCGACCTTGTCGCCACAATTTATCAGAGCGATGGAAGTGTCGGAAGGTCAAGAAATACATCGTTAAGCATCAAAAGCGACGGTGTACCGGGTTCCTATGGGTATAATTTTTCCGGCGGGCTGACTATCAGCGCATACGATATGGGCAAAATAATCGCGCTCCTTGCCAACGACGGGGTTTATAATGGACAGCGCTATCTGGCGGCGTCAGTCGTTGAAAATTTGGAGTACCACGAGGGCAACAAGACATCATCGGGTTTCTGGCAGTGCCAGCCGCTGAGGTATAAGACCAACGCCTATGGGCAAGACGAGTTATACTACCATACCGGCAGCAACTATGGAGTATATAATCTCGCGTGCTATAATCCGGAGTCCGGGTGCGGAGTTGTTGTTCTCACAAGCGGCGCCAGCGCCACTACGGATTCAGAGGGCATATACGCTGTCTGCGGCTCTATTGCGAATTTGCTTCTTAACAGGTAGGATTACATATAAGGCGCAAGCTGCGCGTTCCAGCGGGGCAGGAGATAAGGAGCCGCGCCGACGTGATGGCAAGCAGATGCGCTCTTGAGGATAGCGCCTGCGAACTGACTCTTCAAAGACCTCCCGCTATAATTCAGAACGTTCAGGCAAATGGATATTTGCAGGAGGGGAGGATAAGATAGAGATGGAGATAAGGCGCGTTACGGACAACTTGCAAAAGCGAAATGTGACAAGGTTCATCCAGTTCTCCCTGATTGGTTCGGGATACCGGAAGCGAGAGAAGAATATGTTGCGGAGAGTGACAATAAAATTTTCTTTTGCGCTTCTGAGGGCGATAAACCTGTGGGGTTTCTGTATTTAAAGGAGACCGGCAGGGATACAATTGAACTATGTGTCATGGGTGCCCTGAGAGAGCTTCATCGGAGAGGTGTTGGCCGGGCATTGTTCCAAAGAGCCAAGGAGACAGCAAGTGAACACGGCTATTCCTTTATTCAGGTCAAGACAGTTCAAATGGGGAAGTATGAGGAATACGATAAGACAAATAAGTTTTATCTTTCACTTGGCTTTAAGGAATTTGAAGTGTTTCCCACGTTATGGGATGAACGGAACCCTTGCCAGATATATATTATGAGTTTATGAGTTTGGTAATAGTTTTTTAAAAAGCCTTATATACATAGCGCCAAGAGGCGCGGCAGCGCTTTGCGCTGCCGCGCCTCTTGGCGGGTTGCCGGCGGGATAGCAGGTGATCGGGGGCGGGTGTAAGCCTGCCCATTTCAGCCGGTTGCTGCCCGATCGCTGTTCTCGGCCGTTTTGTTTCCGTCTGCGAATGCGGCCACGCGCATTTACTCTCAAAAAAGACGTTCAAGGGCGAATTTGGCTCCCATATGAAAACACTCCCTCTTCCGGACAGCGAATCTGTCCGGAAGAGGGAGTGCGTTTTACCTGTTTTCGATAAGCTTGAGTTTCTCTTGCCGGGTCAGTTTTTTAATTGCCGCTTCACGACGAAGAGCGGTTGAGATATCCCCGACTTCCTCACAATAGACCGCCGTTACAGGTAACCGGCTGCGTGTATACTTCGCGCCCTTACCGGCGTTATGGGTTTTGACGCGCCGTTCCACATCCGTGGAAATGCCGGTGTATAATGTCCCGTCAACGCACCGGACAATATAGACACAGTACACAGGCTCAATAAACCAGCTCGGAGGAGTAGATAGTGTAGAGCAGATCCATAAGCTCACTTTCCGGAAGTTCAAAGATGTTTTTAGTTGATGACGGCTCCGGCACAGATACACCGTTCTCACCGGAAATGGAGAAATTAAGACTGATTTGCTCACCGTCTACGTTTACGGAAAACGTACCATTGGAGAGCGTAAATCCGTCATGATCCGCGGCGGTAAGATTTCCGTCGAGAGTCATTCCGATTGTCTCACCGTCCACCTCCATAGTGACGTTGCTTGTGAGATCGCCATTGGAGCCAAATGCTGTTTCAATCGTCTCAGTGATTATTTCACCGGAGCTTTCTGCGCTCATGGTGAGGGTATGATTGTAGTTTCCGCCAGAGCTGTCAACAACGCTCTTCATTGTGCAACTCGGCATATCTTCAGTATCGCTGCCTGTTGATGTGACGTTCATACTCACAGTGTTGTCATCACCATCAAAGTAATTCACACTGATTGTAATTTCATCGTCACTGCCGTCAACAGTTATTGCGCTCGTATAGGATACGACTGTGCAGTCGCATACGTAATATGTAATGGTTTCTGTAAGTCCGCTTTCTTTGATGCTCTCAATAGCGCTGTCCAGATCATCCCACATACTCTCTATATCTGCCGCGTCTTCTGAATACTCAGCCGCAAAGTCAAGCAGCGCGGTCACCAAGCCATTGCTCTTAAGAATGTCCACAACATCACTGACCATATCGGAGATCATCTGGGATGTGATGGTACCGGTAAATATGTAGCCGTCCTCAGTCTTGCCTCCGACCGAAACTTCTCCTTCCTCAACAGTAAAGTCAATGTTACTATTGGGATCCAACATAATATCGACCAGCTTTTCCATGGTTGTATCTAAGCTGTCACCGTCTGGGTTATTTATAGTCTCCAGGAGCGCGTCTATCTCGTCAAGCCCTTCGATGGATTCCTCAAAGGACTCCTCGTCAACTCCCATAAGGCTCGCGAGAGAACTGTTCTTAATCTGATCCGCGATGTTTGAAAGGCGTAATCCGTAAACAGTGTCGTTCCCGAAAAGCTCCGGGCAGCCGACACCAATGAAATTATCATTGTAGTATACCTGCGCGCCTATGGATTCACTGTCAACGCTGACGGAACCGTCAAACAGGAATTTTGCGGCGTCAGGATCGCTGTAAACGGTGCCGGAAATACCGACATCGCCCATATCCGGATCCGTACCGGACAGAGATACAGACATAGCTGCGGAGGAAGCGTCCTCCATGGACTTGCTAATAGCATAAATCGGTGAGCCGCTGTAACGTTCTTCCAACGCGTTGGCTGTAATGGTTATCGCATCGTTCAGATAATCAACAGGCTCCTTTACAGGGTCATGGCTGGAAAGACTGGTAGCGTTGATGGCATCCGATATTGACGCCTTATCCCCCGAGTCATCGGAACCGCTGTTCCCACAGGCGGAGAGAGCCATAACCACAAGGGAGATTGCCAACAAAACTGATAGGATTCTGCTGAGTCTGGTTCTGTTCATTATTATACTCCTTTCTTTTTGCCACGTGATTGGTACTTGCAAATAGGGAAATTACTTTCTGTTTTGTTTATTGATACGCTCTTAACATTATACATTATCGTAAAAATTTGTCAATAGGAAATTTTCAAAACAGAACATTAAATAAAATTGCGGGTTTCATATTATTTCATAAGCATCGAGCTGTTCAGGAGACTTGTGGAGTAAAGGAAAAGCACGTCGGATCCGGGCGTGAACGACACATAATCGGCTAAGAGCGATGATGAAATATACCGCAGATCCACAAGCGTGATTTTTGAGTATGCGCCAAGAAACAACGGAGCTATAGAGGAGCCAAAAGAATCGCGGAATATGATAAGCTCTCTTTGAGCCGCGGCATTTGGACATTCAATAGTCAGAACCGCCTGGGCGCCTGACAGGAACACATCATAGCCGTCGATGCCCGATACGCGTTCCGGCGCGTAGACGGTCGCGGCTTCCGTACCTTCAATGCCCGAAACAATGGAGCTTTCGGTGTAAGCGCTTGTCAGGTAGGACAAAACGTCCGGCTTTACAGGCAGAGCCGCTTGCCCCATATATACGCCATAGAATGGGGAGAGGGAGCGCGAGTCATATTCCTCAAAAGGCACAAAATTCTCCGCGCTGCCCATATAGTACGCAAGCTTTGCCGCGACTTGCCATATTCTGTCCTGGGACCAGTGAGAGTCAGTGTGATAGTAGTCCTCAAGAGACAGCGTGTCGAATATGTCTATATATTCTGCGCGCAGTACGTTTTCACCCATAAGTTCCACAAGGCGATCGTAATCAATGGACGGATAGCCGTTGTCCGAAGCGGCGAAGTAATTTTTGTCGGGTATTATTGAATAGTAGACATTACAGTCCTCCAGGTACCGCTCCGCTACCGAGTTGATTTTGTCGGCGCCATAAATTACCTGTTTTTCATTCAGCGGATATTCTGTTTTAAATACAAAGCCGTCGCGCAGCCACACACCGTTTGAATCAAGCTGCCGGTACAGGTAGAAACGCGTTATGGCGCTGACTGTCCGAAAGCTGTCACGGAACGGGAACTGGTCGAGCAGATATGTCTCCAGATCTTCAGAAAACTCACCATTCATTATGGCGGCTGTTGAAATTTCCGGTTTTTGCGCTAAACGCCTGCGTTCAGCGGCGGAGACGCCGCTATCCGGAATAAGCAGGTGCGCGGCTCCACAACCGAGCACTATCGCGGCAAAAACCGCGATAATAAGAACATCTTTTATTTTTTTCATTGTCAGAACCTGAAATATAGAAATGGGTTGAATGATCCGTCTACAATAAACGCTGCGGATAGTACCAACAACACGCCAACTGCCGCCGGTTCTAAAAATTCGCGGAGCTTGCCGGAAGCTTTTTGCCATACGCGCTTTGGCAGGGGCGTGCTGCCAATAACGGCGACAGCGAACACGACCGCGTAGCTGCGCAGATAATAGATTGTCTGAGGACTGGAGACAGGAAGACCCCCGGCCCCGAAAAGCCCGCCTAAATCCGACACAGCGCCGGTAAGTCCCGTCGCGTTGAAAATCACGAAGCTCAGGACGGTTATGACGCACACATACATATGCCGGACAAGAGCGCATGAACGCTCCAGAATATTTCCAAGCCAAAGCTTTTCAATACACAGCAGCGCGCCAAAGAGCGCTCCCCAGAGAACGAAATTCCACTCCGCGCCATGCCACAATCCGGTGAGCAGCCACACGGCTGCCAGGTTCCGAAGCCATTTTACTTTTGAAACCCTGTTTCCGCCGAGGGGGATATATACGTAGTCGCGGAACCAGCCGCCAAGAGTCATGTGCCATCGCCGCCAGAATTCAGTAATTGAGCGGGATATGAACGGATAATTGAAATTCTCAGGAAACTCAAATCCAAACACCTTGCCCAGCCCGATCGCCATGTCGCTGTAACCAGAGAAGTCAAAGTATATCTGCAATGAGAACGCGACGGCATATAACCAGTAGAACAGAACGCTCTTATCATCCGAGGAACGGAACGCGGTACAGAACTCGCCCAAAACGTTAGCTATCAGAACCTTTTTGCCCAATCCGAATGTAAAACGCCGAAGCCCGTCCGCCACTTTCCGGATGGAACACTCACGGCGCTCAAGTTCGCTTTGTATATCAGTGTACCGCACAATCGGGCCGGCTATGAGCTGCGGGAACAGGCACACAAAGGTCGCGAAATTGATGAGATTTTTCTGAGCTTCCGCTCTCCCGCGATAGACGTCTATGGTGTAGCTCATGGTCTGGAATGTGAAGAAGCTTATACCTATCGGCAGAGGAACTCCTATGAGGGGGATGTCGGTTCTGAGGATAGAGTTAATTGTACCAATGAAGAAGTCGGCGTATTTAAAAAAGCCCAACATCCCGAGATTTATGACTATAGAGGAGATGAGCGCCGCTTTCGCCCCGCGCTTGCCGCGGTGCGATTCAATGTACAGGCTGTGCAGCCAGTCGGAGACGGAAGACAGCACGAGCAGAAGCACATAAACGGGTTCTCCAAAAAAATAGAACAAGAGACTTGCGGTCAGGATCCATGCGTTTCTGAACCTGACCGGCAGAACGAAATATAAAATCAGTACTGCCGGCAGGAAGAAGAACAGAAACGTTGCACTTGAAAATACCATGGCTGCTTATGGGTTCAAAGCCTGAAAGTTTGCGACAATTGTTTCAGAGTTGGCCTCAGCCGTGTCCGGATCCTGATCCGAGTCAAACATGATAAGAATCGCGACATTGCCGTTTGTGTATGTCTCAACGATTTCAGCGTCAACGCAAATCCATTTGCGCGGGTCACAGTTCGCTTTCATATCCGCCGCGACGGATTCAACATCAGTCCCATCAGGCACGCGCACAAGTACAACGGACCATGCCATTGAACTTATCATGGGCTCATAAGCAAGCCCCTCATAGCCCTCAGAGTACGGAATAAACGCATAGGGTTCAAAGGTGTCCGCGTCCAACACGATCGGCGCGAGACTTGACGGCAGATTGTCCGGGTCAATGCCGTCAACACAGGCGTAGATTATGTCCTCAAGATCACTTGTGGCGAGTGAGACATCGGCTGACGGTTCTCCGCTTCCGGTATTGGAATTATCATCGTCTTCGGTCAGCTCCGCGTTACTATCGGATCCTGTATCAGGTTCCATATCGGATCCCGCATCGGGCTCTGTATCGGATTCTGTAATGTTGCTGTCGTCAGCTCCGCTGCCGGAACTTTCCTCACTGTCAGAGGAACAGGCGGCAATAGACAGGAGAAGCATACTTGTTGCGAGAAGAAGCGCTAATATTTTTTTCATTTTCATTTTTTCCTTTCATGATTTTTATTTATGGCGATCACCAATGTGGAATAAATCCATAAGCTTAGACGGTTTGAAAACGCGATTTGTTTCTTATTTTTGGATGTTTTAAAGAAAATATTTTTAATTTTCTGTGAAATGACATGACGTATCCAGAACTAAATTGGCGTGTTCCTCTATATGGAACGCGGCAAAATACTGTTCTTCTAATGGTATCCAGACGCGTTCAAATTCCGGGAAATAATCGAGTTCACGTTTAATAAGGCGCTGTTTCTGAGATTCCCTGTCACAAGTAAGAAAAACGGACAGATCGTAATACCCGCATAGTTCCGGATAAAGCGAATAGCTGCCCTCAATCACTGTCAGTTTTCCCGGGGAGTAGAGCTTGCTTGCGCGAAATGCGCCGCCGGTACAGTCATAAGCTCTGTATTCAATTGTCTTTCCGCGTCTTGCGGGTTCCAGCACTTCATCAAGGAAACGGCACAGGTCCATGTTTCCGGCAGGTACCTGTCTCCAATTCGCGTCTCTTTCAGATTTGGGAAGATAGAAATCGTCTGTATGGAAGACATTGCAGTGGAACACATCCGCTATGACCGACGCGAGTGTGGATTTTCCGCTGCCGCAGCGCCCGTCAATGGCCACGATTATCGGCTTGCCTGATTTAAGAAGCGTGTCTATCGCCAGTGTCACGGAGAAAGAATACGCGTATCTGGAGAGTATTACACGGTAATGCGGGTGATAGGCGTCGCGGTAAATGTCACTGTGATGTACTGCGGGACAGCCCGCGCTCTTATAACTTTGTAAGAAGTCAGCGGTACCTGACACGTGCAACTGTTCCAACAGGCGGAGCTTCGCGTAAAATTCCGCGTCTGTACCTGTGTGATTGGCTGCCGTCTGAGCAAATAGATGGGCGAGCAGCGGGGCGGCGGATTCCGCGTTAAAGCCGGAAAGGTAAAATCTTGACAGCCCGTTTCCGATATTCTCACAATACGCGCGGTCACTTTCAAGCCCGCGCCACTCCCGCAGCAGGCTTGCTAATGCCATGCTTTCGCTTGCGACCATATGCTCCGCGCCAAACGTGTTCTGAAAAGCAAGTTTCACATAGTCCTGCGGCTGCATAAGCGGATAACGCGCGCGGTGGGCGCCAAGGATCTTGAGAAATTCGTCGTTTCTGTTGACTTCGGTCATTATATAGCTATCCCCCTCAGAACCGGCCTTCAAAGCGCGCTGACATTTTATCGCCGCAAATGAGTTTTGAAGGCGGATCCTAAAAATTTAATACAGTCTACCACGATTTCGATTGTCTGTCAATGCCCGACTCGCAGAATATGTTTATCCGAAGCTCCATATCGCTGGGAGAATAGTTGATGGGCATCTGGTAAGCGCCGGAAGCTGTCTCGGCAGAGGCTTCGCTGCTTTCGGCGCCCGGTACCGCCACTTCAAATGAATCGCCCGAATCAAACTCCGGGCCGACGGAATAGCTCGCGTCAGGATCACCATAGATGTTCGCGCTCGCGCCGGTGTCGTATTCGTACACTTCGACACCACTATTCAGTTCGTTACCACTTTTATTATCAACAGAAACCATAGTGACAGCCGGACTCAGAAAGTCAATACTCAGGTATGTGAGCGAGAGGTAGTCGGCAATATAGGCATAGGCGATTTCGTAAAACCATACTTCGGGTATGTCTAAATAATTGCCAAACTTGTCAGTTAAATCAGCGTGAGAGTCATAATAGTACCCGGTTAGCTCCGCCACGTAGTCCGCAACCATTGAGCCGCTGGCGGTTAATCCCAGTATTGTTCCGGTTTCGTCATCAAGTATAATAGACAGGCAAAGGTCGGGGGCTGATAAGTAATCCACCTGCCAGACAAAAAGCGAATTATCATCAAAGCTCAGCAGCTTCGCTGTCAGATCCGGCTCTAAATCCCATATCCATGTTCCAATGAGCGAATAACCGCACATTGACTCAAGCAGAGCGCTGAACTCAAGTATGGCTGTTCGCGCGACTTTCTCTTCGTTCATGTATTTTCCGCTTTCCAGTGTTAACACGTTGCCGACGCCTGATGAACCTGTCGTTTCGCTTACGAGTTCGAGCTTCTCCAGCAGTGTAAGCTCAGGGAACAGGTTCAGGTCAACCTCCTCCATTAGCACAAGCTCCGGGGTCTCCTGTAAATGCTTGTCCTGAAGAATAAGCACGACCTGCGGCATGAAGTAACCGCTGACCACCACGAGGGCGGTCAACGCGATGATAGAGATGGTTTTAACCCTTTTCATACAGCCCTCCGTTTAATGTAACAGTGACATTGGTTCCTTTGCCGGGGATGCTCTTAAATTTCATAGTTCCGTTATGCAGCTTGACAATCTCCTGACAGAGGGCCAGTCCCAGGCCGACACCGCCCTGCGCCCGTGAACGTGATTTATCTACACGGTAAAACGCCTCGGTAATTCGATTGACCTCGCTTTCCGGCATACCGCATCCGGTATCCGCTAACTGTATAAGACAGCCTGTATCCGTCGCGCGTTCAAGCAGGAAAATGGAGCCGCCGCTATCCATCGCTTTCCGGGCGTTGTCTATGAGGTTCATGAGCAGCGATTTTATAAGATCCGGATCCATGAGGCAGACGCAGTCGTCACACCGATATTTTATATCCACGTTATATTTTACCAGTATCGGTTTCATGACTCTGACGACGGAGGAAACGATAGCGGCGGGGGAGGCTTCTGAAAGCTCAAAGTCCTGATGGTGGAGGACAAGAATGTCAAGCAGCTTTAAGGAAAGGCTCTCAAGCCTTCTCGCCTCAGAGAAAATATAGTTCGCGGCCTCCTGCCGCTCATCGTCCGACATGGCGCGGCTCCTCAGAAGATCGGCGTACCCTATTATCGAGGTCATAGGCGTTTTAAGCTCGTGGGCAAAACTGCCCATAAATTCTTCATTTCGGCGCATGGAATCCGTAAGCTCTGAGATGTTTTCCTCAAGCTTTTCAGCCATAGTATTAAAGTCGCAAGCAAGAGACTCAAACTCATCGCCTGAGTGCACAACGGCACGGCTTTGCAGGTTCCCGGAGGCGATTTCACGTGACGCCTTAGAGAGGCGCCCGAGAGGTCTTGTCAGTACTGACGCCATAATATACGCGCCGATGGCGCCTATGAGCAGAACCGCCACAAGAAGCCGCTTGTATACGCCAAGCTCAACGTCGCGCATGGCATATACATTCGTCGCGTCGCTTAGAATGCCAAGCTTAAGTGTTTCACCGTTTACACTGACAGAACCGGATATATGTATATAATAGCTGTCGTTAAGCGTTAACAGTTCCACGCTGCAAGTACCGTCATCGACATCAGACGGTTCCACAATAATTCCGCTGGCGTAAAGGTTGAGGTCATCCAGACGGAGCGTCACGCCGGACCACAGTTCACCGCTTTGGCTGTCGAGCTGAGACAAAGTACTTACGATGTCATTATAATCGGTCTGGGCGCTTATGCTGTTAGCTATGATAAGAGCGCTCTGCGTGGCCCGGTATGAGCGCGTCGCCGTTTCCTTCTCGTTTTCAAGACTCGCGTTGAAGGATACTGTAATCAGTATCGACTCTCCCACCCCAAAGACGACTGACAGGAGAACTATAGTCGCAAGCGTTATTTTCAGCCGAAATTTCATACGCTGTTACCCTAACACTCAAGACGGTATCCGACCTTGTGCACTGAAACTATAAGGTTCTCCCAGCCGACCTTTCGGCGGAGCCGCTGCACGTGCAAATCGACCGTGCGGCTCCCGAAGTTGTAATCGCCGCCCCATACGCGCTCATATATTGTCTCCCGGTAGAGCGCGACACCGGGGTTCTGGGCGAACAGCAGGAGAAGCTCATACTCTTTGTTTGTCAACCGTATCTCATCTTCACCGCGCCGCACTTTCATGGAGCGCGTGTCAATGGTAAGCCCGCCAATCTCTATAACCGTATCTAATTTATTGTATCTGCGCAGCACGACCTCGACGCGCGCCAGCAGCTCAACAATCTCAAAAGGCTTAATTATGTAATCCTCGGCACCCATTTTCAGGCCGCGTACGCGATCGTTTACCGCTGTTTTCGCCGTCAGGAATATGACAGGTATTTCCAGAGGGCGTATGTAATCCATAAGTTCAAAGCCGTCCGCCCCTGGCAGCATGACATCAAGCAGGATAAGATCAAAGTTTGTGTCATTTTCAAGAATGTCCGCCGCGGCTATTCCGTCATAGGCGCATACACAGCTGTAGCCGGATTTTCCAAGACTCATTTTTATCAGATCTGAGATGGGCTTTTCATCTTCGACGATAAGCACACGTATCATTGTTATCACCGATCCTTTCCAATCAAAAGAGCAAAGCGGTGTTAATAATACATCAAAGTTGTATCATAATGGTATCTTATAATTATATCCCAACTCTGACACTTTTTCAAGCGTTGCTTATATTTTGAATTTATGGTATACTGTGACAAAGAAAAACGGAGGTAAAAGCATGGCGGCACTGGATATGGACATAAAATATATCAAAGGTGTTGGGGAGGCAAGGGCGAAAAGCTTTAAAAAGCTTGGTATTGTCGTCCTGCGCGACCTTGTTACGTACTTTCCGCATACTTACGATGACCGCAGGCTTTGCAGAACGATCAGCCAGATCCGGAAGCTTGAGCCGGGCTGTGATGTGTGCGTTCGCGCCATGGTTGCCGCAGAACCGAGATACTCAAGGATACGCCAAGGACTTGATGTAACAAATACACGCGTTGTAGATAATACCGGGAGTATGCGGATTACATTTTTCAATCAGAGCTACATGAAGGATTATCTGACGCTCGGCGAGACGTACTTTTTCTATGGCAGATTAGGAGGGAAGCTCGGCGCCCCGGAGCTTACGAATCCGGCGCTTGAGAAGGAGAGCGAAAAGCCGACCGTCACACGGTGCATTTATCCGATATACAGGTTGACAGCGGGAATTTCACAGCAACTACTCCACAGAACCATGCGTCAGGGGCTGGACGCGTGCGGAGGTGAGCTGCCCGACTGTCTGCCGGCTGCCGTTCGGGAGAAGTATAAACTGGCGCAGGTTGATTTCAGCTATGAGAATATCCATTTTCCCAAAGATGAGGAGAGCCTTGTTATAGCCAGGAGAAGACTTATATTTGAGGAGTTTTTCCTGCTGTCATGCGCCCTTGAGACGCTGCGCAGGAGCCGGACGGCAAAGACGTCTTATCAATTATCGCGGATCGGCAAGGAGGAGTTTCTGAAAATACTTCCGTACAGTCTGACGAGAGCGCAGACGCGGGCCGTGGATGAGATATTTCGTGATATGTCAGGTGAGCACCCGATGAGCAGACTGCTCCAGGGAGATGTTGGCAGCGGCAAGACGGTGGTCGCGGCATACAGCTGCTGGGCAATATGGAAATCCGGATATCAGTCCGCGTTTATGGCTCCGACGGAAATCCTCGCGGAACAGCATTTTCACACGCTCTCAGAATTATTATCGCCCACGGGGATGCGCGTTTCGCTGCTTACAGGAGGCCAGACGGCGAAGGAGAAGCGCGAGACACTGGCCAAGATGAGCAGGGGAGAGACTGACCTTGTTATTGGCACTCACGCGCTTATATCGGATAATGTTGAGTTTCAAAACCTTGCGCTGATTGTGGCGGATGAACAGCACCGGTTCGGAGTGCAGCAGCGCGCGGCGCTTACGAAGAAAGGCAACAGTCCGCACGTGCTTGTCATGTCCGCCACGCCCATACCGCGCACGCTTGCGCTTATTATGTATGGGGATTTGGACGTATCGGTTCTTGATGAGATTCCTCCCGGGAGGCAGCCTGTGGAGACGTACCTTGTCGGCGAGTCGATGCGGCAGAGGATATATAGATTTATCAGGAGATTGGTGGAGGAAGGAGGACAGGTATTTATAGTATGTCCTTCTGTGGAAGAATCTGAGGACGGGACGGAAGATTTGAAATCCGTGAAGGAGTACACGAAGAAGCTTTCGGAAGAGATCTTTCCGGATTTGTCGGTAGCGATGGTTCACGGCAAGGTCAAGGCGAGAGAGAAGAACAGCATAATGGAGAGCTTTTCCAGAGGCGAGATACAAATACTTGTGGCGACTACTGTAATAGAAGTGGGCGTAGATGTGCCGAACGCGTCGCTCATGGTTGTGGAAAATGCCGACCGATTTGGACTTTCCCAGCTCCACCAATTGCGAGGCCGCGTAGGGAGAGGCTCACGCCGTTCGTATTGCGTACTGTTTGAGGGTGCCGGCGGAGACGCCGCGCGGGAGAGACTTATGGCAATGTGCAGGACAAACGATGGTTTTAAAATCGCGGAGGAGGACTTGAGATTACGCGGGCCTGGGGACTTTCTCGGTTCAAGGCAAAGCGGATTGCCGGAGATGCGTATTTCCGGTCTCGCGTCGGATGTGGACGTTCTAAAGGAAGCGCAGCAGGCCGCGAGAGATACACTTGATCGCGACCCGTTTCTGAAAGAGACTGAAAATGCGTCGCTTCGCGCAAGCGTAATTGATATGATAGAGAAAAACAAGGGGACACTTAACTGAAAGACATAAACGCCGCCTGCTCGCGCGCACACAGCGCGTCACGCTGTCTCATCACCGCAATCAGCTTCCGTTATTATCAAATATTATCGCGTAATACGCTGGGGCCGTCGTATCTCCGACGGCCCTCGGAGGGTCAGCTCATCTGGTTGTGTATGCGGTAGACAAGAACGACGAACTGCGCGCGGGTGGTGGAGCTTGCCGCTGACATGGTCATGCCGCCGGTGCCCTTGAATATCCCACGGGCATACAGTACCTGGAACGCCGCGTTGCCCTCACTCGTCATATCGTTGGCGTCGTCAAAGACGTAGGATGTCTCCGGCGCGGATACGTCCAGACCCATGCTGGCCATGTACTTCGCCAGCATGATCGCCATCTGGTTGCGTGTAGTCGCGGCGTTGCCGGTAAAGTCGCCCTCCTCCGGCAGCAGACCGGAACGCCTCGCCCAGATCGCCGATTCAGTGAAATAACTGCCAGGCTCTATCCCCGCTTCCTCAGCGTCCGCGTACTGGTTCAAGTCTATCTCCGCGATACGAGCCAGAATGGTTACAATAGCCGCTTCCGTAATCGCGCTGTTCCCATCAAAGTGCGTGGCGTCCGTACCCTTAATCAGTCCCTCCTGATACGCCCAGAGCAGCGCCTCGTAGTACCAGTCATTGACGGACACATCCACGAACGGCAGCGCGGATACGGGTGTGGAAGGTGTAGCCGGTTCAGACGGTGTATCTGTCGATTTCTGCGTGTAGTTCTGTGAGACATATTTCTTTTCACCGGTACTCTTATCCTGGAACTCAACTGTAATGGTGTGTTTTCCCTCTCCGATACTCCGGAACATCTGGCCGTAATTGGTCAGCTTAGTACTGCCAGGCTCGGCCTTGTAATCCACGTCACGGGTCTTGACTCTGCCGTCTATGTACAGATCCTTGAAGTCCTCATACGCTCCGCTGAC
>CAYQWH010000005.1:0-34885 GCA_964421265.1 uncultured Oscillospiraceae bacterium | reverse complement strand
GAAACGCCTCGCTGCGGCTCGGCGTGCGAGGCTGAACGGCCCGGACATCCGAATGTCCGGGCCGTTTTCCGTCGCTCTGCTCCGACAAGGGGGTGCCCCCCTTGCGCGGCTCACGCCGCTATCCCCGCCCGCTTGCCGGCGGCAAACAATATAAAATTGTTCGCCGCCGGCAAGCCTTGAAAACAAAATCGAAAATTTCCACACAACAGCCCTCTCTCGCTCCAAAATCAGCAGAGGGCATTTTTACATAGCCGCGCTTGTTCTTCCACGGACAGGCGCGGCTAAGTTTTTTGCCGCAAGGAGGTTAACTTATGTACCAGTCAAGTTCGGAACTCGCAAAACTCAGGGGTGAAAAGAAGAAGATGAAACGGGAAAAGGCGCAGTGGGAACGTCGCGGACAGCGGCTGAAAAACCGCGTCCGCCGCTGCACGGAGGGAGAGCGGAAGAATCAGAACCACAGGCTCATCACGAGAGGCGCGGCGGAGGTGTCGGATGCATCACCGGAGGGCGGCGTTACCTGCATATCAACGCGGCGGGCGACACTGAGCCTTGCGCATTTATTCATATTCCAACATACGGGGAAAGACGCTTTTGGATGCGCTTCGTGCTCCGCTTTTTATGGGCTATCGGGAAAACCACAGCCGCCCGAAGCCAATCGCGGACGAGCTTTGGAACTATTCACGTCAATGTACTGACTGCGCAAAATGATCGCGCGCCGCTCCACATCATGCGGTTCTGAGGTGCTTTCGCAGAAGTATTAAGGCTTTTTATCAGGAACCATGTAACCGCTGATAAAATCCAGTCATAGAAACGCTTTACGTATTTCAGGCTTTTCCCGTCAGGCAAAAACTGCGGCCAGACTGCGCGGCGATTTAATCATTGCCGTCTGATAACGAAGCGGGCCTATCATTTGCTGATGGACCCGCTTTTCTATATATTGATAACAACTCTCAGATAATTACGCGCAGCATTTGAGGCTATTTTTAATCTTTATAAGGTTCTCAGGACTGCATAGCGTCTGCGGCGATGATATGCCTTAACGCTGTGACTGACGCCTCTATAGTGTGGGCCGTGTCCATGGCGTCCGGCTCATCGTAACCGGCGGCTTTGCGTTCCTGGTTCCAGAGAACGTGAAGTATCGTCCCGCAGCGGACGCCCAGAGCCGCCGCGACAGTGAACAACGTTGCCGATTCCATTTCGCTTGCCAACACGCCCAGCTTCTTCCACGCTTCCCATTTGTTAATAAGCTCATATGACACGGGACTTCTTTCAGGCGCGTGCTGTCCATAAAACGAATCCTTACACTGCACTATGCCTGTGTGCGCGCGTAAGCCGTGGGACATAGCGGCGCTCATAAGACTCGACGTCACCGTAAAGTCCGACACAGCGGGAAATTCAATCGGCGCGTATTCCAAGCTTGTCCCATCCATCCGCACCGCGCCTGTGGCTATTACACAGTCACCGCTCCGAACGTCCAGCGAGATTCCGCCGCAAGTACCCACACGTATAAATGTGCGCACTCCACTTGCCACCAATTCCTCCATAGCTATAGCTGCGGAAGGGCCTCCAATGCCTGTTGACACGACGGAAACCGGCGTGCGGTCGATTTCACCGGTCCAAACCGTAAACTCACGGTTCGTCGATACATGGCACGGATTGTCAAGATGTTCCGCGATGGATCCAACACGCCCCGGATCGCCCGTGAGTATGCAATATTTCCCCGCGTCGCCATCGTTTATATGTACATGATATTGCATGGAAAAACCTCCAGTCATTATCTCAGTTGTCCTTGCGCCGCATACACAGAACCATATAGTGTATGCGACGTATTACATAATCTTCCAAAAATGCAGTTTTAACTTGGCATGGTGTACGGCTCGCCGTTATCTGTCCTCGTACCGCTGGGGCGCCACTCATAGTCAAACACCTCCAGTGTGTCAAAATACGGCAGATACCTTGTCCTCTCGCTGCGCAGCGTAGTGCCGTCTGGATGCATCCTGTCCAATATTACCGCGCAGATGTCCTGCTTTATATAGCTGAAATTTTCCACACCCACGGAGGCGAACACTCTAAATCCGACACTCTGCAAATATTTAAAGCATTCGCCCGTCTGTGTCCAGTCGTTGCCGTCGGGCCGCGATCCGTGAGGATAAATGAGCAGTTTCGTCTCACCCACCAGCGAACCAACTTCATCGAACCACCGCTGCGTATCACGTTTAATAGCGTCTAATGAATGCGATTCCAGACGTATGTGGCCCCAGGTGTGAGAGCCAAAATACCAGCCTGTGTCCTTGAGCCGCTGAACTATCGGCTTCACTGCCTCTATCTCGCTCTGCCGGTTCGCCTCCATCTCGTCTGTCCATGTACCGTTTGCCGTCATTACGCTGTCGGTGTTTGTCCTATAGCCAAGGATTCCCTCATATCCGGTAAGGCACAGGCACCCCTTCGCGCCATTCAACGAGAAATCGGGGTGTTCCCGGATAAATTTATCCAGAATCGTCACAGCGTCCAGGTCCTGTGTTATAACCTCATTACCCTGCGGGTCATGCCCATATGCCCAGATCTCGCCGTCATCGCCGATTATCAGTTTTTCGAGGCACCCATTTACGGAATAGTCCTCGTAATAGTTTATATCATCGAATGACAAAACAAGCGGTATACGCCCCTCCGGTATCATAAGCGTATTTTTCTGCATCCTCTGGACACCGCTGTCTGTGGTATACTCTGTCCACACATCGTTCCAGTTGACGAGAATGTAGCCCTTCTCGTAGAGGCTGTCCAGAATTTTGTTGAACTCACTGACAGTTACCATCCAATCGTCATAACCCGATTCGTTGGCGTCTCCATCAAAGGCAAGCTCCGGATAAGCTATGACCTGGTGGAAGAAAAGGTGGTGAACAGTTCCGGTATACTCCACAAGATCCGATTCGTCAAATGTGTAGTAGCTATATGGTTCCGGATCATGGGGCTTGTAGATGGCAGGCTGTATTTCCATGTCCGGCTCCGTCACAGGAACTGTCTGGTCATTGCTGTTCACGTCATTTTGCTCCTCTGCAACGTCACTATCGTTCCGGCCGCACGAACTTGTGGTGAGCAGCAGCATTACCGCAAGAAGGAGAGACATCAGCTTTTTCTCTATTTTCATATATTTTTCCCCCTTGTATCTGTTTATCTATTATACTACATTTCTCACCGGATTTAAAGACATCTATCATGTTATTATATATATTTTTCCTGAAAAATGTGGTATAATGGCGCCAGTAAATGAGGTGATTACTTGCTGACTCTAATAATTGGCCGCGCCAATTCCGGAAAGACCGCGCGTATATTTGATACGCTGAAAACGGCGGTCAAGGAACATTCCGGTGGGCGCATACTTATCGTACCGGAACAGTACTCCCACAACGCGGAACGGATCCTCGCGCAGACATGCGGTGACGAGGCGTGCCTGTACGTGGAAATACTCAGCTTCTCGCGCCTTGCGGTTCGGGTGTTCGCGGAAGTCGGCGGCATGGCCGACGGACTTCTGGATAACGGCGGCCGTATGCTGGCGATGAGCCTTGCGCTATCAGAAACTTCCTCTCAGCTTAAACAATTCAATGTCGGGCACCGCCGGCCGGATTTCCTGCGAGAACTGTTAACCTCGTACGACGAACTGCGCATGGCGTGTTCCGGTAGCCGTGATCTCTACCGCGCGTCGTTGGAGGATAATGGCAGCTTCAGCGCCAAGCTCCAGGATCTGGCCCTCATATTCGAGATGTATGACGCGATAAAAGAACGCAGCGGCTGCGATACCCGTGACAGGCTGGCAAGACTTGCCGAGTCAATAGGAGAGAGCCATGTAGGCTGTGGCGGCGTGTTTATTGATGGATTTACGGATTTCACTGCCCAGGAATTTCGTGTGATAGAAAAAATGCTCGCCCGTGGCACGGATATAACCGTCTGTCTCACCTGCCCAAACCTGACGAGTACCGAAGCGCTCTTTCGTATGCCAATAAGAACCGCCCACGCCCTCATTGACTCCGCCAATCGGCAAGGGGAGAAGGTCAATATAATCATGACCGAATGTCAGGAAGGCAGCCCGGCGCTCAGGCATTTGGAACGCAACATAATGCGCTATGATATGTGTGAATATGAGGGAGGCGCTCACGGCATCTCTGTGATCCGCGCCGGAAATACTCAGGAGGAGTGCTGCGCCGCGGCGGCGAAAGTGCTGGAGCTTGTTCGCCGCGGCTGCCGTTACAGGGACATCGCCGTGGTATCGTCTACTTGGGACATATATGAACCGGTTATACGCGGTGTATTTGCCCGGTACAATATACCCATTAACCTCACGGAAAAGTCGAATATCTCTGAAAAGCCCGTGATTGCTATGCTAACCGGCGCGCTTGACATAATTCTTAACAACTGGGAGTACAATGATGTGTTCCGCTACCTTAAAACAGGTATGGCAGGTATAACCTGTGAGGAGTGCGACATATTAGAAAACTACGCCTTGATGTGGGCGCTGCGTGGCAAGCGCGCATGGTGTAGCCGTGACTGGTCAATGAATCCGCGCGGCTACTCCGACGAGTTTACCGACCGTGATACTGTACTGCTTGAGCAGCTAAATAATCTGCGCGCTGCCGTTACCACTCCAATAGCCCGTCTTGATTCGGCTCTGGAGCGCGAAGATGGCGCAACAGGCAAAATTCGCGCCGTCTATACATTTTTAGATGACATAGGACTTTACGGAATAATAGAGCAAAAGCGCCATGAGCTACACCTCAGCGGTGAATTGGCGCTGGCGGACGAGTATCGACAAATCTGGGACATTATGATTGGCGCCATGCAGCAGTTCGCCGATATTCTGGGTGATATGTACATAGAGACGCCGGAATTTATAAAGCTGCTGAAGTTAGTGCTGTCACAGTATCAGGTAGGCACTATCCCCGCCAGCGCCGACGCGGTAAACGTGGGAAATATGCAGCGCGTGCGTCCACGTGGCTTACGCCACCTGATAGTCATCGGGGCGTCTGAAGGTGCGCTTCCTCCAAGCGAGCGGGGAGGTGGGATATTTACAGAACAGGAGCGCGAAAAGCTGCGCGTCCTGGGCGTGGATCTGCCCGATTCCGAAGATGACGTAATATCCCGGCAGCTTAACTCCATCTATGCCTCATTTACGCTTCCGTCGGAAACATTGACTGTCATGTATCCCGCGAACAACGATCGGGCGTTTATAGTTACGCGTCTATTGCGTATGTTCCATATGCGCGAGACAGCGGCGGACATGGAAATCTATGCCGCCGCGCCGGAACCGTGCTTTGAGATGTCCATCAGCGGCAGCGGAAAGCTTGCCCGTGCGGCACGGGAGGTGTTCAAATCCCGCGACGAGTACAGCAGACGTGCGGATGCTGTCGCTCATGCGGCTAAACTGTCCCGTGGCAAAATCGACCAGTTGACCGCTGAGCGCCTCTACGGTAAACCGCTTAACATCTCCGCTTCCCAGATTGACAGGTTCTACTCCTGCCAGTTCTCTTATTTCCTTGAGTACGGCTTACGGCTGAAGCCCAGACGTACCGCGGCTCTTGACGCGCCGGAAGCGGGTACGTTCATGCATTTTTGCCTTGAGCGCGCTCTGAGGCTCATTGATGGGCGTGGCGGTTACGAGCAGGTAACGGAAGCGGATGTCGAAGAGATGGTCGACGCCATCGTAACGGAATACGTCAATACACATCTCGGAGGCATGGAGAACAAATCAGGACGGTTCCGTTACCTCTTTACTCGCCTTGTCAACACTGTAGGTGACATAATCCTTGAACTTTGTGAGGAAATGCGCAACTCCCAGTTCAGACCTTTGGAATTTGAACTGCGCTTTACCGACAGCGGTACAGATCTCTTCGGTGGAGGTGTAAACATCCGGGGCGTTGCGGACAGGATTGACGGCTGGATCCATGGCAATAATTTATATCTGAGGGTTGTGGATTATAAGACTGGTAAAAAAACCATGAATTTAGCGGATGTATGGAACGGTTTGGGGCTGCAGATGCTGATATACCTGTTCTGTCTTGAGAGTGAAGGCGAAACGCGTTACGGGCGTAATATAATACCCGCCGGAGTGCTGTATATGCCGGCGAGGGACGTTTTGATAAATGAGCGGTACGACATACCCGACGAGGAATTACATGAAGAGCTGCGTCATGAAATTCGCCGCAGCGGTATACTGCTTGATGATAAGGATGTACTGGAGGCCATGGAAAGCAGCGAGGTGAAAGCAAAGCTCCTGCCGGTCAAGTTCTCGCGGGATGGGCATCCAACCGGTGACAGCCTCGCAAGCCTGGAGCAATTCAGGAAGCTTTCAAAACTTGTGCGAAAGTTAGTGTCGGAGATGAAGCGAGATGTCAGCGGCGGTTCCATAGTATGCAATCCATACATTCGAGGGCAGCGAGATACAGCTTGTCTGCGATGCGATTATTATGATATTTGCCATTTTGATGCCTACGAGGGTGACAAGGAGAGGTGGATAACGCCAATGAAAAATGATGAGTTCTGGAGGAACGTGGAGGATCTCAATGGATAATCTGACATCGGAGCAGCGCACAGCCGTGGAGAATGAAGGCGGCGCGCTGCTGGTTTCGGCCGCGGCAGGCAGCGGAAAGACCCGCGTGTTGGTAGAGCGACTTATGCGCAAAATATCCAGCGGATCTGACATAAATGATTTCCTGATAATAACTTACACTAACGCCGCCGCCGCAGAACTGCGCGGGAAAATACTTGACGCGATCTATGAACGCATAGCCGACGACCCGGAGAACCTTCGGCTGCACCGGCAGGTTAATCTCTGTGGTCGGGCGGAGATTGAGACAATACACAGCTTCTGTCTGGGACTTATTCGCGACAATGTGAACCTGCTGGGACTTACGCCGGACGTGCGCGTAGCGGATGAAACAGAAAGTAACGCTATACGGCAGGATGTGCTGGAGAAGCTGCTGGAAGAGCGCTATAATTCCGGCGATAAGGATTTTCTGGCACTTGCCGATACCATGGGCGCCGGACGTGACGACCGCGCGCTTGTATCTGTTGTTCTGGATACTCACTCAAAACTCCTGAGCCATCCTGACCCCGCAGATTGGGTCGCGCGGCAGATTGACGCGTTGAACCTCGACGGGGTCACGGATGCGGGGGAGACTATATGGGGCAGGGAACTTATGGAACGCGCGGCCAGGACGACGAAATACTGGCATGATCGTATGACAGAACTGATAGCGGGTTTTGATGAAGACGACCCGTTTTCACTTGCTTACGGGGCAAGCATCTCCGTAACGATAGAGGATATGGAAGCGTTTATGGATGCGTTGTCCCGAAGCTGGGATGAAGCGCGGAACTGTGACGTTCGGTTCCCAAGAGCTAAAAGCGTGTCCGGTTACGACGGAGAGAAGGATACAAGAGCGCAGTGCCGTAAGGCGATGGACAAGCTGCGTGAACAGTTCCACGACACATCGGAGAAAGTGCTGAGCGATATGCGTGCCGCCGCGCCAACGTCACGTGCTGCGCTAAAGTTAGTACTGATGTTTGACGAGGCGTATTCTGACGCCAAGCGCAGGAACGGCGTTCTGGATTTCTCCGACCAGGAGCACCTGGCGCTGCGGCTTCTTCGGGAAAACACCGAGCTTGCGTCAGAGGTAGCGCGCAGGTTTGATGAGATCCTGATAGATGAGTACCAGGATGTGAACGCCATTCAGGAAGCCATCTTCAATCTCATTTCTCGTGACGGGCAAAACCTCTTTATGGTCGGAGATGTAAAACAGTCAATCTACCGTTTCCGGCTGGCCGATCCAAGTATATTCACAACCAAATTCGCCGCGTTCCGGGACGCGGAGGAGGCGTCGGATGGTGAACCGCGTCGGCTGACGCTGTCGCGTAATTTCCGATCCCGCGCGGGAATACTGGAAGCCGCTAACTACATATTCGCGAATGTCATGACTTCCGACTTTGGCGACGTGGACTATACAGAGCGTGAGTATCTGTATCCGGGGCTTGATTTCCCGGATATGACTGAGCCTTGTCTTGAGCTTGATGTGATAGACGCGTCAGACGCGGAGGATGACAAATCGGACATGGAGGCACGGTTCGCGGCGCAGCGCGTTCTGGAATTGGTTGGCACGTTCACAGTATCTGACAGCTCGGGTGCGGCACGTCCTGCTCGTTTCGGGGACATTGCCGTTCTCATGCGTTCGCCAAAGTCACGTCTTCCTATCTGGTCGCAGACGTTTGCCCGTTTCGGCATTCCCGTTCATATGGACACATATTCGGACATTTTTGAGGAACTGGAAGTATCTGTCACGCTCTCGCTCTTGGCCATAATTGACAATCCCCATCAGGATATTCCTCTGGCGGCGGTTCTCGAAAGCCCCATATACGGTTTCACCGCAGATGATCTGGGCAGGATACGCGCCTCGAATCGCGAAGGGGACTTTTACGACGCTCTCATCGCTTCTGCGGAAAATGACAATAAATGCGCGTCATTTATCAAGAGCCTGTCGGAGCTTCGCGCCATCGCTCCAAATCTGTCCATTGACCGTCTCCTTTGGCACATATACAACGAGACAGGACTTTTTGCAATTGTGTCGGCGATGCCCGGTGGGGATCGCCGGAGGCAAAATCTTATGGTCCTTTTCGAGTATGCCCGTAAGTTCGATAAAGCGGGGTTCCATGGGCTTTTCGGGTTTGTATCGTATATGCGCAAAGTGCGTGAGGAGGGAGTAGCGGGCAACACATCGGCGCAGGCAGATGACGCAGTGCGATTTATGAGCGTACACAAATCAAAGGGACTTGAGTTCCCGATTGTTATACTGGCGGATACCACTCACCGCTTTAACACAGAGGACACGCGAAAACCACTTCTCGTTCACCCGGAGCTTGGCGTTGGTACAAAGGTAGTAGACATAAAGCGTAAGATAACATATCCCACTATAGCCCGTCAGGCAGTAGGCGCGAGGCTGCGTTTGGAGAACCTGTCGGAAGAGCTGCGGGTACTTTACGTGGCTGTAACTCGCGCGCGTGAGAAACTCATAGTACTGTCATCCTATGCTAATGCGACGCGTGAGCTTGCGCGATTGGGTAATATACCGTTACCCGTGCCGCCGGAGGTGCTGTCAAATGCCAGAAGTTGTGCCGAGTGGATACTGATACCCGCCCTGCACCGTCCCGAAAGCGGAGCCTTATGCCCCGTCTCCAACATCTCAACGTGTGATGACGGCGCGTGGCGCATACGCATTATAAATACTGTCCCAGACAGTATTGACAAATCGCTTCCTGAAGAAGAACTTGAGGAGGATGTGGATGCGGAACTTGTACAGGACATTGAGAATATGCTGGATTTCCGCTATCCCTATGCCGACGCTACCACGCTCTCCTCAAAGCTCACCGCCACGGAACTGAAAGGTACATTCCGCGACGCGGAGACAGAGGACTCGGAACTTTTGATAGCCCCTATATCAGGCGCTCCGCCCATGCGTCCCCGGTTTATGACTGGCAAACGCGGTCTTACACCGGCAGAACGCGGAACCGCCGCGCACATTGTCATGCAGTTTGCCGACTATGCCAAATGCGGCACAGACGCGGGTGTAGCCGGAGAGATTGAGCGTCTTGTGTCCAACCGCACCATAACGCGAGAACAGGCTGACGCCGTACAGCCAACCATAATACGTCACTTTTTTGAGTCTGACACAGGTCAATTCATTATGAGTGCCGATAAAATCTGGCGAGAACTTAAATTCTCACTGCTGGTAGATGCCGGTGAGTTGCTGGCTCGTCCAACCGGAAGTCAAGACAGCTCCATGGCGGAATTCGCGGCTCATGACGAGCGTCAATATATCTCCGGGGAACAAGTGCTGTTGCAGGGCGTTGTGGATCTGTGCGTTCTGAAAGACGGTTATCTGACAGTGGTGGATTTTAAGACCGACTATGTCACAGAAGCTACCATTGCCGACCGTGCTGACTTCTATTCCGGTCAGGTATCAGCCTACGCCATGGCTATGGAGAAAGTCCTTAAATACCCCGTCCGGGAAACGCTCTTGTGTTTCCTCCTCGCCGGAAAAAACATCGTCATACACAGCGGCGCGCGTTAGGGACAGCGCAACACAAATGTACATAGCGCACAAATTCCTCGATTAAGTTACCTTAATCGAGGAATTTGTATCCGGTTTATCAGCTCTGTTTCCTTTGTGAAATACTTAATGCCAATCCCGGATTAAAAGATTAAATCTTGATGTCACAGAACCCTTTTAACGCCCTGAACTCCAAAGCATAGTATAAACAGCGATGGTATGTAACTCATGGCTTCACTGTCTATATCAATATTCGGTTTATTCTCCTGCGCCGTCTCTATTTGATTTAAAAGCCTGATAAGAACTTCGGCGCACTGAGCGCGGCTTGCTTGCTCGTTTGGTTCAATTCTGCCATCGGATCCCATTAAAAGTCCGTTGCTTACTGCCCAGGCCATAGCCTCATTTGCGTAATCGCTTATTTCAGACGCGTCATCGAATTGCGAGAAATCAGCCGTGTTCTCAATACCTGTATTCACATCCGCGCTGACCGCAAAGCGATAAATCATCAATGCCATCTGCTGGCGCGTTATCAGCCCGTCCGGGTCAAATAAACCGTCTCCGACGCCGTCAACTACGCCGTTCGATTCCGCCCAGCTCACCGCTTCGTAATACCACGCATCCTCCGCCACATCCGCAAACATCGGCGCGGCAGCCGCATCCTCATTTTCATCCATTCCCAGCGAAACCGCAAGCTGATATAGGGACGTAACCATCATAGCGCGACTCGTGTTGCCGTTTGGATCAAACATATAATCGCCCACACCGCTCATTATATTGCGGTGTATCACTTCACCCACAGCGTCATAATACCAGTCACTTACCGCCACGTCTTTTATCATATCACCATATTTTGTGAAATTGCAGGAGGTAACTTCGCTCCAGTAACCGGCGGAATTCACGGCGACGCATTTTACAGTGCCGGAAGGGGACAACGGATCCGTGTAATATTTTCCGTTCTCTCTCGGATCCGAACCGTCACAGGTATAATATATAGCCGATCCTTCTGTTGATGGTGTTAAAGTCAGCAGCCCGTTCTCTAAAGACATAACAGGAGCGGACGGAGCCACAGCCGCTTTCACCGTTGTGACAACAGCGGGCGTACGTGTTCCGTAAGCGTCAACTCCGATTACCGTGAATGTAGTATCTGTTTCCAGAGGGATTGCCTCACCTGTAAACATATGGCTGTTCAAATATGGGTATGTTCCGTCAGTCGTGTAATACAGCGTAAGCCCATCAGGTGATGACATGGTTACCCGCGCCTGTCCGGCCGTCTTGTCCTCAATCACTTGAATTTCAGGCGTGGAGTAGGGGGCTAATAACGTATCTCCGGAAACGCTGTAAAAAACCTGTCCATTGCTCACGGAAGAGCATTTACGGCGGAGCAGCTCTGAAACTGTGACAAAAGTATATCCCTGTGATTGGAGCGTGTCAATTGCCCGCAGCGCGGCGTCACAGCTTGTCTTATAAAGATCGTGCAGGAGAATAATTGCCCCGTCCTTCGCCCCGCTGACTACCTGATTGTATACCCGATCTTCGTCTTTGTACTTCCAATCAAGCGGATCTACGCTCCAGAGAATGATCGGCATCCCGCAGTACGCCTTGACGGTACTGTTCGTTGCGCCGCCAGGAGTGCGCAGCATCATACTGTAGCTGCCTCCAAGCCGATCGAACACGAACTGCTGGACACCTCCTATTTGATCCTGCATAGTGTTAACTGATACATTTGTCAGTGTGGCGTGACTGTATGTGTGATTCGCTAACTGGTGCCCTTCTTCCCACATACGGTTCACAAGCTCAGGGTAATTGGTCACACCGCTGTTTCCATTAACACCAGTCATGAAGAACGTGGCGTAAGCACCCCTTGCCTTCAACCCGTCAAGGAGCGCGGAAGTATACCGGGATGGCCCGTCGTCAAAGGTTATAGCTATCAGTTTTTCGCCCTCAGCGTTTGCGTTAATGCTCACTACAGGTAGCATCGCGAGAACAAGAAGAGTTATGATAATCTTTGTTACTATTTTCCTCATATCTATTACTTCCCTCTTATGTATTTGCTTTTTCGACGTAATTATACATTATTTGCTATACCAATTATAGCGCATTAAGGCGAAACCTGCAAGAGTAATTACTTACGTCTCATGGACATCAATTTTTTACTGTTTTCCATGATTCACGCTTTTCTGACGTCATATAGTGTTTCATTGTCTTTTAATGTCAGCGTACCGTACGTCCGGCTATCCATTCCGACACTGCCGGGGTTTATAAGCAGCATCCCGGCCGTTTCCTCGTAATGCGGGATATGCGTATGCCCAAAAAGGCATATATCCGCTCCGGCGGTCAGCGCGGTGTTGCGTATGCCATCAAGTCCCAGCTTCACATTATACATATGGCCATGTGTAATGAAAAACTTCTTACCGTATAATTCAAAGAGCAGACGCGTTTTACCCCTTGGCCACAAATCGCAATTACCGGCTACGGAGCAGACTGGTATTCTCGGGTACCGCTGCGCGATCTCATGCGCGTCTGTCTCCAGGTCGCCAAGGTGAATAATATAGTCAGGATTCTCATTTTCCACAATATTTACCATCGCTCTTACATTTCTGTGCGAATCTGAAAAAATAAGGATTTTCATGTGAACATTATCCTCCTGTTTGAATATAATGACATGAGCGCAAATATAGTAAGTGACATTGCGAACGGCATTTACCTGTAACCGTCATATGTTTAATACTATTGCTTTTTAAAAAGCTTTAAAGCTTTATACATAGCGCCGAAGGCGCGTAAAGGACTTATGAGACGGCGTGACGCGCCGCGCGCGGCACGGGCACGCAATCGCGCGCGCCGAACTGCGACGATCAGAATCGACATTAAAGATTTCTATAGTAAATAATGGAGGTAAACATGGATAAGAATCTTCAAAAAGCGGCGGAGGATTTCATGTCCACCGCCGAAGGGCAAAAAATTGTCGGAAAGAAAGATGAGCTTAAGAATCTTGCCGCGTCTGAAGACGGAAAAGAAGTGCGGGACATATTAGCAAGGGGTGGCTTTGAGAACGCGGTTAAGTCAGGCGATACTGCCGCAATTAAGGACACGCTAAATCAGGTAATGGGAACCGAATCAGGTTCACGTCTTTTGAAACAACTCCAGAAGATGATGGGAAACTAAAAGGGAGGTAACACTCATGGGCGAGTTCGAGGATAAATTAAACAGTATACTCTCCTCACCAAAGGATATGGAGAAAATCTTAGGGCTTGCCCGCGAACTGTCCGGGTCGCTTGGAGGGGAAAAGGAGACGAAAGCCACAGAACAAACGGCGCAGGTCGCGTCTCCAAAAAACGGCGCCGACAGCACTTTGTCCGGACTTGGCAGCATCGACCCCAAGATAATAGGTTTAATTGGAAAGCTTATGGGAGAGTATAACTCCCCGGACGCTGATGACAAGGCGGCTCTTATATCCGCGGTTAAACCATATGTGCGCCAGGAGCGTCGGGACACCCTCGATCGCGCTTTGAAAATAGCAAAACTGACACACCTTGCGCGCACCGCGCTCTCGGAGTTCGGAGGTGATTTCCATATCAACCTATAACCGTTACCACGCCCCGACAGGCAGATACTACCGCGCTTCAGCCGGTGAACAAATAAACAGTTCATCGTCTCAACAGCATATGCGGCAAGCGGCGCCGGAACAGCATACTAAAAGCGGACTTGCCGCCCTTTTGCCGGATGGCGTTGACGCCGGTGATCTGCTCCTCTGCGCGCTGCTGCTGTTCCTGTACTTAGAGAGCCACGATGAGGATTTCCTGATTATTCTTCTTGTCGTTGGCTTCTCCATATTTAATAAAGATGAAGAAGAAAAATGATAAACTATAAAAATTTACGCCATGATAAATGATTCACAGGCGGCGCAGACAGCGGAACACAATATGGACGCGTCAAGGAACGCTGATTAAATCAAAGCGCGCCGAATGAGACAGTTTGTTTCGCCTGACGTGCGGGTAGCGGCATAAAGACGCGGTAAGAATTTATGTTTTTCAGCTCGTATAGCGCCGCCAGGCGCGAAATAAATATGTTGCCAGTCCGCGCGCTGAGATTTAATCATTCGGTTCATTAACTGTCGCTTCTACGTATTCGTATTATCCCTGTCATTCTTTTCATCTTTATCATCCTCTTTATCATCCCCGTTATCTTTAGTTCTATCCTTTCGCGCGCGTGTCTCCTTTACCAGCAGCACACCTACCATCATCGCCACGCAGAACGCGAGAACCAGGAGCAGCGCTTTCATCTCGCCGCTTGTAGTAATAAGTACCGCAGCCAATCCCAGAACAGCGCTGATGGAATACAATACCGCCACCGCCTGTTTCTGTGACAACCCCATGTCAATCAGCCGATGATGGAAGTGCCCACGGTCGGGCGACATTGGATTCTGTCCTTTCAGAAGCCTACGTATGATCGCAAAAAGAGTATCAAAGATGGGCAGTCCTAACGCCAGTAATGGCACTGTAAACGATATTATGGCATAGAACTTCAGCAACCCCATTATGGACACGCACGCCAGCACAAATCCCAGCAGCAAAGCTCCGCAGTCCCCCATGAATATCCTGGCGGGATTGAAATTATATGGAATAAAGCCCACGCACGCGCCCGCCAGCGCGGCAAGTATTATGGCAACATTTATCTGGCCCAACACCAGCGATATAACAAGCATGGATACCGAGGCTATAGCGGACACTCCCGCCGCCAATCCGTCAAGGCCGTCTATGAGATTTACGGAATTTGTGATACCAACTATCCACAATATGGAGATTGGCACGGACCAGATGCCAAAGCTCAAGTATTGTGTATCGCTCATAAAAAACGGGTTGGAGATCATTTCGAGTCTTATTCCGTGTCCAACCGCAACGCCTGCGGCGAGAATCTGTACAAAAAATTTTAGAAGTGCCGGCAACGGTATAATATCGTCCACCATACCCACTGTAATTATTATGACTGAACCCAGAAGCATGCCCTGCACCTGTCTGTCAATATCGGCAAACAGGACGACGCTGACTATAAAACCGAAAAAAATGGCCAGACCGCCCATACGGGGTATGGGATGGTGATGCATACGCCGGCTGTCCTTCGGCACATCCACCGCGCCGACACGGACAGCGAGAGCGCGGGCAAGGGGAGTCGTGACAAAACAGACCACAAGCGCAACACCCAATGCCAGTCCAACACTTACAAGAATTTCAATGTCGATTTTCATATATATCTATCCCTCACCGACGAGAAAATAAAAACGCAGAAAATCCACGTACAGAACCTGTCCTTATGAAAATCAGCCGCAGGAACAGGTGAAAACGTTAAAAATGGATCTTATATCTGCAGGAAGCCGACCTTCTTATATACCTTCCTGAGCGTCCTGTCGGCAACGCGTGACGCCCTTTCCGCTCCGTCGCGGTACACGCTTTCAAGATATCCTTTGTCTTGCAGAAGCCGTTCGGTCTCCTCGCGGATTGGCCGCAGCATCTCGATAACAGCGTCGCCAACAGCGGGTTTGAGCTTACCGTAACCCTGACCCGCGAAATCGCGTTCTATTTCTTCAAACGTTTCGCCGGTGCAGCAAGCGTATATCTGTATAAGATTTGACACTCCCGGCTTACGTGCGCGATCAAAACGGACACAATTCTCCGTGTCTGAATCCGTAACGGCTTTCTTGAACTTACGGTGTATATCATCTGGGCTGTCCATAATGTAGACACAGCCGTTGGGATCGACATCCGATTTTGACATTTTGTTTTCGGGACTTGTGAGGCTCATTATCCTTGCCCCGACCTCCGGAATGTACGGCTCGGGGATTTTGAAAACATCCCCATAAATTCCGTTAAAGCGTATAGCAATATCGCGGCACAGCTCAACGTGCTGTTTCTGATCTTCACCAACAGGCACGTAATCAGGTTGATATAGCAGAATGTCGGCAGCCATAAGCGAGGGGTACGTAAAAAGCCCGGCGTTTATATTTTCCGCGTTTTTCCCGGATTTATCTTTAAATTGAGTCATTCTCGCAAGCTCACCGAACATGGTATAGCAGTCCAGCACCCATCCGAGCTGCGCGTGAGCGGGCACGTGGGATTGTACAAAGAGCGTGTTCTTTTTCGGATCCAGTCCACAGGCAATATAAATTGCCAACTGGCTCAGCGTCCGCTTACGAAGCATGGCGGGATCCTGCCTGACTGTTATAGAGTGCATATCCGCCATGAAGTAGTAACAGTCAAATTCATCAGCGCGGGCAGCCCAATTCTTTATGGCGCCTAAATACGAACCCAGCGTAAGCTCACCACTTGGCTGAATTCCCGAGAGCATAACCTTCCTTGCTCTTTCCATAATTATGCAGTTCCTCCTTAATAAGCGTTACCGCTTAAGAGTTCTTGATGTCCTCGAACAGCTTCTTGAACGCGGGAAGCGATCTGATGATCATGTCATATGACACACAGTAAGCAAGCCGTACATACCCAGGGCAGGCAAAGGACGTCCCCGGTACCATAAGTATATTGTATTTTTTGCCACGGCTGCAAAACTCGCGATCATCTTCGATTGGCGATTTTACCCACAGGTAGAACGCGCCTGACGGCTTTACGCACTCATAGCCGCAGTCGGTAAGCCCATAATACAGAGCTTTTCTGTTCCTGTCATATGCGGCAACATCAGTGCTCTCATCAAGGCACTTCGCCACAAGTCTTTGCTGCAGCGACGGCGCGTTTACAAATCCCAGTATCCGGTTCGCGATAACCGCCGCGTCGTATATGAGCCGTCCATCATCCGCCTCATCAGGTATAACAAGGTACCCTATACGCTCGCCCGGGAGAGACAGCGATTTTGACCACGAGTACCCAATGATTGTATTTTTATAATACTTCGTTATGAACGGAACTGTGGCTCCGTCGTAGGTGAGCTCTCTGTATGGCTCATCCGAGATTAAATAAATCGGGTTCCCTGATTCTTCCTGCTTCTCATTTAGCACCTCTGCCAGAGCCTTGATGGTCGCTTCAGTATATACAACGCCGGTGGGGTTGTTCGGATTGTTCATAATAAGCGCGCGTGTTTTAGGCGTGATCGCGTTCCTGAGCGCCTCGGCGGATGGCTGGAAATCGTCTTCCGGCAGCGCGGGGATATTCTTCAGTATACCTCCAAAATTTGCCACATAATTTCCATATTCCAAAAAATACGGTGAAAATACCAAAACCTCATCGCCAGGATTGAGAAGCGTCTTTAATATGACATTCAATCCTCCCGCTGCGCCGACGGTCATTATAATATTGTTCTCGTTAAACGCCGTGCAGAATCTGTGATTAAGCGACTCCGCTACGGCCTTGCGTACAAACGGATAGCCAGAGTTTGCCATGTACCCATGCAGTTCCAACGGCTCCGTCTCCTCCGTGATGCGTATGATCTCATCTTTCACCTTCCGCGGCGCGGGTATGCTTGGATTACCAAGTGAGAAGTCGTATACGTTTTCAGGCCCGAATTGAGCCGCGAGTCTGGTTCCCTCCTCAAACATGGCGCGTATTGCGCTCCCGTTCTCAACGAGATCCTTCATTCTATCAGCTATCATTTAACACTCCTCCATAATAGTCAGCCTTTTGATAGTTTAGCACATGAATAAGAATTTTTAAATAGTTTTCCCCAATTTTAATAAACGCGTCATATTTTTATATATCGGGCGATCGTACGCTTTAGCCTCAATATATAGTTATCTTATCATCATATAATACCACAACGCGATCGCCTCGCGTATATAGTAGTTTGCCGTCAGAATTGGCATACCTGTATGCGCCGCCATGGAACTGACGTTCACGTACCCATTGTCAAGAGCCATAAGCTTTGCGCGCATCAGGTGATAGCCTTCCGATATTATAAGTACACTGCCATCCCATTCCGGGTCAAACTCACGTATTGCCTCCCGGGAATATTTTATATTTTCCAGCGTGTTCGTCGCCTCTGTCTCCATTATGAGCCGCGAGTCGTCAACGCCCCGTTCCACAAGCCAATCCCTCATGCACTCGGCTTCCGTTACAGTTTCGCCCGCTCCATTGCCGCCTGTCAAAATAAACACGCAGCTTTTATTTTCTTCGGCGTACGTAAGGGCGGTGTTGAGCCTCGCGAGAAGTGATCTTGATGGTTCCGTTCCGTTCACTCCGGCTCCAAGGACTATCACATACTCACTATCTCCGCCAGCGGTTCGCGCCTCACCCAGCAAAGCCGCAATAGTTACCGAAATCGCCAGAAGGAACAGGATAAGTCCGTAAGTCAGAATTTTATATAATATCCTTGCCAGCTTTTCTTTTTTCTTGCATAATACATTCAGCACCATGTAGGCCAGGATAACAAGAGCCGCGCCGAAGAAGCAATAGGCAAGCGTATCGTAACCGGAAAGCGCGAGTAAAAAGAACAGGCCCAGCGCGGCGCACACTGAAGCGGGAATTAAATAGTGTTTGTGTTCCTTCATTCCGCCAGTTCCTCCCACTTCTTATATAGCTGTGACAATTCGTTCTCCATACCGGAGCACTCGCTTGTCAGATCCATCAGTTTTTCATAATCCGCCGAGTACTCTTCCTGCAATGCGGCGTTCTCACCAAGTCTCTTCTCCAACGCCGCTATTTCTCTCTCGACCTTTTTAAGCTCCCTCTCCCGATTATACACGGGCTTTGGTTTTGTTTTTTCCGCAGGTCTGGCAGCCTTTGATTTTTCCAGGCGCTGAAGCTCGCTATTGTGTTCCTGCCTCGCCTTGTATGTTTCGTAGTTACATTTATAATCGTGTATCTCGCCATTGCTGATTTCCCAAATGCGCGTCGCGAACCTGTTTATAAAGTATCGGTCATGTGACACAAAAAGCAGAGCCTCGCCGTAATCCTCAAGCGTGTTTTCCATCCACTCCCGCGACATTGCGTCCA
Organism: uncultured Oscillospiraceae bacterium; assembly: GCA_964421265.1. GTDB lineage: Bacteria > Bacillota > Clostridia > Oscillospirales > Oscillospiraceae > RUG626. The sequence continues at coordinate 15,870 of CAYQWH010000005.1, read as the reverse complement.
GATGGTTCGTTGGTTCGTCCAGAATAAGAAAATTCACATCTTCGCCCATAAGAATACACAGTTTCAGTCTGCTCTTCTCGCCGCCTGATAGCTGTGATACCCGTGTCTCCAGCTCATCGCCGCGAAAAAGATACGCCGCGAGCCTGTCAAACGCCGTCTGTCTGGAACACCCGCTCTCTTCCATCATGCAATCCAGAACTGTCAGATCTTCATCCTCAAATGTCACACGCTGGGGGAGATAGGCTGTTTTAACCGTTGGCCCCAACCGCAGCAGACCGGAGTCAACCGTTTCCTCGCCCATTATCATTTTGACAAACGTCGATTTGCCCGTCCCATTATCGCCGATTAACGCTATTCTCTCACCTCGCCGTATAAGCAGATCTGTCGCGCCAAACAGCCGCTTTTCACCAAACGCCTTGGAGACACCGCGCATAAACAGGACTTCATCTCCTCTGAACTCCGCCTCTTCAAATTTTCCATGAATTGTAGGGCCGTGCTGAGGTTTGTCCGTCGTTGTCAGCTTCTCCATACGTTTTTCAATAGAGAAAGCCCTTTTATGCAGCTTATCCGCGCCCATAAACGCCCACAGATGCAATTTTTCAGCGGCGCGGTTGAGCTGCGCCAGCTTTGCCTGTTCTTTGTCATACTGCTTAACAAGCGCGTCAAACCGCCTGCGTTTCTCATCCAGATAAAAAGAATAATTTCCGCTGTAAAACTCCGCGATCCCATTTTCAAGCTCAATAATTCGAGTCACCGCCGCGTCAAGAAAATACCTGTCGTGGGAAATAGTCAGAACCGTGCCCTTAAAGCCGGTGATATGCTCCTCCAGCCATTCAGCCGCACTGAGATCAAGGTGATTTGTGGGTTCGTCCAGCAGCAGTATCTCTGTGTTATCCAGTAATAATCTCGCAAGGTTAATACGCGTCTGTTCTCCGCCGGACAGCTGTGTGAAGTCCTGCTCACGCTGCGCGTCCGGGATGCCAAGGCCGTTCGCGACCTTGTCCCGGAACCGGCCAAGCTCATATCCGCCAAGGCGAAGGAACTCCGCCGAAAGCGTGTCGTACTCACGCAAGACGTCATTATCCGCGTTCCCACGCTCCATGAGCTTCTCAAGATATCTCATCCTGTCGCCCATATCCAGCACAAAGCGCTGAGCGTCAATCAGTACATCCTCACCGGTAAATCCACGTGGATAATGGGGAATCTGTGACAGCACACCGATACGCGTGCCTGGAGCCGTGGTAACAGAGCCGACGTCCGGTGAAATCTCGCCAGCGATAATACGGAAGAGCGTAGTTTTCCCAGCCCCGTTGCGTCCCAATATGCCGATATGCTCACCGCGGGTCACGTCAAATGTGACATCGCGGAGAATATCATTGCCCTGTTCAAAGGCAATTTTCAAATGCTGAACACTAATATCGATCATAATGTCCCCCAAAGTCCGCGCGCGAGAGCCGCGTCTCAACAAAAAGACTGTCCCGAAACTCAGGGACAGTCTTTCAACGAGCATAAACTTAAAATCCGTCCTCATACGCTTGACGCAGTCTTTTCGGTGGAATTGCCGCGCTCCGCGTCAAAAATCATTGCCGGGCATGAACCCAGCGGCGGCTTTTTCTTTGTCAACGCGATCCTGTCCGGAAAGCTCTCGCGCGTATCCTCATAAGAACGAACTCTTAAGAAAATCCAGGCCAAATCCAAGCGCGCGGTCCAACGGCGTTATAAGAGCTTGAAATACGCAAGTATTCACACACCCGCGACCGCCCCGCCAGGATTGATCAGCGCGGTCTTAATCTTCGTCGTCTTCTGTTTCATCGTCGCCGTCCGCGTCGTCGCTGTCACAGGCGGTAAATTTATTGAGCGTCACTTTGTCTTCACCGTCTTCATCAAAGTCCAGCTCAAGAACAGAGTCGCAAATCGGGCAGGTAACAACACCGTTGTCAATATCGTCTTCACTCAGAGGGATCTCCCATCCGCAGTGCGGACAGACTGCGCAGAACTCCTCTTCATCATCATCATCGTCATCATCTTCCGAGTCATAGACATAGTGTTCCAGATCCTCAAGATCATCAGATACAGCGTCGAGACCTTCGTTCAATTCATCAACATTGCTTCCCACGTCTTCAAGGTCAAATGCCAAATCCTCAAGAACATCTATGATTTTGGCAAGAAGTTTGCCTTCGCCTTTCTCGGTATCCAGCTCCATGCCTTCAGCGAGGCCTTTAAGGTACGCTACTTTTTCAGATGGCGTCATGGTAATATCCTCCTTGAATTAAAAAACATAAATTAGCCCTTTGCGCGTTCCAGATACTCACCGGTGCGGGTGTCAATTTTGATCCTGTCGCCGGGGTTTATGAAAAGCGGCACTTTCACCTCCGCTCCAGTCTCCAGTGTAGCGGGTTTTAATGTGTTCGTCGCGGTATTTCCCGCAAAGCCGGGGTCGGTCTGGGTGATTTCCAGTTCCACAAAGTTCGGCGGCTCTACGGCGAACACGTCGCCTTTGTAAGAACTGATTGTGCACACCATGTTCTCCTTGACAAACTTGAAGCTGTCGCCCAGCTTTGACCCGTCTATCGGTTCCAACTCATAAGTCTCGGGATCCATGAAGTAGTAGAGATTGCCATCCTTATAAGAGTACTCGGCCTCTTTGCGCTCTACAAAAGCCTCCTCGAACTTTGCGGTCGGGTTAAAGGACGTCTCGGTTACAGCGCCTGTAATGAGATTCTTCATCTTGGTTCGCACAAATGCCGCACCCTTTCCGGGCTTCACGTGCTGAAACTCAACAACCTGTACAGGCTTGCCTTCGTACTCAAATGTCTTACCGTTTCTGAAATCGCTGGCAGTGATGGTGGCCATAAGCGTTATCCTCCTGTAGAGTTTATTATTGGCAGTTCCCCAGATTATGAAACTACAATATTTTATTTATTTTAACTCATTTGCCGCTATTTTGCAAGCGCCATTCCGCACAAATAACAAATTCCCTGTAAATATTTTTTGAGCATTGCGGAAAATCATTCTCTTTTCTTTCCCGTCTGATGCCGAAAAGGCAGCTCCAAACCGTACCTGAGGGCAAGAAATATGTTCGTGAATTTTATCGGCTCCACAAGTATCCCCGTTATATTCGCAAGTCCCGCGCAAAGCATATCGGTGTATATCTGGTCGCCAACCAGCGCCGTGTTGCGCCTTGTCCCCCCGGCATTTTCCATTGCTGACATAACGCCTCGCGTTTTCGGCTTTCCGGCGCGCTTTATATAAGGTACGCTCAAAGCGCGTGAAAAGATCTCCGGCCTGTCGCCTTTGTTATTGGAGACCAGGAACAGCGTTACTCCGGAATTTTTTATATCCTGCGCCCAAGCCGCGACTTCCGTCTCCACCGTTATAGTCTTATAGGGCGCCAGCGTGTTGTCCACGTCCAGCAGCAGAAGGTCAATCCCGTGCTCACTTAGGAAATCAGCCGTTATATCCGTGACGCGATTGAATTTAAAGCTGGGGAGCAGATATAAACGCATATTTGTCACCTGCCTCGCATAAAATCATTATAAGAATCTGTCTTTATGAATACGTTTACAGGAAAGATTCTTAATAATAAAGCTACCACAAACGAGGAGAAATGTACAGATGAGTGACATGAAAATTTTTCTGTCTTCGCCCCCCGAGGACGCTCTTAAAGCAGCGGAACACGGCCTCGTGTCCATTATGGCATATCGTATGGGCGCGGGCTTCCACCTCTACCGCACAGCAATACCGAAAGGCGAATTTGAGCTTATGGACGTGGACTGCGGCAATTTTACCGGTTACGGCCCACATGAAATACTGGCCACCGAGCTTCTTGGCGAGTGCCGGAAGCGAGGGTACAAGGGTATAGTCTTAGGATTGCCCGCGAAACCCACACCGCCGCTTCTATCCTTTGTATCATTGTTCTCGCAGCGCGCGGAAAAACTGGCTGTCTCCCTCTATGTACCCGTTGCCTATGCCGCATCCTCAGGGTACGCGAAGCTGCTTGTAAACCATCGTCCGCACAACGGCGGATTTAAATTGTACATAGGAAAATTCTGTTCACGTTTCGGCGAGAACCGTATAGCGCTGGAGCTTGAACGGATCTATCTCGACTACACGCTCCCGTCAAAGAGCGGTCTGGGCGCGAGAATCTCTGAAAAACGTTTCACTGAAATATATGGCAGGGGAAACCGGTTCATATCACAAGATCTGCGCTGCAACTACATTTCCAGCCTGCGCGAAAACCGCGCCCACCTTGTTACATGGGACGACGGCAATTCCATAGCGCAAAAGCTGAAGGATGCCGAAAGCATGGGGATCAATACCGTCTTCCTTTACTATCCTCATGTGCGGGATATTGTCAGAGCCTGGTAAGTCACAATAATCAGGTTCTGCGGGTACCCCCCGCGCTACCTTCGCCTGTGGAGAGCCTCGATTTCCTCAAAGCTCTTGCCGGTAGTGCTTCTCTCGGCTTCACGTCTGCGCATCTCCGCGATGCGTTTGCGTGCCAGCTCATCCGCTACCGCCTTTTTGCGCCGCCTGTTTACATTATAAATTATAATGTATAATACATATGCCAAAAGTAACGCCGCAAAGCCAATGATGCCAAGACGTACATATTTATTTGACAGGGTGGAACTAATCTGGTACTTTATGTACGCAATCCGGTTAAGCTCGACCGCGGTATTAGCTATAAGCGGAACGGTTCCGTAGCTGACTCCGTCCAGTGTCACATCCATCTCGCCAAGAACGCTGCCCTGACTAATTGGCGCGTATAGCGTCTCTCCGTTCTCTTCGTTATATATGCGTATGTCCAGCTTGGTAGATAAAATATCCACATCGTTTGGCAAAAGCGCGGTTATGCTCCGTGATGGTCTGAGAACCACGCTGGAACTGCCCTTGCCAAGCTCCACAGGTATTTCGTCAATAAGGTTTATGGTGCTGATGATCTCCTGGTAGCTGAAATTGTTGAACCCCCATTCAAGAAGCCGTATCGACTCCGAAAAGCTTTCTATAAGTGTCGTGCCGTCCTCCTGAGTGGTCGATTGGCCGCCTAACACGACAGCGATCAGCGTGCGGCCATCTCTCATGGCGGTACTGATGAGGCAGTAGCCCGCGGCGTCGGTATATCCTGTCTTAACTCCAGACGCGTATGAGTAGTAATACGCTGTTTCGCTTCTAATAAGCTGGTTGGTGGATACCAGCTCCCTTGGCTCAGAGAGGTTGGTAGCGGGAACAGTGTATGAAGCGGTGGAGACAATGTTCTTGAAAATCGGCTTATCCAGTGCGCACTTGGTAATCAGCATCAGATCGTTAGCGGTGGAATAGTGGTCGTCATTAGGCAGACCATGGCAGTTGGCAAAGTGCGTACCTGTACAGCCAAGCTCAGCGGCGCGCTCATTCATAAGCGCTATAAAAGACTCCGTGTCCCCAGCCACGTATTCCGCCAGGACATTACAGGCTTCGTTGGCCGAGGCGATCATGGCGCAATACAGCAGATCCTCAAAGCTGATCTCTTCTCCCGCCTTAAGATTCGCGCTGCTCCCATCCGCTGTCACGTCATAGTAAGCGTTGTCGCTGACCGTTACCACATCGGTGAGCGACACCTCGCCGCGCTCATAGGCCTCAATAGCCAGCATAACCGTCATGACTTTTGTCAGACTGGCCGGCGCGCGGCGGGCGTCAGCGTTTTTCGAATACAGAACCTGGTCGGCGTCGCTGTCCACCAGGAGCGCCGCAGCTGTCACAATATTCGGATCTTCCAGAGCCGAAGCGCTCTGGGGCATCAAGGAAAACATGATGAAAAAGACAAGAAAGAGGGCTATTAATTTGTAAGTTTTGTGATTTTCTGAAAATTTCATTTATTTCTCCCAAAAACTCGGCAAAATGTGTTATAATATTATATCGGACAGGGCGGTAATCTCCGCGTTCCTTACTATTATAATACCGTTTTTTTCAAATAAAATCAACAGGAAATCTTAAACTTCGACATTTTTTATAAAGAAGGTCTGCTGGGACGTATGAAGAAATCCAAGAAAACAAGATCTGGCCTGTTTCTTATTATGTTTGCCGCGTGTTTTTTCATGATCGGATTCTTCTTCAGGGGGAGTATAGGCAGTGGAGACGATATAATGATAGTGGAAGAACTGCCAGCGGTTGACAGTGAAACTGAGACTCCGGATCCGCAGGGAGATGGTGAAGATAATGCCGTGGCGGATGACGTCGGAGAACCACAGGGAGGTGGCATAACGAGTGATGAAGAATCTACAGGCTCCTCTGCCGAGGCGCAATATACAGCCGGGCTTATAAACATAAACACCGCGACACTTGATGAATTGAAAATATTGCCCGGAATTGGCGACGTACTGGCTCAGCGGATCATAGATTACCGAGAAGAAAATGGAATGTTTACTGCCATAGATGAGATAACGGAAGTAAGAGGCATCGGAAATGGAATATATGAAAAAATCCACGAAATGATTACCATTTAGAATCAGAGGAGAAAATGTGAAGATATTAGTAGTAGATGACGAGAAATCGTTAGTGAAGGGTATAAAATTTAATCTTGAGATGGAGGGGTACGATGTTGCCACGGCGTTTGACGGGCTTGAGGGATTGGAACTCGCAAAAACCGGCAACTTCGACCTTGTGATTCTTGATCTTATGATGCCAAAGCTTTCGGGGCTTGACGTGTGCATGAGGATACGCGAGTTCTCCACGGTACCGATTATTATCCTTACAGCGCGTTCTGAGGACGTGGATAAGCTCATCGGATTCGAGTACGGCGCGGACGACTATATAACAAAACCGTTTAATATTTTAGAGCTGAAAGCCCGCGTCCGCGCTCTCCTCAGGCGCTCCAATATAACAAATGGCGCATCGGATAAGACCATCCTGACATACGGCGACATATCTGTTGACTGTGACAGGAGAACGGTGACGAAAGCCGGGAAGAATGTGGATCTTACAAGTCGGGAATTTGATGTTCTGGAACTGTTGATGAGAAATCCCGGAAGGGTATACAGCCGTGAAAACCTACTGAATATAGTCTGCGGTTACGAGTTTCAGGGTGACATCCGTACTATTGACGTTCACGTCCACAGGCTGCGTGACAAGCTGGAGAACAAGCCTGCCGATCCGGAGTTCATTCTTACAAAGTGGGGAGTTGGGTACTATTTCAAAGGATAACAGGAATAACCGCAAATTCATCAGCATCCGGATAAAAATCCTGTTGACCTATATCTCCCTTATCGCTGTGGTAATTATAATACTGAATACATACCCCATAACGATTTCACGGGATATAGTATTCCGCTCAAAGGAAAACAGTCTGAAGCCGGGAGCAATACAGATTGGCGCCTCAGTGGAAATGCTGGAAAGGGTAACGCCGGCTAATATTGAGCTTGTCATGGGTATGCTGGAAACAGGCCAGTTCTCATATATTACTGTCCTGAGTTCCGAGCAGGACATACTGTATTACCAGGGCGCCAGGGAGAACGGATTTGACGAAAGCGTCGCCAAGCGCGTAATTGATAAGTCGCTGAGAGACTGCTCAGATGAGTTTATCTCAACATTTTCAGACGGGGTATTTAGAAGCTATTCAGCAGTACCGATATTATCCCAGGGAGAAATAGTGGCTATTGTTTTCGCGTATGAGTACGATAAGGACGAAGGCGCGCTTATCACGGGCCTGAGAAGCGATCTCTTCAGAATATCCATAGCATTAGGTGTGCTGACGATTCTGATAAGTCTTATTTACTCACGGACGTTTACAAAAAAAATCACCAAGATTCTGAACGCGATCGGCAATGTCCGCGAGGGTGAATACACTTACAGGATTGATGTAAAAGGCAACGATGAGCTTGCCCAGTTAGGAGATGAGTTTAACAGTCTGACCGGGCGGCTCCAGGAGACCGAGCAGATAAGGCGGCGTTTTGTGGCCGACGCCTCTCACGAACTGAAAACGCCTCTCGCGTCCATAAAGCTTCTGAGCGACAGTATCCTCGAAACGCCCGGGATTGACCAGGCGACAGTCAATGATTTCGTAACGGATATACGCGATGAATCTGAGCGTCTTTCGCGTATAACAGCTCAGCTTTTGAACCTTACCCGGCTTGATAACCGACTGTCCGCCGCCAGCGCCGAGGTAAACTGCTGTGAGATTGGAGAGAGAGTCGCGCGAAGCCTGCGCCCGATAGCGGACGCCGCCGGGGTTAAACTGAAGCTGCATCTGGAGCCGGACGCGTATATTATGGCTACCGGCGACGAGCTGTTCCAGATTATATTTAACCTTGGAGAAAACGCCATAAAATATAATATAGAGGGGGGGAGCGTATACATCCACATATTTAAAAAAGATAAATTTGTCAGTATAACAGTTGACGATACCGGAATAGGGATCCCCGATCGGGATATTCCGTACATTTTTGATCGGTTCTATAGAGTGGACAAGTCGCGTGGACGTGAGGAAGGCGGCAGCGGTCTCGGACTGTCAATAGTCAAATCCACCGCGGAACGCCACGGCGGAGAGGTGAGCTGTGAAAAGAGCACGGAGGGCGGGATGCGTTTTACGGTTCGGTTCCCCGCGTATGAACATTAAAAAGCGCTGCTTAAGCACCCACGTGGCCTGGCGACGCCTTTTTTCCGATAATCGGAAAAACTTGAAACGCGAAAAGTCTCCTGTGCTTTTTGCTTTGTCAAGCGAAAACCCGCTCACCATACTGTATTCAGACCCAATCAACGTTTAATTAACGGATGATCTGTCACGCACATATAATAAGAATCAGTTCTCAATTGATGTGTATAGCTAAAAAAACCGCTCAAAGACAAATCAAAATATCTGGAAAGCTGTCGTTGACTGTGTTATACTGGACGGACAGGCAGATAATTCTGGAGCTTCGCATACAGGAGGAATATTATGGAATACAAATCAGATATTGAAATCGCTCAGGCGAGCACGCTTCGCCATATACGCGATGTGGCGGATACCGCAGGTATTGAAGAGCATTACCTGGAACAGTACGGAAATTACAAGGCGAAAATAAGTCTCGACCTTTTAAACGATCGCGCGAAAGATCTTGATGGAAAGCTCGTACTTGTCACGGCTATAACTCCGACTCCGGCGGGAGAAGGTAAAACGACAACCACCGTAGGGCTTGGTGACGCGCTCAGAAGATTGGGCAAAAGGTCCGTGATAGCATTAAGGGAGCCGTCTTTGGGGCCCGTGTTTGGCGTAAAAGGAGGAGCTGCCGGGGGCGGTTACGCGCAGGTAGTCCCAATGGAGGATATAAACCTTCACTTCACAGGCGATTTCCACGCGATAGGAGCGGCAAACAATCTCCTTGCCGCGATGCTGGATAACCATATATATCAAGGGAACGCGCTGAACATTGACCCCAAAACCATAACATGGCGCCGGTGCGTCGATATGAATGACCGCCAGCTGAGGAATATTGTGGATGGGCTTGGCGGACGTGTAAACGGAGTGCCAAGGGAGGACGGCTATGATATAACGGTGGCCAGCGAAGTGATGGCGGTATTCTGTCTCTCTGAAAGTGTAAGCGACCTTAAGCGCAGACTTGGCAATATTATTGTAGCATACACTTATGACGGCTCACCCGTTACCGCCGGAGATTTAAAAGCCGCCGGAGCGATGGCCGCTCTCCTGAAGGACGCGATCAAGCCGAACCTTGTGCAGACATTAGAGCACACGCCCGCGTTCATACATGGCGGTCCGTTTGCGAACATTGCCCACGGGTGCAACAGTATCGTCGCCACAAGAATGGCGCTTAAGCTTGGCGATTACTGCGTCACAGAAGCCGGATTCGGCGCAGATCTTGGCGCGGAGAAGTTTTTGGACATCAAATGCAGGATGGCGGGACTTCATCCTGACGCGGTAGTTATAGTGGCAACCGTTCGCGCGCTTAAGCTTCACGGCGGAATGGGTATAAAGGAATTGGGAAGGGAAGATCTGAACGCGTTAAAGGCGGGTCTGCCGAACCTCCTGCGCCACGTAACAAATATTAAGGAGGTTTACGGATTGCCGGTCGTGGTAGCCGTGAATCGTTTTCCGACTGACACGGACGCTGAACTGGAGCTCCTTAAAAACGCCTGTCGTGAATTTGATGTTAATGTTGCGCTGTCAGAAGTGTGGAGCAAAGGCGGCGAGGGCGGTACAGAGCTTGCGAGCGAAGTTATTCGTCTATGCGAGAAGCCGAATGATTTTAAATTCTCTTACGATCTGAACCTATCTATTGAGGATAAGCTTAACGCTATTGCGAAAAGGATCTACAGAGCTGACGGCGTGGATCTGACTGCCGGCGCGAGAAAACAGCTTGCGCAGCTTGAAAACCTGGGATTCAGCGGACTTCCGATCTGTATGGCAAAAACCCAGTACAGCTTTTCCGACGACGCGAAGCTCCTGGGCGCGCCCGACGGATTCAGGATTACGGTTAGGAATCTAAAGGTATCCGCCGGAGCGGGATTCATTGTCGCGCTCACCGGTGATGTTATGACAATGCCCGGTCTTCCGAAGGTCCCGGCCGCCGAAAAGATAGATGTAGACGCGAACGGCGTGATACATGGGCTGTTTTGATGGGACTTGATATGAAGCATATGACGTTAGACGAGTTTACAGCTCAGCTCAGCTCCAGATCGCCCGTTCCTGGTGGCGGGGGAGCTTCAGCCTTGACAGGGGCGCTTGCGGCGTCGCTCTCCTCAATGGTCTGTGCCCTCACAACAGGGAAAAAGAAATACGCGTCATTTGAGGAAGATATACAGCGTATCTCCCACTGCTCTCATGAATACTGTGATGAGCTTCTTGCGCTCATTGAACGAGACGCAAACGCGTTTGAGCCATTGTCCAGGGCATATTCAATACCAAAGGATGACCCAAACAGGGCTGAAATTATGGAGCGCGCCCTGAAGCTTGCCTGTGAGCCGCCAATAGAAATAATGCGTGTTTGCGGTAAAATTATCACAATGTGCGGCGAACTTGCGGAAAAAGGAAGCGCGCTTGCAGTATCTGATGTGGGAGCCAGTGTCGCGCTGGCAAAAGCGGCTCTCCTTGGAGCAAGCCTGAACATCTATATCAATGCCGCGTCTATGCGCGACAGGGAATACGCGGAAAAACTGCTGCTGGAAACCAAGTCTCTTACTGATGAAAACGTAATAGCTGCCGATGAGACTTTCAAGCTCATCTTAACCAGGCTGCAATAGATAAAGAACTACAAAACGTGAAGGAGGAAGATAAACGTGCTGGTAATTGCGACATTTTCTTTTTCCTTCATGTTTTCTGTTTTTGCCGCGATTACATTTTTCACAGGCTCGGCGGCGCTTATCACCGGTATAATATGTATCGCGCTTGGAATAGCGCTCGGAGTGATAAAATGGGACAAGTTCCAGAAAATAGTCGTAGCAATGGCAGGCGTGGCGTTTGGGATGCTCTGGAGCTTTTGTTATGAGAGCATCTTTTTCGCGCCGGCCGAGACTCTTGACGGAGTTACCGATACTGTAAACGCGCGTATAATCGACTACCCGGTTACGACCGACTATGGCAGCTATGCGGATGTCAAGATCCTGCTGCCGGGAGTAGACGTAAAAGCGAGAGCGTACGCTTATGACGACGGACTTGATGAATTCCGTCCTGGAGATGAAGTCCAATTTACGGCCGATTTTGAGAGCGCGGATGATATAGACGGTGATCGCATAACAAATTATGTCTCACAGGGGATTTTTCTTTTTGCCTCAGATGTAAGAGAGGTGAAGTATAATGGTTCAAGCGGAACCAGGTTCCGGTACATACACCGTACTATATCAAAGACGATAAAAGAGACGGTATATAATATCTTTGAGTCGCCGTATGACGATATAATCTGCGCTCTTCTTACCGGAGATAAGGCGGGGCTTTATGAAAATGACAGCATCATAAACAGTTTTACTCGCTGTGGGATCATGCACATATTCTCTGTGTCAGGTATGCACGTTTCAATTTTAGCCGGTTTTATCGCGTCTTTGCATATAGGGAAGAGAAGATCGCTTGTGGTAACGGCTGTGGTCCTTATCATATTCATGGGGATTTGCGGTTTTACCGCTTCTGTAGTACGCGCTACCGTCATGGAGTTATTTGTAATCGTGGCGTTTTTTGTGAGGGGCAGCGCGGACAGTATTACGTCGTTATCATTTGCCGCGTTTGTTCTGCTGCTCGTAAACCCATACGCGGTATTGGGCATTGGGTTTCAGCTCTCATTCGCATCAACTGCGGGCATCATATTATTGCAGCCGCGTTTCAGAGATAAGCTGAAGGATAGACTTGTAAAAGGCAAAATTGTTGCTTTAGATAGACTTGGAGGGTTTATCGCGGCATCCGTCTCAACTACTCTCGGCGCGACAATATTTACACTGCCGCTGTCCGTTTATTATTTTGGTATGATCAGCTTTATTGCTCCCGCGTCAAACCTTCTGTTATTGTGGCTCGTGTCTCCGCTGTTTATCATGAGTATCTTGGCAGTCTTAATCGGGTTAGTATATGTTCCCATCGGCACTGTCGCCGCAATGATGCCTACCGCGGTCATAAAGATAATATGCATCGGAGCGAAAAAGTTCGCGGAACCGTTCTGGACCGCGGTTTATGTCGATAACGCGGTGTTTGCTGTTCTGTTCGTGCTATTTTACGTTACTGTTGTTGTTTTATTGCTGCTCAAACGTCCACTGAGAAGTTTTTGCGTACCTACTTGTCTCATGGGTACAGCGATAAGCATCGCGCTTGTGGTAAATGCCGTGCTCAACGTGACCGAAGATGGTTTTACCGCTACTGTACTGAACGTGGGCCAGGGGCAATGTATCGTTATAACAAGCGGTGACTACACAGCTGTTGTAGATTGCGGAAGTATAAGCGGTGAGGACGCCGGGAACCTCGCGGAACATTATATAAGGAGCCTGGGACGCGACAGAGTAGATTTCATCATACTTACCCATTACCACTCCGACCACGCGAATGGAGTTACAGGACTAATTTCAAGTCTTAACGTCAATGCGGTTGTCGGCCCCAAGCCGGAGGGCAAGGGCGAGGACGACGAGGAAGAAAATATCATAGCATTCTCGCAAGAGAATGGAATTGATCCGATATTTGTCGAGAATGACCTGAAAATCTATATGGGCAATTCGATTATCACGCTTTATGCGCCAGAAAACAATAATACCTCGGAAAATGAGCGTGGTGTTACCATTCTTGTGGCGCATGAAGATTATGAACTGCTTATCACCGGCGATCTGAACTCAGAATCCGAGTTAGAGCTTTTGCGAAGAGCGGATATTCCGGATATTGAGTGTCTTGTTGTGGGACACCACGGGTCAAAAAATTCCACATCCCAGACCTTTTTGAATGCTGTAACACCGGAGATCGCGGTAATATCTGTGGGAGAAAACAGTTACGGGCATCCGACGCAGGAAGTGCTGGATAAGCTGGAAAACATGAACATTACGGTTTTTAGGACAGACATTGATGGGGATGTAACGGTTAAGAGCCTGTCTCCGTAACGTTTTGGTCCGGAATTACTGGCGTAAATAGCCTAATCAGGGAAAAACCGCGATCGCAGGTTTTTGGGAGGTTATGGTTCTATGGCAAAGAAGAAAAACGGCAGAGCGGGTATGAACGCCGATTTATCCTATGACGCTTTCGTCGCTGACTTAAAAGCGGGAACGCCTAAAAGATTGTACGCGTTTTTCGGCGAGGAAAAGTTTTTGCTTGAGAGCGGCCTGTCCGAGTTCAGGAAACTTATTCCGCAGGGAACAGAGGAATTTAACCACAACAGAATGAATGCCGAGTCATTTTCAGCAAGCGCTCTTGAGAACGCCTTGAATATGCTCCCAGCTTTCTCGGAGTTCACATTAACCGAAGTCGCTGACATTGATTTCACACAGCTTGACAGGAACACCAAAACGCAGCTTACAGAAATCTTATCTGACATACCGGAGTATGCCTGTGTAGTTTTTGTGTTCGATACTGTGGAGTATAAGCTTGACGGACGCGTGAAAGAAGATGTGGCGCTTAAGAAGCTGTTTACACCTGTGCAGTTCCCGTACCAAAGTATCGAAAAGCTTTCAAAATGGGTAGGGGAACGGTTCAGAAAGCAGAACAAGGTAATCAGCCGCAGAACATCCGAAAAGCTCGCAGCCATGACCGGGTTCTCCATGACCGCAATGAATATGGAAATTGAGAAGCTCGCGTCATTTTCAGACAGCGACGAGGTCACGGATTCGGATTTGGAAGCGCTTGTAGTACCGGTGCCTGACGCGGTTATTTATGAACTTACTGACGCGTTGCTTATCGGCGATGATAACAAAGCGTTAAGTAAACTCAGCGGACTATGCCGCCTTGGTGAACCTCCGCAAAAGATCATTTATGGAATAGCCTCAAAATTTCGACAGCTCGCTGCGGCGAAAGTCTATCTTGAAAGCGGAAACGGTATGCAGGAATTAATGGAACTTTGCGGTATAAAATATAGCTTTCAGGCTAAAAACATTATCAGCTCAGCAAGAAGATGTACACTTGAACAGTGTGTTCGCTTTCTTCAAATATGTTCGGATACCGCGTACAAATTAAATAGCGCGAGGCAAGACGACACGGAGCTGCTTTTAGAGCTGATGGTTCGTCTGTCGAATATCAGAGGGTTCGCCAAATGAAGCCACGCATACGTGAAGTCATTATTGTTGAAGGACGATATGATAAAAACGCGGTTTCCCAGGCGGTTGACGCGTTTATAATCGAAACATCCGGTTATTCCATTTTCTCGGATGCGAAAAAAGTAGAATTGATGCGCAGACTCAGCGAAAAATACGGCGTAATCCTGTTTACCGACAGTGACGGTGCCGGTTTTGTTATCCGCAACCATCTGAAGGGAATGCTTAATCCTGATAATGTTAAAAACGCGTATATCCCTGACATATATGGCAAAGAAAGGCGAAAAAGGGTATTCTCAAAAGAAGGCAAAATAGGCGTGGAGGGGATGTCTCAGGATGTTATTATCCAGAGCCTGCGAAGAGCGGGCGCTACGTTCGCTGATAGCGCGTCAACGGAGCCCGGTGAGTCTGTAACGAAAGCTGATTTATACGTACTGGGCCTTTCTGGTTCTTCCGGCGCCCAGGCACGCAGGAAAAAGCTCCTCCAGGTATTGGCGCTGCCCGAGAAAATGTCAGCCAACGCCATGCTTGATGTGATAAACGCGCTTTATACAAAAGATGAATTTGTATCACTTGTTCAAAGCGTCATTGATAACGAGGGCGCCGAGTGACGCAAGGGTCATAAGACCCAATGGCGCTCTGTAGAGGTCCGCGTAAAGACGGAACCAACGCACATTGTCAGCGGTAAGTTCTCCCGCGTAGACACCTATACAAAGCGACACGGCAAGAAGAAAACAAGACAGAACAAGAGAGCATTTTATGAGTATGTAAGCGGGAAAAGGAACCTTTTCCCAATTGAATATGCTTTTAAGCCTTTTCATACAGTCTCCAAACTCCGCCCATGCGCGGAGTTTTGTGTATTTATAAATAGAAATATCCATAAGCGCTTTCCGCTTATGATAAGATTAGCTGCCATTATTTGCCCGCTGTCAAACAGCAGCCGCAAAACACGGTGCTTATTTGTCTGTTATATACACGTATGGTTTAGATTCTGATACCGAATTAAGGAAGCTCTGATTACATCGTCAAGAGCTGGCGGCGAGGGATTTTTCGTCAGAAAAAGGCGCGAGTACGCGGGAATACTTTGTGTATTTCAAGTTCGAGCAACGCGTTTCTGGCGGAAAAGACCCGCCGTCAGCCGCAGGCGATTTATTCGGAGCTTCCTTAGTATAATATAAATAACGCGCCGTCACGGTC
>CAYQWH010000004.1:12168-35632 GCA_964421265.1 uncultured Oscillospiraceae bacterium | reverse complement strand
GTCCGTACCATGGGCTCGTATAATACAGAAAGACAAGTGCTCACTTTTCCCCACAGAGCTGGAGATGTCCGAAGATATGGTGTGGAATTATTTCACACTGGACAATGTTTCAAGACTATTGATAGTATACGAATACTGTTATGTTCGTATTATAAATACGGGTTCTCTAACTCATAGGAAGCGCTCAGATAATGTAGAGTGGTTAAAGAAACAGGTTGACGGATGGGATAAAATTGTAAAGGAACACCCGGAGATACCGCAGCGGCTTGACGCTGCGTTCAGGTTTTTCTGGGCGAGCTATTGGACAGTAATGGTTGCTGTCAATCATCATCACAACGGGCAGCTCTCACGCAAGGAGGCTAAACAGCAGCTGCGGGAGCTTGTAGAGTCGCCGCAGTTTGAGATGCTGCTGACCTGCCGACTTTGGTTTGGACGCACAGGGTTTAAGATTCTGCTTCTGCGGATGAATATACTCTATGAGGTGCTGGCGCTGAAAAACAGCCTGGAGCGCCTTCTCGGTAAAGAGCAATGAGCGCCGGGACTGATTTGTCACGGATTTCGGGTTCGGATATGGTAACGCCAGGGCGCACAGCCCCGGCAAGCGCCGCGCTGTCAGCAAAGCGGCGGACCCGTGACAGGCAACGCTGTTGGGAAAATGGCGAATGCGCAGCGACTGAAAACTCTGAATATGATGTAAATTGCACAAATATTCTTTTTCCAGAAAAAACCGAAAAAAGCTCTTGCATTTTTGCAAAATGTGTGTTATTATATAAAGCGTTCTGGTAAAGACGAATCAAGATGGTCCTATGACGTGTGACGCGTTACGAACATCAGTACAGAAGGGAGGAACGATGCCATGAACTTAGTGGATACGCTTGCGCAGAAGTATATGAAGCCTGAACTGCCGGAGATGAATGTGGGTGACACTGTCCGTGTTACCGTTCGTGTCAAAGAAGGGAACCGTGAGAGGAATCAGGCTTTTGAGGGAACAATTATTGCTAAAAAGCACGGCGGGATCAATGAGACGATAACCGTGCGGCGCATTTCTTATAATGTGGGATGTGAGAAGGTTTTCCCTGTACATTCTCCGTCTATAGTATCAGTTGAGACCACCCGCCGCGGTAAAGTCAGGAGGGCAAAGCTTTATTATCTGCGCGACAGGGTCGGAAAGAACGCGAAGGTCAAAGAGAGAATATAAAAAAAGGGCCTCTGGCTCTTTTTTTATTACAGTTTCCTGAGAGGATCAGCAAAACGGAACAGGGGAGGTGCGAATCCAATATGCCGGACAAAGAGCGCGAAGAAGCCGCTGCCGAGGGCGAGACGGCCGCCGGGAATGCGGAAGAGGACGGTGAGCTTACCGGGACGACAGATAGTATTACAGCGTCGGCGGATGAGCCGGAGACGAATACTCCAGAGGCAGACGAAGATACAGATGGCGCCGGGGCTGCCGGAAAGAAAAAGAGTGAGGAGAAGCTGGAGCTGTACGACTGGGTGCAGTGCATAGTTGTCGCGCTGGTGGCGGGAATAATGTTTTTCATCTTCTGCGCGAGGATCGTAAAGGTAGAAGGACACTCAATGGTGCCGACTTTACAGGACGGGGATAAGATAGTGACGACGAAGCTGTTTTATACGCCGAAAGCCGGAGATATAGTTGTGGTGCAGACGAACACGTTTGGCCCGAAGCCGATAGTGAAACGCATTATCGCCACCGGGGGACAGACGGTGAACATAGATTTTGATGAGGGGATAGTCTACGTTGACGGCGTGGCACTGGATGAGCCGTACACTAATGATTTAACATATAAGCGGGAGGACTTTACGGGCGAAGTCACGGTACCGGAGGGCTGCCTGTTCCTTATGGGCGACAATCGTAACAATTCCACCGACAGCCGGTCGAATGATATAGGAATGGTGGACGAGAGGTGCATAATAGGGAAGGTGTGCTTTGTGGCGATACCGATGTCTGAGGACGGAAGATCGCTTGAGTGGAGCCGAATCGGAGGAGTGTAAGTATCTATGGAAGGGGAGCTTAATATCCAATGGTTCCCGGGGCACATGGCAAAGGCGCGGCGCGAAGTGCGGGAGAATATGAAGATCGTGGACGCGGTGTGCGAGATCATAGATTCACGTATACCCGCCTCGAGCCGGAACCCTGATATTACTGAAATCACGGGGAATAAGCCGCGAATTATTGTTATGAACAGAGCGGATCAGGCAGATCCGGCTGAGACGGAGAAGTGGCGCGAGTTCTATCGCGGGAACGGGCGCGCGGTGCTGGAGACGGACTGCGCCAGCGGTAAGGGCTGCGAGAAATTTACCGGTACTGTTCGGACGCTCCTGAGGGACAAGCTGGAAGCGTGGTCGGCAAAAGGCGTAAAAGGCAAAACGCTTCGGGTAATGGTCCTGGGGATACCGAACGTTGGCAAGTCGTCATTTATAAACCGCATGACCAGACGGAGAGCCGCGGAGGTTTCAGACAGGCCGGGCGTGACAAGGGGACGGCAATGGGTTAACCTTGGAAACAACGTGGAGCTGCTGGACACGCCGGGTCTGCTGTGGCCAAAGTTTGAGGACAGGCGAGTCGGAGAGAACCTGGCGTTTACAGGAGCGATAAAAGATGATATACTTGATGTTGAGGCATTGGCGGCACTGCTTGTGGAGCGGCTGAGAGAGCGGTACGGAGAGAGGATCCGCGCGCGATATTCGCTGGAAACGGTGGATGAGGGCACAGGACTCGACATTCTGACGCTGGCCGCCAGGAAACGCGGCTTTCTCGTTACCGGGGGAGAACCTGATACAGAGCGCATGGCGAAAACGCTTTTGGACGAGTTCCGTGGCGGGAAGCTTGGCAGGATAACCCTGGAACGTCTGGAGGAATATGGACAACTGGGCGATTGAGAACGAGTGCTTTCGCGAGGGGTTTGACCCTGTGTGCGGCTGCGACGAGGCCGGCGCGGGATCGCTGGCTGGCCCGGTGTTTGCCGCAGCGGTTATTCTGCCGAAGGGACTTGCTATAGAGGGATTGACAGACTCAAAAAAGCTGTCCGGGAAGAAACGGGATGTGCTTTTTGATATAATACGCGAGGAGGCCGTCGCGTGGTCCGTGGCGCAGGTTGATGAGCGGACAATAGATGAGATTAACATTCTGAACGCGAGACTGATGGCAATGGATAGGGCGATAAAAGACCTCCGGGTAGTCCCGTCACTCGCGCTGATAGACGGGAACAGGAGTACGGGCATCACCGTGCGGAACCGTACCGTCGTCCATGGCGATTTGCTGAGCGCGAACATATCCGCCGCCTCAATTATAGCTAAAGTGAGCCGTGACAGGTACATGGTGGGCATGGCTGAGATGTACCCACAGTATGGTTTTGAGCGGCATAAGGGCTATGGCACAAAGCTGCACTATGAAAGGCTGCGCGAGTATGGCCCGTGCCCCATACACAGAAAGACATTTCTGAGGAAACTACATTG
This sequence comes from uncultured Oscillospiraceae bacterium, assembly GCA_964421265.1. Classification (GTDB taxonomy): domain Bacteria; phylum Bacillota; class Clostridia; order Oscillospirales; family Oscillospiraceae; genus RUG626. The sequence continues at coordinate 32,158 of CAYQWH010000004.1, read as the reverse complement.
AACAGCGCGAAAGCTACGGGCCGATGGGGAGAAGAACTGGCGGCAAAATATCTTAAAGATAAGAATTACAGAATTCTGGAAATGGGTTACACGACCCGTTTTGGCGAGATAGATATTATAGCGGAAGATGAGCAGTTTGTGGCTTTCGTGGAGGTGAAGACGAGAAAAAACGCGTCCTTTGCCGGGGCGAGGGAATTTGTGAACAGGGAGAAGCAGAGGAGACTGATAACGACAGCGAATCTGTGGCTTGAAGCGTGTGAGTGTGACAAACAACCGCGATTCGACGTAATTGAGATTTATGCTGACAAAGGCGCGCAAACTGTAAGACCATTTGTCAGGCACATCAAGAACGCGTTTGAAGATTTTGAGTAACCGAGGGGAGAATATAATAGATGCAATATGTTAGTACACGTGACAGAACCCTTTATTTTTCGGCTGCGGAGGCAATCGCCCAGGGGCTTTCCAAGGAGGGGGGCCTTTTCGTACCTGACGTAATACCCCAACTCAACAAAAACGCGTTGGGGAAGCTGCGGGAGATGACTTATAGTCAGCGCGCGGTTTATATAATGAGCGGGTTTCTTGACGGTTTCTCCACAGCGGAGCTGACTGATTATACGCGGCGCGCGTATGGACCGCGCGGGTTCGATACGCCTCTTGTCGCGCCGCTGCGCCAATTAAATGACAGGACGTTTTTCCTGGAGCTTTGGCACGGGCCGACGTGCGCGTTTAAGGATATGGCTCTGCAGATACTTCCGTATTTGCTTACCGCGTCCATGAGGAAAAACGGCAGCGGGCATAAGGTGTGTGTTCTTGTCGCCACAAGCGGGGATACCGGCAAGGCGGCGTTGGAGGGATTCGCGGACGTTGAGAATACCAAAATATACGTATTCTATCCTGAGAACGGCGTGTCGAATGTCCAGAAGCTTCAGATGACGTCACAGAGCGGCTCTAACGTGGCGGTGTGCGCAATAAAAGGCAATTTTGATGACGCTCAGACGAGCGTTAAGAAAGTTTTTTCAGACGCGCAAATCCGGGAGGAGCTTTATAAAAACGGATGGGTGCTGTCCTCGGCAAACTCAATAAACTGGGGCAGACTGCTGCCGCAGATTGTGTACTATATCTCCGCCTACTGCGACGTGGTGAACAACGGCGGAGCCAACGAGGGAGACAAAATAAACTTCTGCGTTCCGACAGGCAATTTCGGAGATATTTTGGCGGGCTACTACGCGAAAGAGATGGGATTGCCAATAAACAGGCTTATATGCGCCTCGAACAGCAACGACGTGCTGACGGATTTTATTGAGACCGGGGTTTACGACAGGAACCGCCCGTTTTATACGACGATCTCACCTTCAATGGATATTCTTATTTCCAGCAATCTGGAGAGGCTCCTTTATCTTCTGTCCGGCGGGAATGACAAGCAGACGTCACGATATATGGAAGAACTTGGCGTAACCGGGCGATATGAGGTGTCGGACGAGATTATGGAGGGGCTGAGGAACGCGTTCGCGGCCGGATCCTGTAATGACGAAGAGACAAAGGGAACTATACGGGACGTATTTTATAATGATGGGTATCTCATAGACACTCATACGGCTGTAGCGTACAATGTTTTGACCAAGTACCGGGAGAAAACAGGCGATGACAGCACGCCGACGGTTGTGGTTTCAACGGCAAGCCCGTTTAAATTCTGCGAGAGCGTGCTTGACGCGTTAGGGAGCCCGGCAACGACAAAAGGCCCGGAGCTTATAGAAACACTTGAGAGATTTACAGGAGTTGCCGCTCCGGTACCGCTGAAAGCGCTTCGCGGGAAGACGGCACGGTTTACAGATTGTGTGGAACCGGATGATATAGTGAAAAAGGTGCGGGATTTCCTTTTATAAGCGTAATTCAGTAAAAGCGAATGTCTTTACGATTTACTGTGCCGCTTGATATGTAACCCCATGGCCCCGACCGGGCGGGGGAGATAATTGCCTGGTCGGGATATGGGGTCACATGGAAGACTTGGGCTCGAATGTTCCGCAGAAAGTCTCGACTTTCCGAATAGCGTTCAGGGACTCCACGTTTATGCTGTCGGCATGGCAGTGATTGTCGCATCCGTGGTAGCGACAGCTTATCACATCGCAGCCAACGCCGTTAAGGGTATTCCCACTGTCGCATTTTCCATATTCACTCATTTGAGTTCCCTCCTTTATACGTTCACAAAAATCATAATGATATTGATTTTTGGAGTATGCGCTTATTGTTGCCCTTTTCTATATTTATTATTCAGACCGGGAGGAGTTTGTCTGTGCTTTATACGATAGGGGACCTGCATCTATCTTTTGAGGCAGGGAAAACCATGGATATTTTTGGAGAGGAGTGGGAGAACCACGCGGAGAAGCTGCGCAAAAATTTCACTGTGGTGAAGCCTGATGACGTATGCGTGATATGCGGCGACCTGACATGGGGAATGGATCTGCAGGGGTGCCTTGAGGACTTTCGATTTATAGACGCGCTTCCCGGGAAGAAGATTATATTGAAAGGCAACCACGATTTTTGGTGGACGACAGCTTCAAAAACAAAAAAATTTTTTGATGACAATGGGATATATACGATAGATATGCTTCACAATAATTGCTTCTTTTATAAAGATCTGGCAATATGTGGAACAAGAGGATGGGTTTGCACGAACAATAATTCTGATGAACATGACAAGAAGATGATGGCAAGGGAGTGCCAGAGACTGGAATTGTCCCTGCAAGCCGCTGGAGACACTGAAAGGAAAATCTGTTTTCTGCATTATCCTCCTCTATTTGGCCGTCTTTGCGCTACGCAGCTAATTAACGTTATGAAAAAATACGGGGTGCGTGAGTGCTACTACGGGCACGTACACGGTTACGCGCGTTTAAGCGCGGTGGAGGGTGAGATCGCGGGTATAACATATAGGCTCATATCCGCTGATCATACAGGTTTTTGCCCTGTAATAGTGGCTGAATAGCTATTTTTTGGTTTCTTCAATAAAAATTGCAAAAATTATATTAAATTATTTGCATTTGGCCGAAGTTCTGGTATAATGGGCAATATGCGATTCATTTTGCTTTCGGTGCGGATAAGACAATTGTGTCTGGTGTATGCCGTGAAAAATGATGCGGGCACGGCGAAAAAGCGGGCGCAGACAGCACGCGGGGAGAGACTGAACAGGCTCTCAAATAAACAGTAGGAGGAAGAAGAAGTGTTTGTAAGAGGATACGAAAAGAAAGAGAAGAGCACGGCGGAGCTTACCATGGAGTTAACTCCGGAGGAATTCAACGAGGCGGTCAACAAGGTGTATGTGAAGGCCAGATCGCGCATATCAATTCCGGGGTTCCGGAAAGGAAAGGCTCCCCGCAAGATAGTAGAGAAATTTTATGGCTCAGATGTCTTTTATGACGACGCGATTGAGGCGGTTGCGCCTGACGCTCTGAAACAAGGCGTTGAGGAAAAGAAGCTTACCACGGTTGGACGTCCGACTCTTTCAAACTATAATGTCAATGAGGATGGCGGCCTGACCATGATATTTGACGTTTCGCTGTACCCTGAGGTGACACTGGGACAATATAAGGGGCTGCGGGCGCCTAAGGGTTCGGTTGAGGTTACGGACGCGGACGTGACCCGCGAAATAGAGGCGGTTCGCGAACAAAACGCGAGGATAGAGACAGCGGAACGCGAGTCGATTTCCGGAGATATAGTGAATATCGACTATGAAGGGTTCGTGGATGGCGTCGCTTTTGAGGGCGGTAAAGACGAGAACTATGATCTCGAGATAGGTTCCAACAGGTTCATTCCGGGCTTCGAGGAACAGCTTATCGGGAAGAAGGCCGGGGACAGCTTCGATGTAAACGTGACATTCCCTGAGAATTACTCGAATGATCTCGCCGGTAAAGAAGCGGTATTCAAGGTGAAGGTCAATGAGGTGAGCGTAAAGCTCCTGCCTGATCGGGATGATGAGTTCGCGAAAGATGTGTCCGAGTTTGACACGTTAGATGAGTATATTGATGATTTGAGGAAGAAGCTCCAGGAACAGCGGGAGCAGGCTGTGCAGAGCGAGTTTGAGAATGCGATCATTGACCGCCTCATAGATGGAGTCCAGTGTGAAGTGCCCGATGCCATGATCGACGATCAACTGGACAACATGATGGGCAACTTCCGTTATAATCTCTCGGCGCAGGGTATGACAATGGAACAGTACATGGGATTCACGGGGATGACTGAGAGCGATATCCGGAAACATAATCGCCCGATGGCGGAGAAGCAGATAAAAGCCGATCTCGCGTTTGAGGCCATTGCCCAGCAGGAGAATTTTGAGATAACAGATGAGGCGCTGGAGAATGAGTACAAGCGGATGGCCGAAGCATACAGGATGGACGTGGATGAGATAAAGAAGAATTTTACTGATGACGCGGTGATAACCGGGCTCAAGATCAACGCCGCTCATGAGTTGGTGTTTTCAACAGCGGAGCCTGAGACAGCGGAGGATTCCGCCAACGAGCTGTCTGAAACCGCGCAAGCGTCTGAGACGCCTGAAGCTTCGGAAGCGTCTGGACCTGTTGAGGCGGCGGAAGCGAAAACGGATGAGGTTGAGGCACCGGATACAGTTTCTGAGTCTCAGGGAGAAAATTGAATTGATTTGGCAACTTTATGAATAGTTGTCCGCGTGTTTGGATACTATTTCTTCGATAACTTTAAGCAAGGAGATGCATTTATTTATGAGTTTGGTACCCTATGTTGTAGAACAGACGTCCAGGGGAGAGCGGTCATATGATATTTTTTCAAGGCTTCTCAACGACCGTATAGTTTTCCTGAGCGAGGAGGTAAATGACACGACAGCGAGTCTCATTGTGGCGCAGTTTCTTTATCTGGAGGCTCAGGATCCGGATAAGGATATTCAGTTTTATATAAACTCGCCAGGTGGGTCTGTGACATCAGGGATGGCAATTTATGACACCATGCAGTATATTAAGTGCGATGTATCAACCATATGTATAGGACTTGCCGCAAGTATGGGGGCATTCCTGCTGTCATCCGGTGCGCACGGAAAGCGTCTGGCTTTGCCGAACGCCGAGATAATGATTCATCAACCGTCTGCGGGCACGCAGGGCCAGATAACAGATATGGCTATTCACCTGAAGTGGTTGGAGACTTGTAAGGAACGCATGAACGAGATACTGTCAAAGAATACAGGGAAGTCAAGCGAAGAGGTACGGGAGGCCTGTGAGCGTGACAATTTCATGAGCGCGCCGGAGGCACTGGAATTTGGACTTGTGGACAAAGTTATAGAAAAACGCTGAGTGGTTCACTTGATATGAAATCTAAGGAAAGCAGAAGGATGCCAACATATAATAGCAAGGGTAACGAAAAACGTCAGCAGCTGCGTTGCGATTTCTGTGGACGGAGTGAGGATGAAACAGGCCCTTTGTTCACTGGGCAGTACGCGCGTATTTGCCAGGAATGCGTGACGATATGCTTAAAAAAGATGGCTGAAGAATACGCTTGGCCCGAACAGACAAGCTATGAACCTGAAGCCGTAAAAAGTCCCGAAGAGATAATGCGCGATTTGCCTAAACCGATGGAAATCAAGAAACAGTTGGATGAATACATCATTGGTCAGGATCAGGCGAAAATTGTGCTGTCGGTTGCGGTATACAATCACTATAAACGCATATTATTTGGCGGCAGCGAGGATGTGGAACTGCAAAAGAGCAACATTCTTATGATAGGTCCCACGGGAAGCGGAAAAACGCTTATTGCCCAGACGTTAGCAAGGATTTTAAGCGTCCCGTTTGCCATTGCGGACGCGACGACGTTGACTGAAGCCGGATATGTAGGCGATGATGTAGAGAATATTCTCGTCCGGCTCCTTCAAGCGGCTGATTCCGACGTGAGACAGGCCGAGATCGGCATTATCTACGTGGATGAGATTGACAAAATAGCGCGAAAAAGCGAAAACGTATCGATTACAAGAGATGTTTCCGGTGAAGGCGTGCAGCAGGCACTTTTGAAAATACTGGAAGGAACTATAGCAAACGTGCCGGTTCACGGCGGGAGAAAGCATCCGGGACAGGAGTATATGCCGCTGGATACAACGAAGATACTCTTTATATGCGGCGGAGCTTTTGACGGTCTTGAAAAGATTATCGAGCAACGCTTGGATAAGAAGAGCATGGGGTTTGAGGCGGAGATAAAAAGCAGCAAGGAAAAGGATGTTGGAGAACTTTTCCAAAATGTACAACCGCACGATTTGTTGAAATTTGGCATTATTCCGGAACTTGCGGGGCGTATGCCGGTTATAGTGCCTATGAAGCAGCTCACTCGCGATGATCTTGTTCGCATATTGAAGGAGCCGAAAAACGCCCTGACATATCAATACAAGACGCTCCTTGACTATGATCACGTCAAGCTGGAATTTGAGGAGGAGGCTTTGGAAGCGATTGCGGATAAGGCTGTAGCTCTGGACATTGGCGCGAGGGGCCTCCGGTCTATAGTTGAGGGATTTATGACGGATATTATGTACACGGTTCCGTCAAACAGGAAAATAGAGCGCATTACGATAACAAAAGAGTGCGTGACAGGCGAAGGCGAGCCCAAAGTTTATTTAAGGGCGAAACCGGTACTCGACCCTGATGTTTGCCAGGCGATATAGACAGGCGCGGTTATGTATCCACGTCAGGCTTATATCGTTCGGGCTTTGAGAGAGCGTTGACAGGAAGTCGGGGAGGTACCGCAAATTGAACGCGGATTATATCTGCTTTTGGAGATTGCATAACTATGGCTGAAGCAATGGCGGAGATTAGTGAAATGGAAAATTTGAAAAACAGTGAAAGCGCTGCGCCATCAGAGGAGCTTTTGACTGAAAGGCTGCCGCTTCTGGCATTGAGGGGCATATGTTTTTTCCCGGAGATGACATTGACATTTGAAGTTGAGCGGTCTCAATCTGTCATGGCGTTAGCTGCGGCCCTGCGGGGCAACAGGCACATACTTGTTGTCGCGCAGAGGGATATGCTTGAGGAATATCCGACGGATGGCGGTTTATACGATGTGGGAGTAGTGGGCGCCTTGCGTCAGTATATCAGGGCGCAGGACGACAGTATGCGGGTTGTTATCCATGGGTTATATAGAGCGAAAGTGCTCAACGTTAAGCTTGATGGAGATTATGGAGTGGCGGACGCTATTCAGATTAAATGTGAAGAGCCGCCCGTCACTCCGGGGGTGGAAGCTCTTAACAGAAGCGCGATCTCCCTGTTCGACGAATATACAAGCTTGAACGACAACCCGGTTCCGGAAGCTGTAATTACGCTGGGTATGCGTGGTGATTCGGGGTATATAGCGGACTACATTACGCAAAACTCGCGGTTCACCTACCCGCAAAAGCAGGAAATTCTTGAGACTACAGATCCGGTGGGCAGGCTTAAGAAAGTCTGTACATTTCTCCAGAGGGAAATAGAGGTTCTTATTGTTGAGCATGAGATAAACGAGAAACTCCGGGAAAGCTTCACGCAGGGGCAGAAGGAGAACATTTTAAGGGAACAGATCCATCTTATACAGAGTGAGCTGGGAGAAGATGATTACAGTGAGCTTGAGGAGTACAGAAATAACATATTGGCTCTTCATCTGGCGAAAGATATAGAGGAAAAGCTCCTTAAAGAGGTGAACCATCTTTCCAAGCAGCCTTTTAACTCTGCGGAGGCTACCGTTATTCGCAACTATCTTGACGCGGTGCTCGCTCTACCCTGGAGGAAATCCACAAGAGAACGTCTTGATATAAAGGCGGTAAGAAAAGTTCTGGATAGGGATCATTACGGTCTTGAGAAGATAAAGGAACGGATAATAGAGTTTCTGGCTGTGCGCAAAATGGCGCCGGACATAAGAGGCGGAATACTGTGCCTTGTCGGTCCGCCGGGCGTCGGCAAGACATCGGTCGCGATAAGCATAGCGAGCGCGATGAACAGAAAGCTTGCGCGTATGTCTCTTGGCGGTATACACGACGAGGCGGAGATACGCGGACACCGTAAAACATATGTTGGAGCAATGCCCGGCAGGATCATGACAGCGATAACACAGGCCGGCTCTAAAAACCCGCTGCTTTTGCTGGATGAGATAGATAAGCTTGGCAGCGACTATAAGGGAGATCCGGCGTCTGCGCTTCTTGAAGCGCTGGATCCGGAGCAGAATATGTCGTTCCGCGACAATTACCTTGAGATTCCGTTTGATCTCTCAGAGGTGATGTTCGTTATGACAGCTAATACCACTGACACGATACCTCGTCCGCTTCTTGACAGGATGGAAGTAATAGAGCTTTCAAGCTACACTGACGAGGAGAAACTTCAGATAGCAAAGAATCACCTGCTGCCAAAACAGAGAAAAAAGCATGGGCTTGATTCAAAGAAACTGAAAATTGGTGACGACGTGCTTCGGGAGATAATATCAGGGTACACAAGAGAGTCCGGCGTCCGGCAGCTTGAGCGGGAATTAGCGGCCATCTGTCGGAAGACTGATGTTATGATCGTATCGGAGGAAGTCAAGTCGCTGACGGTGACGTCCTCAAAGCTGGAGAGTCTGCTTGGCGTTCGGAAATATAAACCGGAGAAGCTGGCGGGGAAAGACCGAGTCGGAGTAGTCAACGGCCTTGCGTGGACGTCCGTCGGAGGGGAGATATTGGAGGTTGAGGTGAGCTGCGTCGAAGGAAGTGGCAAGCTTGAACTTACGGGCAATCTGGGAGATGTCATGAAGGAGTCGGCGCAGGCGGCTGTCTCTTATATAAGGAGCAGAAGCGAAAGACTTGGCATTGACAGTGAGTTTTATAAGAACAGGGATATTCATATACATTTTCCCGAGGGGGCGGTTCCCAAGGATGGCCCATCGGCGGGCATAACGATTGCCATTGCGGTTATATCAGCGTTGACCGAGAAACCTGTGCGGCGGGATCTTGCCATGACGGGTGAGATTACACTCACCGGACGCATTTTGCCCATTGGCGGTTTAAAGGAGAAGACGATGGCCGCGTTCCGGTATGGAGTAAAGACGGTGATTATTCCGTCTGAGAACGAACCGGATCTTGAAGAGATAGATCAATCCGTGCGCAAGAGTTTGAATTTTATCACGACCTCGCGGCTCGATGATATATTGAACGTTGCGCTTCCGCTTCAGGACGCGGTTACTGACAGCGAGGCGAGGACAAAGCGGCGCGCGATCAAAAACGATAAAGCCCCAGTTATCAGACAGTGAGTGCTGATATATGGATTTTACTAAAGTAGAATTTATAAAGTCGGCTGTTTCGGAGGCAGGGTTTATCCGGGACGGCAAACCGCAGATTGCGTTCGTTGGGCGTTCCAATGTGGGCAAATCCTCTGTTATCAATACGCTGGTGCGGAGGAAGAACTTTGCCCGCGTTGGCGCGCAGCCGGGGAAGACAAGTCAGGTGAACTATTTTCTTATAGACAGAAAGTTCTATATTACAGACCTTCCCGGATATGGTTATGCCAAAGTTTCAAAGGCGGAACGTGACCGTTGGGGAAAGCTTATGGAGAGTTATTTCACCGGGGAGGAGCTTATCTCAATGGGTGTCATGATTGTAGACGCCCGGCATAAGCCCACGGCGGACGATGTGACAATGGCGGAATGGTTTAAAGCCTCCAAGTGCCCGGTAATAGTTGTAGTCAATAAGACTGATAAGACAAAAAAGAGCGAGATTGCGGATAATATGAGCGTCATACGCGATACGCTGGCGTTGGGCGATGAGACAGTATATATACCATTTTCGGCGGAGAAGGGTAACGGAAGAGCGGAGCTAATTAAGGCTATAGACAGATTTCTGGCCGGAGTGAATTGATATGATTAACGTTATAAAAAACCTCGACTGGTCTGTTCTTGTTAATATGTTGTTGTCCGTCATACCTGTTATTATATGCTGTACGTTCCATGAATACAGTCATGCGAGAGTCGCGCTGATGCTGGGTGATACAACAGCCAGGGACGCCGGAAGGCTGACACTCAATCCGTTGAAGAGCTTTGATATAATGGGCTTCTTTATGATGGCGCTTGTGGGATTCGGCTGGGCAAAGCCCGTTCCGATAAATATGAGGCGGTTTAAAAACCCAAAACGTGGGATGGCCATCAGCGCGGCCGCTGGGCCTTTGATGAACATAATGATTACAGTGGTCATGTTGGCGCTTTATGGTTTGCTTGTGGGACCATTGTATGATAGCAAGGTCGGATATTATGTTCTCTATACTATATACAGGACGGCTTATTTGAGCATTTCTTTCGCTATATTTAATATCATACCGATTCCGCCTCTTGACGGGTCAAAGGTGTTGTTTTCCCTTATTTCAGACAATGCGTATTATAAGCTGATGCGTTATGAGCGTTATGGAATGATTGTTCTGTTGCTGCTTGTTTTTACAGGTGTTATCAGCACGCCGTTATCGAAAGCTGTGGATTTTGCATTTGATAAATTATTTGTAATTGCGGATTTCACGTATGGGCTTGTTAAAGGATAGATCATAATGGATAATCCTATGTTCCATCTTGAAGGAATTGTAAAAGTCCGTGATAATATGGAGGATTTTGAAGGCCCGCTTACACTGATTTTGCAGCTGCTGTCTAAAAACAGGATTGAGATACAGGACATACAGATTTCATCGCTGCTGGAGCAGTATCTCGCGTACTTGGATGAGATGAAGTCAATGGATCTTGAGGTTGCCAGCGAGTTTGTCGCCATGGCGTCACATCTTGTGTATATCAAGGCGAGGATGCTCCTTAATGTAGGGGAGGAAAATCCGGAGTTTGAGGAGCTTAAGGAATCTTTAGAGAAGCTTAGGAACCGTGACGTCTACGACAGCATACGGCAGGTAGTACCGTCCATTTCAGAGATGTACACGAGAGGCGCCGGTATGCTGACAAAACAGCCGGAGCCGCTTGCCCCGGAAAGAGGATACAGGTACGTCCATGATAAAACAGATCTTGTAACGGCGATGCTGCGTATCTGGTCCAGAGAAGAGCTTGAGAAGCTCCTGGCGGAAGAACAGAAGGTTCCCGTACCTGGGCGCATTGTTTTTCCCATAGCGGAGAAGACCGATGAGCTTTTGAGGCGACTGCGAAAGTTGAGATGCGAGAAGCTCTCCGACCTGTTCAGACACGACAGCAGCCGGACGGAACTGGTAGCCACATTTATAGTGCTGCTTGAGCTTTGCCGTTCGGGGGAGATTATTCTGCAGGATATAGAAGGAGATGTGCTTGTCACATATGATGATAGCTGCGAGTAAAAGGGCTGAACATGGAAAAAAGCGATTTGGAAAACATAATTGAGGGTATTCTTTTCGCGTCAGGCGAGCCTGTCTCAATAGACCGTATCTCCTCGGTGCTGGCGGTGGATAAGGAGAATGTGCTGGAGGCGGCTGAGGAGCTTTCCAAAAAATTTGTTTATGAGAGAGCCGGCATAAGACTTGTAAAATTGGATGACTCCCTGCAGCTATGTTCGGCGCCGGAGTACAGCGATTACATACGCGCGGTATTGGAAACGCGAAAGCCGCCCAAGCTGTCACAGGCGGCGATGGAGGTGCTGACAATCGTGGCGTATTTTCAGCCGGTGACGAGAGCGTATGTGGAGCAGGTCAGAGGTATAGACAGTTCATACACAGTGAGCATACTTGTGGATCGCGGACTAATTGAATCCTGCGGAACCTTGAACGCGCCTGGCAGACCGGTGCTGTTCCAGACAACTAAGAATTTTCTCAGGACGTTTGGTCTGTCATCGCTTGAAGAACTTCCGGAGCTTCCGACAAAAACGGAATCAGATGGCAGCGTGGCCTCCGATGCGGAAAAATCAATTGAAAATTGATTCCAGAGTCTTGATTAGAGGATGAAACGCTGACATATATTTAATTGATGCTATAATATCTGTTTGATTTGCGAATAATAGAGAGTGCGGTGGTTTGATGACGGCAATTATAATAATCGGCTGCGTTTTGCTGTTTTTGCTTCTGATTATGCTGCTAAGAGTTGGTGTGATATTGACATTTGCAGGGGGTCAGTTGTGCCTTAAAGCGACAATAGGTTTCGCGAAAATCACCGTTATTCCCCGGAAGAACAAACCAAAGAAACCGAAAAAACAGAAGCCTGAGGTAACGGAGGAAAAGCAGGCGGAGAAAGCCAAAACGCCTGTTATGGAGCTTGTAAAACGTTTTGTGCCTCCGGCGCTTGACGCGTTGGGCAGGTTCCGCAGGAAGGTTCTGGTAAACAGGTTGACGGTCTATTATACTGTTGCCTCCACAAATCCGGTGACAACCGCCATGACGTATGGACGTGTTACGGCTATTGTCGGGAGCGCGCTGCCGGTTCTGGACAGGGTGCTGAATATACGCGATAAAGATGTCGTTACCGCTTTCTCTTTTGAGCGCGCGGAACCGGAGATATATGTGGACGTTAAAGTGACGATAGCGATATGGCAGATATTGTATGTAGCTACAGCCATGCTTCCCGCGCTGAAGACAGCGGGAACCGACAAGGATGGAAGCGGACAAAAAAATAATAATTATGGAAAGGTGAGAGATGATGGACAAGCAGCCAATAAGTGAGATGATGGAGACTGTCATGGAGAAGCTTCACTCCATGGTGGATGTGAGTACTGTGGTAGGGGAGCCGATAAGCACTCCCGACGGGATAACTATGATACCGGTTTCGAAAGTGCGTTTCGGGTTCTGGTCCGGCGGTACAGACTTTACGGGAAAGCATCAGAAAGAGAATCAGAAGAACCCGTTTGGCGGCGGCGCGGGCGCCGGCGTTGACATCAATCCGGTCGCGTTCGTGGTCGTTAAGGATGGAGCGGTCAGGATAATGAACATTGAGCGCCCGGCATCGACAACTGTAGACCGAGTGATTGACTCAGCGCCGGAAATTATCGACAAGGTTACCGGATTCATTGAGCAGCAGAGCGAGAAAAAAGCCAGCAAAAAGGCAAAAGAGCTGGAAGATGATGACAGCAAAAAATAGGTTCCGGAACGAATAGATTACCCGCAAACAAGGAAATAATAAGCACATTGAAGGTGGTGCGCTTATTATGCTTAAAAAGTGTTTACTTTGCTTTTTGACGCTGTTCCTTGTAATGCGGATATATCCGGAATCATACGCAGCCGATATCTCGGCTAAGGCAGCCATTGTTTTGGAGGCGAGCACCGGTACAGTGCTTTATGAAAAGAACGCCGATGAGCCGATGGGTATTGCCAGTACAACAAAGATAATGACCGCGCTGGTCGCTCTTGAAGACGCGGAGCTGGATTCGATCGTTACGGTACCCGCTCAGTGTGTAGGTACTGAGGGGTCATCGTTGTACCTCAAAGAGGGAGAGAGGCTCCCCTTGAGGGAATTACTGTATGGTATGCTGCTGGAGTCTGGGAATGACGCGGCGGTGGCCGTGGCGATACACGTTTCCGGCAGCGTTGAAGCCTTTGTTGAACGGATGAACGACAAGGCCGAGGCTTTGGGATGCCAAAATACTCATTTTGTTAACCCAAACGGGCTATACGATAGCGGTCATTACTCATCCGCTCACGATTTGGCGATAATAATGGCTGCGGCTATGGAGAACGCGACGTTTGTTCAAATTACTTCTACGAAGAGTATTTCTTTTGAGGACAGGACTTTTCAGAACCACAACAAACTGCTATGGCTATACGATGGGGTCATCGGCGGTAAGACGGGGTATACGCAAAGTTCAGGCAGGACACTTGTCACCTGCGCGGAACGGGAAGGAATGCGCCTTATTATCGTCACGCTTGATGATCCTGATGACTGGGATGATCACGTATCGCTTTATGATGAGATGTTTTCAACCTGGAGTACGGTAAGCATATGCCGGAAAGGGGTCGCGGTAGGAAATGTGCCGGTAATTGCGGGAACCGAGATGACGGTAGACGTTGTGCCGGAGATGAGCCTGACGGTATTGATAAAGCGTGACAGGGTACCGGAAGTAGAGCTGGAGCTTCCACGGTTTTTGTACGCTGACGTAAGCGCGGGAAACGTTGTAGGCACATTGCGTGCGACTGACGGCGAAGAGGAGCTTGGGACTGTCAGGCTGGTCAGCGGGAATACAGTCGTGAAGGATTCAAGCCAGAAACTGTCATTTTTGGAGAAGCTTCTGAGAGGACTTGGACTTTTTACGTAGGTGCCGGAGGTACGCGATTGAAGGAGCGTATACAAAAAATAATTGCTGAGCACGGTGGAATATCCCGCCGTGCCGCGGAGAAACAGATAGCTGATGGGAATGTCACGGTCAATGGATGCCCCGCTGTGTTAGGTGATAAGGCCGATCCGACCATTGATGAGGTATGCCTGAATGGAATACCGCTTGACGTTTCAAAGAGCAGGAAGCTGTACATAATGCTCAACAAGCCTGTGGGTTATATTACAACAATGCGCGACGAGTTGAACAGGAAAACGGTGGCAGAGCTTGTGTCAGACGTGCCCGAACGCGTGTACCCGGTGGGCAGATTGGATATAAACACATCAGGTCTTTTGCTGATGACAAATGATGGCGAGTTCGCAAACCACATCTGTCATCCATCGTTTGAAAAACAGAAAAAATATCGCGCTTTTGTTACCGGAGACATTGAACAAGGGATGGAACGCTTGCGGGAGCCAATGACACTTGACGGGGTATTGCTGCAAAAACCGCTGCTACGGCTTGCGAGACGCGGCGATGTGTCCGTTCTGGATATAACGATCCATGAAGGCAGAAATCATCAGATACGGAGGATGTGCGAGTCGGCGGGACTGAAAGTACGCGGACTCGTGCGGCTGTCAGTAGGCGGAGTGCGTCTCGGGAACCTTCCCAAAGGCAAGTGGCGGTATTTGACTGAGAATGAAGTCTCTCTGCTGCGAAGATAGCGCGTGATGTGAACAAAAATATGCTTGCACTTTTAGTAAGAATCGTATATCATAGTATTATATAAAGCATATCACAGCAAATGACGTTTAGATATTGCTTGTTAAGAGCATTGTGATAGCATAAAAATTATTGCTCATAGTTTGAATTTTGGGGTGGTGTAATGGAAAAGGACGTCCTTGCGGCAATAAATGACATATCGCCGACGTTTTCAAAAGGTCAGCGGAGGATTGCCAGGTTCATCACAACAAATTATGACAAAGCGGCTTTCATGACGGCAGGGAAACTTGGGAGAGCGGCTGGTGTGTCGGAATCTACAGTGGTGCGTTTTGCCGCCGATTTGGGATATGACGGCTATCCCGCCATGAGGCGAGCGCTTCAGGAGTTAGTTAAGAATAAACTGACTACAGTTCAGCGCATAGAGGTGTCGCGAGATCTGATTTCTAACGGTAATGTCTTGGAGAATGTCCTTAACTCCGACATTGACAAGCTGCGGCATACGCTTGAGGAGGTGGACAGAGACTCTTTCGATAGCGTAGTTGAGAGCATAGTGAGTGCCAAAACGATATATGTTATAGGGCTGCGTTCATCCGCTGCTCTGGCAAGTTTTATGAGCTTCTATTTGAACCAGTTGTTCCCGGATGTAAGACTTGTAAACCAGAATGCTGTTAGCGAGATATATGAACAGATTTTGCATATATCAAGTGAGGATGTATGCATAGCTATGAGTTTTCCCAGATATTCCCAAAGAACGATAAAGGCGATGCATTTTGCCAGTGAACATGGGGCGCGCATTATAGGAATAACAGATTCTGACTCGTCACCGATAGCGCAGGCTGCGGATGTAAAGCTCTACGCCAGGAGCGACATGGTATCATTTCTGGATTCGCTTGTTGCGCCATTGAGCCTTGTCAACGCCATAATTGTAGCGGCTGCGGAGAGATCTCAACGTGACCTGGAGTCTACCTTTAGTGATCTTGAGAGGATCTGGGCGGAGTATGAGGTTTATGAGAAGCATGAAGAGTGACCTTATAGTCGTGGGCGGAGGCGCCGCAGGGATGCTTGCGGCTGGATTCGCGGCGAAAAGAGGACTTGACACAATTCTCATTGAACGTAACGAGTTCACAGGCAGAAAACTGGGTATTACCGGTAAAGGGCGATGCAATGTCACAAATAACACCTCACCGAAGGACGTAATAGCCAATATTCCCACAAACGGGAAATTCTTGTATAGTGCATTGGACGCGTTCACGCCTGCGGATGTTATGAATTTTTTTGAGAGCTTGGGTGTCCCGTTGAAGACTGAACGTGGCGGGCGAGTATTTCCGGAATCTGACAAAGCTGCTGATATTGTAAACGCGCTCCGCCGATTCGACAAAGCAAACGGTGTTCGGACGATTTGTGGGCGCGTGACAGATATTATGGCAGCGGATGGTCATGTCCGAGGCGTTGCCACAGGCACGAAAGAGTTTAGGGCCGATAACGTGATACTGTGTACCGGAGGTATGTCCTATCCGGCTACCGGCTCCACAGGCGACGGATATGTAATGGCGAGACGACTTGGACATACAATTAATACTCCGCGCCCGTCGCTTGTTTCTCTCGTGGAGGACGGGGATATATGCAGGTCCATGCAGGGTTTTACACTCAAAAACGTGCGCCTTTCGGTTTTTGATGGCAGCGGCAAGCTTGTTTTTGAGGATTTCGGCGAGATGTTATTTACCCACGTCGGCGTTTCGGGGCCGCTTGTACTCTCGGCGTCAGCGCATATGCGTGATTTTAATAAGGAGAAGTACAGGTTAAGTATAGATTTAAAACCCGCGCTGGATGAACAGAAATTGGACAACAGAATTTTACGCGACTTTGCGCAGTTTTCAAACCGCAATTTCGCGAACGCGCTTGATAAGCTTGCGGGGAAAAGCATGATACCGACTATTATCCGTTTGAGCGGTATACCGCCGGACACAAAGGTAAATTCCGTGACGAGGGAACAGAGGCATAGACTTGTAGAACTTTTCAAGAATTTTCCGGTACCAATAGCCGGTCCGGGATCGCTCGACGAAGCCATTATTACATCTGGCGGCGTAGAGCCTAAGGAGATCAATCCGAGGACATTAGAGTCAAAGCTTCAGGGCGGATTGTATTTTGCCGGAGAGATTATTGATGTTGACGCGTATACTGGGGGGTATAATCTGCAGATAGCGTGGTCCACAGCATATACAGCGGCAAAAAATATCCCGTTCCCGATAGGAGGAGACAGCTGATGATACACTACAATATTGCGATAGACGGTCCATCCGGCGCGGGGAAATCTACCATTGCGAGAAGCGTCGCCAAAGAGCTTGGGATTCTGTATGTGGATACGGGGGCTATGTATAGGACCATAGGCCTGTATGCCCTGCGGAAGGGAACTGATACAAAGGATGAAAGCGCCATTTCCAAGTTGCTGCCTGAGATCGGCATAGATATTGAATATGCCGAAAACGGAGAGCAGAGGATGTTTTTGAACGGCGAGGACGTGAGCGGCGATATACGTCTGCCGGAGGTTTCCATAGCAACGGCCAACGTGTCGGCGCATTCAAGCGTACGCAGATTTTTGCTTGAGACGCAGCGATCCATGGCGGCAACGCACAGCGTGGTTATGGATGGCAGAGATATCGGGACAGTAATACTGCCGGACGCCAGGATTAAAATATTTCTCACAGCTTCTCAGGAAGAACGCGCCCTGAGACGGCACAGGGAGCTGTTGGAACGCGGAGTGGACGTAAAATACAGAGATGTGTTGGATGATATAGCCGCGCGCGACAAGAGCGATACTGCCCGCGCCGTTGCGCCGCTTAAAGCTGCCGAGGACGCGATAGTCGTGGACACTACGGGACTGACATTGGAGGAGAGCATAAAGCATATACTGGAGCTGTGTAAGGAGCGGCTTAAAGATGGACTGGAAGAGCAAATTCTATAAAATTATTCGATTTCTGGCAATACCAACGGTTGGGATTGTACTCCCGTTCAAAGCGATGGGACGTGAGAACATTCCCGACGGTCCAGCGATAATCTGCGCGAATCATTCCGATATGAAAGATCCGATATTGTTAGCGTTTGCGGTTCCGGGGAAGTACCATCTATGTTTCATGGCCAAGCAGGAGCTTTTTAATAAGAGGTTTGTAAAGTGGTTTTTCACTTCGCTGGGTGCTTTTCCTGTGAGTCGTGGAAAAGCTGATCCTACGGCAATGCGGCGATCGCTGCAATGTTTAAAGAGCGGGAAAAAGCTGGCGATTTTTCCGGAGGGTACGAGATCCTCGGAAGACGACGCTGTCGCTCCAAAGCTGGGAGCTGTCCGATTTGCTGAAAAGACCGGCGCGCCGATCATACCGGTATATATTCCACGGGAGAAGAAGCTGTTTCACCGGACGAAGGTGGTTTTTGGCGAGCCGTTGAGAGTGGGCAAAGCGGCGGTAAGAAGAACTAAAAAGGAATATGAGATAATTTCTGATGAACTTATGGATAGGATAACAAAGCTTAGAGACTATATGTACGGCGCACAGAAAGGATGAGCGGGTGAAGATAGTTACTGCGAAGCTGTCAGGGTTTTGCTTTGGTGTCCGACGCGCGGTGCGTCTGGCGGAGCAAACAGCGGCGAAGTATGGTGTGTGCTATTCTCTCGGCGCCCTGACACACAATGATGATGTGGTAAAAAAACTTGCTGAGCAGGGGGTTAAAACAGTAAACAGTGTGGACGATATACCTTATGGGGCAGCAGTTGTTATCCGCAGCCATGGGGTTACGAAGTCCGATTATACGGCGCTTGTTAAGAAAAATGCCGTGATAGTCGACGCCACTTGTCCAGATGTTGCCAAGATACACCGGCTTGTGGAAGCTGAGGCGGCGAAAGGAAGTCAGGTTTTGATTTTCGGTGACAGGGCGCATCCGGAAGTTTCTGCCACTGCAAGCTGCTGTGACGGTGCGGAGGTATTTGAAAATGAAAATGAATTGAAAAAACTGCTTGAAAAACATCCCGATTTCAAGCATAAACAGGTAATTGTGGTGGCTCAAACCACGGCAGAACGCGATAAATTTAAAAATAATATTAAAATTATCGAAAAAGAATGTACAAAGGGAAAAATATTTGATACAATATGTAATACGACCGCACGGCGTCAAACGGAGACCAGGGAATTGGCGTCTAATTGCGATGCAATGGTCGTAATTGGCGGGAAAAACAGTGCCAACAGCCGGAAGCTGGCAGATATCTGTCGGAGTCGTTGCAGGAAGGTATTGTTTATCCAGAATGCGGACGAGCTTAAGACGGAGGAACTTCGCGGCTTCAGGACGATAGGCATAGCCGCCGGTGCTTCCACACCAGAGTGGATTATTAAGGAGGTCAACAGGAAGATGAGCGACGAGATCAAAACTGCAGAGGCAGTCGAAGAGAGCAAAAACATGGTTGAGAACGGGGATGCTGCAAACGCAGACGAAAAGAGTGAAGTGGCGGCTCCCGCCGATGCGCCTGAGGCGGAGGCGTCATTTGAGGAATTGTTGGAGCGTTCCATTAAAACTTTACATACGGGGGAGAAGGTATCGGGAACGATCGCGTCGATCACCCAAACTGAAGTGTCTGTAGACCTTGGCACGAAACAGTCTGGTTATATCCCAATTGCTGAACTCACGGACGAGCCGGGTGTTGATGTGAACGATGTTGTTAAGGTAGGCGATGAGATCGAAGCCTATGTGATGCGTGTCAACGACGTTGAGGGTACCGTTATGCTTTCAAAGAAGCGCCTCGACTCTGTGAAAGCGTGGGATGGTGTCATCGAGGCAAGGAACACAAAAGCTGTTGTTGAGGGTACAGTCATAGAGGAAAACAAGGGCGGCGTTGTAGTCTCTGTCAAGGGAGTGCGCGTCTTTGTGCCCGCGTCCCAGTCGGGACTTCCAAAAGATACGCCCATGACCGAGCTTTTGAAGAAGAAGGTCAAGCTCCGCATTACGGAGGTGAACCAGCCTCGCCGTCGCGTCGTTGGTTCGATACGCGCGGTGCAGTATGAGGAGCGGCGCGCCCGTGCTGAAGCTATATGGAACGAGATTGAGGTTGGC
>CAYQWH010000004.1:0-12158 GCA_964421265.1 uncultured Oscillospiraceae bacterium | reverse complement strand
CGCGGGATCCATCAGCCGTCGGAGGTTGTGTCTGTCGGTGACGAGCTGGACGTATATGTTATCTCCTATGACAAGGAGAGCAGAAAAATCTCGCTCGGTTACAAGAACCCCGAGGACAACCCGTGGGTAAAGTTTACTACGAATTACAGCGTAGGCTCTGTAGTGGAAGTGAAGATCGTGAAGCTCATGACATTTGGAGCTTTTGCGGAGATTATCCCGGGAGTTGACGGACTTATCCATATTTCTCAGATCGCTGACCGTAGAATTGGAAAGCCCAGTGATGTTCTCTCTGAGGGTGATGTTGTCAACGCTAAGATTATCAACATTGATGAAGAGAACAAGAAAGTGTCTCTCAGCATCCGCGCCCTGACATCAGGAGACTTTACGCCTGCTCCGGAAAAAGATCCGGCGTCCGAAGCTTCCGTAGAAGACGATGAGCCTGTGGTCGTTTACGATACGGACAACCCACCAGAGATGGCGTGAATTGGAACTGAGATTCAGAATACTATGTTAAGCGGAAATAGGACCCCATCTGTCATTGCGATAGATGGGGTTTCCCATACCGTAATTAGCAGGAGAACTCAGTAATTAAATCTCCATACACGATCTGATGGCGTTTTACGCCACCGCGACCAAATAGAATAATGCTTGCCGCATCTTACATTATTTGTAAAAACTGAAAGATTTTAACGAGTTTCAGTATAAAACGGTGATTTTGCGGATTTACGTAAAGTTCTTTCAAAAATAAGGTTGCTATTTCCCGCTCAACGCGATATAATGATAAATATCAAACGCGTATGCGGGAGGTGTATTATGACTGTTACTGGGATATTGGGCAGGATACTTCATAAGACGGTGGAGGTGGCGTCGAAACCATTTTGCACAGCTGTGGTCGCGGCTGCGGGATATTCGTCCCGTATGGGCTCGGATAAATTATTCATGGAGCTGGGTGGTCTGCCGGTTATTGCGCTCACCCTGAAACAGCTGCAGCAATCCGACTATATTCATGAGATAGTTGTTGTAACAAGAGAGGAGTCAATCGTTGCCATTGCTGACTTATGCGCGGAACATGAGATAGATAAAGCTACTAAGATTGTTTGCGGAGGAGAGGACAGACTTGACTCTGTAATTATCGGATCTACGGAGGCGTCAGAGAAAGCGGAATTTCTGGCTGTTCATGATGGCGCGCGCCCACTCGTGACAGGAGATGTTATAGAACGGGTAATCAAGGCGGCGTATAAGCATAATGCGGCGGCTCCGGCTGTCCCGGTAAATGATACGATAAAGATTGCGAATAACAGAATCGTTACAGGCACGCCCGAAAGAAGCACATTATTTGCCATTCAGACGCCACAGGTGTTCAGGGCTGAATTGTTAAAGGCGGCGTTGCAGAACGCGAAGGAGAAAGGGCTCACGGTTACTGATGACTGTTCGGCGGTGGAGGCTACCGGAGCGTACATATATCTAAGTGATGGGTCATTTGAAAATATTAAAATTACAACAGCCACAGACCTTATATTAGCTGAAGCGATATTGGAGGCAAGAAAAGATGAGAATAGGTCACGGCTATGATGTGCACAGGTTGGTTCCCGGCAGGAAATGTGTCATATGTGGCGTGGAGGTACCGTCAGAGGTGGGACTGCTTGGCCATTCGGACGCGGATGTGGCCACACACGCGCTTATGGACGCTCTTCTTGGGGCGGCGGGACTTGGCGATATAGGGAGGTTCTTTCCGGATACAGATGAGCAATATAAAGATATAAGCAGCTTGATTTTACTCGACTGTGTCATGCAGAAGCTGTGGACAGAAAAATTCTCTGTTGGAAACGCGGATATAACGATTATTGCGCAGAAGCCGAAAATGTCACCGTTCATTCAGCAAATGAGAGAGACGCTGGCAAGCCATATGCGTATTCCGATTGATAATGTAAATGTAAAGGCTACGACAGAGGAGGGGCTTGGGTTCACAGGAAAGGGGTTGGGTATAGCGGCACATTCGGTTGTGTTGCTTGAGAATCTTCAACAAGGAAAAGCGATGATGCTATGATTTAATCATAGTTCTAATTAAAAAGCTTTAAAGCCTTTACGCGAAGCGCCGAAGGCGCGTAAAGAACTTATGAGACGGCGTGACGCGTAAAAGCGCGCGTATTCCAAATTAAATCTTTTAATTTGGGATCAGTATGAGAAACTTTTTCTGACTTCCGGCATAGTATAGTGCGGCTGCGTTTGCGGCCAATCACAGTCAGGAGGAAGAAAAGCGTTATGGTAAGTTACTATCTCACCTGCCGCTCATTGACTTACGCACAGAAAACGGCGCGGGTTCTTGATTCGGCGGGCGTTCATAATAGAGTAGCGCGAACGATACAGGGGATGTCCTCGGAGGGATGCGGTTACGCTACAGTGGTGCGGGAAGGGACGCTCGTCAGAGCGTTGGCTGCTCTTGAAAAAGCGGGTCTCCCGCCTAAGAAAGTATTTTCCGTGCGCGATGGGAAGGGAATTGAGGAGGTTGACATTTGATATATCTTGACAATGCGGCCACTACCCTTGTAAAACCGCGCAGTGTTATAAGCAATGTTCAGTGGGCCATGAACCATCTTGGCAGTCCCGGAAGGGGAGGGCACAGTTACGCGATGGCCGCTGCTGATATGGCGTTCCGCTGCCGGGAGGAAGCGGCAAAGATGTTTGGCGTTTCTGAGCCGGACAGGGTTGTTTTTACCTTCAATGCCACGCATGGACTTAATATTGCGATAAGCTCTCTTGTCTCCGCAGGAGATAGGGTTATTATATCAGGTTATGAACACAATTCAGTTCTTAGGCCGCTTATAGCGAGTGGCGCCAGGGTGGATGTGGCAAAATCGGAGCTATTTTGCCCGGAAGCCGCAGTGGAGGCATTTCGCGGTAAGCTCAGAGAACCGGCAGCCGCAGTGGTTGTCAACCATGTGTCGAATGTGTTTGGCTTCGCGCTGCCTGTTCGCGAGATTGCCGCCATGTGCCGGGACAGGGAAGTCCCGCTTATAATAGACGCTTCACAGTCGGCTGGAGCAATTGAACTGAATATGGAAGAGCTGGGCGCGGCTTTTATCGCCATGCCGGGTCATAAGGGTCTGTATGGGCCGCAAGGGACAGGACTTTTACTGTGCGGTATTTATGGCAAGCCGTTGCTGCATGGAGGAAGCGGCAGCAATTCAGCTTCGGATTCAATGCCGGAATTCCTGCCGGACAGATTAGAGGCGGGGACGCATAATATGCCAGGAATAGCCGGACTTTACGCGGGCATCAGATTCGTGGCGGAAAAAGGAATAAGCACTATCTTATCTCACGAACGAAAGATTATAGCGGGAGCGGCGGATGCACTTAGGAGCATTGAACGAGTAACTGTGTATACGCCACGGGAGCAAGCTGAAGAATGTCAGACGGGGGTTTTATCGTTCACAATAGATGGCATATCCTCAGAGACTGTTGGACAAATGCTTGGCAATCGCGGCATTGCGGTCAGAGCGGGTCTTCATTGCTCACCGCTTGCCCATAAAACGGTTGGAACATTTCCAGATGGTACAGTCAGAATCAGCGCGTCTCTCTTTAATGCGCAGAACGACGGCTACGCGCTTGCGGCGGAGGTCAGAAAAATTGCGAGAGACAGATAAAATGCACAAAAAACGTGATTTGCGGCCCGTTTACAAAATATTTATATAACTTTTATTGCCAAGCGCGAAAAAATATAATATAATATATGAAGGCAAACAGTAGATGGATGTGCGGCGACGCGGAAAGAAAGTGGTCATAATTCATGGAGATAGTAAATAAAGCGCTTATTACGCTGAAAAACGTGTGGCAGACAGTGACGTTCTGGGATTTCCTGGATGTTCTGATAGTGGCGTTTATTATATATAAGATACTTATGCTGGTCAGGAGAACGAATTCCGCGAACGTGATGAAGGGGATCCTGTTCCTGCTGATTGTGTTATGGATATCTTCACTGTTGCCAATGACGGTGATAAGCTATCTGCTTGATGGCGCGTTTGAAGTTGGAATATTAGCGATTATAGTCATATTTCAGCCGGAGCTGCGGAGAATACTGGAACAGGTTGGAAGCGGTAGCTTCAAGGGTATATTCGGAAGGCCTGTCAAGGAAAAGAGCATAGAGAGCGCTATTACCCAGACAGTTTTGGCCTGTACGGATATGTCCAGAACGCGTACTGGCGCGCTGCTTGTTTTTGAGCGGAATATCAATCTTGACTCCTACATTAAGACCGGCACAATAGTAGACGCGTCTCCCGCAGCGGAACTTCTGAAAAATCTCTTCTATGATAAAGCTCCGCTCCATGACGGAGCGGTTATAATCCGTGATGGCCGGGTTGCAGGAGCGGCTTGTATGCTGCCACTCTCAGGTAATACTAATATAAGCCGCGATTTGGGTATGCGGCACAGAGCGGGTATCGGCATCAGTGAACGTTCGGACGCTGTGGTGACTATAGTATCCGAGGAAACAGGCGGCATTTCCGTCGCCATTGACGGAATGCTGAAACGAGGCATTACGCCTGAAACGCTGGAGAAGTTACTTAGAAGGGAGCTTATGCCGTCGGAGCAGACCAAAACAGGGCCTTTTGTGTCGCTGAGACGTCGGCTGAGAGGTTCCAGATCTGACGAGAAGAATTCTGGTGATAACAGATGACAAACAATAAAAATGGTGACGGTAAAGTTAAACTTCTGTACGCAATTCTCTCTGTGGTATTTGCCGTTGCGCTGTGGGCTTACGTGTCGTATGTGCAAAACGACATGGTCACTGGCGTTAAGTTCAATGGAATAAAGATTAACTTTACCGGGGAAGAGATTGTAAATGACCATAACCTTGTTATAACCAGTATTGATGTGGATACTGTTAATCTTGTGTATTCAGGCCGGCGCAACACGTTGGCGCAGATGACCAATGCTGATATTATAGCAAGTGTTGACCTGTCAGGAATACTTGACTACTCCGTGACGGCGGGTGTGTACCAACTGCCTGTGAACGTGTCATACAGCAGCTCAATAAGCACAAGCAGTCTGACTATAACGAGTTACTCAAACAGTACTGTGACTGTTACGGTTGAGAACATGATAACAAGAACGATTTCTGTGCGCCCGGTGTACAACGGAGATGTGGCGGACGGCTATATGGCCGAGCAGCCGCGCGCGTCTGCTGATACTATTACAGTTTCCGGTTCACAGGATGTGGTGTATTCTATAGCCTATGCTCAGGTGACACTGGAAAGAAGCAATCTGTCCAAATCTGTGTCAGAGCAGGTTGAGGTAAAGCTGATTGATTCTGATGGCAACGAGATGAGCACTGACGGGTTGACTTTGAGCGCTGATTTCCTGACAGTTACGGTGTCCATACTTATGGTTAAGGAAGTGCCTCTTGAGATAACTCCGATTTATGGGAATTCGGCTACTGATGAAAATACCACTATAACGATTTCCCCGCCATCAGTTACACTTTCCGGAGATCCGGACATTTTGGAGGGGCTTAATTCGATCAAGCTTGGAACTGTCGATACCACCAGCTTTGGGTTGACATATAAAGATAACTTTACAATAGTGGTTCCGGATGACGTGAGAAATGAATCGGGCATAACATCTGCGTCAGTCAGCATTGAGGTCTTAAACACGTCATCCAAGCGTCTTTCGGCGGACAATATTACAGTGAGGAATACGGAAGAGTTTACTCATTCAGTTAATCTTATCACGCAGACGCTGGATGTGACAATCCGTGGTTCAGACGCGGATTTGGAACTGATATCCAGCGAAAATATAAGGATTGTCGCGGACTTGAGCGATATGGACAAGAACGCGACGGGGACATATGTTGTTCAGGCGAAGGTCTATGTTGATGGATATAGCGCGGTCGATGCTGTGGGTGCGTATACTGTGACAGTAACTATTGTATGAGGTTTATTTTATGGTAGAGTTATGCCCATATGTTAGGAGGCTGCGATGTTCGGATATGTGCGTCCGGATGTTCCTGAACTGAAAATAAAGGATTTTGAACGCTACCGCGCCTGCTATTGCGGCCTCTGCCATGAGCTCGGGGACCGCTATGGCATGGCGGCGCGGTTGACGCTGAATTACGATTTTGTCTTTTTGGCAATGCTGCTGTGGCACGAAGAGGAACCAAGTGATTATTGTCTTAGGCGCTGCGCGCCGTCCCCTTTAAGAAAAAAATGTGTATGCTGCACATCAAGGGCTATAACGGTTTGCGCCGGATATAGCGTAATATTGGCGTATTGGAAACTATGTGACTCTGTAATGGATAACGGGCTGATTAAAGCTCTGCCGGACAGACTGGCAAGGCTTATGCTGGAACGCGACTATCGCCGCGCGGCGGAAAGGTACGCCGAGTTTGACAAAAACGTCAGAGAAAAACTTGGAGAGCTTGCGGAGCTTGAGAGATCGGGGGAGAAGTCCCTTGACCGATCGGCGGACAAATTTGCGAGTTTATTAGCTTCAACGGCGGATGCGGAGGAGGATGCGACATTAAGGCGGATTTTAAGGGAGATCTTGTACCATGTTGGGAGAATAATATATATTGTGGACGCTTATGACGATTTGGAAGAGGATTTCAAGGCACTCAGATATAATCCGATAGCCGTGAGGTTTTCCCTATCCGGGGCTATGACAGAAGAAGTCCGCGGCTTGGTTCGCGGAACGCTGGATGCCTCCACGGGAAAGATATGGTCAGCTTATGAACTGCTCCCGAGGAATTATTGGAGTGATATTACTGACAACATAGTTTATCGTGGGCTTCCGGTTATGTGCCGGGATGTGCTTAACGGTGTTTACAACAGAAAGAAGAAGTATTCGAAGCGGATAATGGACAACGGTTTGGGATAAGCTTTAAAAAGCATAACTGTGGAAACGGGCGCCGATGACCGAAGGAACAGTCCGCTTAGATTCAGATTGGAGAAACGATTTATGAACGATCCATATAAAGTCCTTGGAGTAAATCCTGACGCGTCAGATGACGATGTTAAGAAAGCATACAGGAACCTTGCAAAGAAGTATCACCCGGATAATTACGTGGACAATCCTCTTGCTGATCTTGCGCAGGAGAAGATGAAAGAGATCAATGAGGCTTATGATACTATTACAAAGATGCGTGCGGGCGGTTCGTCGTCATATTCAAGCGGTAACAGTTCTTCCTATACGGACTCTGGCTCGAGCGGGAGCCTGTATGGGCGTATAAGAAATTGCATTAACGCGGGGAATTTGGCACAGGCGGAGCAGCTTTTAAATTCAGTTTCCTCAAGAGACGCGGAATGGAACTTCCTGACCGGGAGCCTCTATTATAAAAGAGGCTATCTTGACGAGGCGCGGACATATTTTCAGCGAGCTGTTAATATGAATCCACAGAATGGCGAGTACCAGCAGGCGCTTGCTATGGCAAGCTCTTATGGCACGCCTTATCGATCAACGGGTTATGGCGCGCCCGCGAATCCAGGAACGGATATGTGCGATATGTGTACAGCGATGATGTGTATGAATATGATGTGCAGGGGCTGCCGGTGATGCCATGAGAGACAACAGAGTACGCAAAGTGACATTGACTGCTGTTTTCTCCGCGTTTTCAATTGTGTTCCTGTATTTGGCCGCCGTGTTCCCAACAGGACAGCTTGGGTTCTTAGGCGTCGCGTCTCTATTCGGGATTGCTGCGGTGTGTGAATATAAAATAGCAGGCGGTATATTTGTATTTGCCGTGACATCAATCGTTGGTTTTCTTATTATACCGGACAAGGCTTCGCTCATTTTATATGTGTCATTTTTTGGGTACTACCCGGTTTTAAAGGCGCTGGCGGAGAAGTGCAGCGTTCGCGCACTTGAGTGGGTTATAAAGCTGGGCATATTCAACGCGGCTCTGTCATTGGTACTTTTTGTTTTCAAGATTGGATTTTTTGATTTCGATTTTGGTGATGCTTATTATATTGTAGCTTACGCGTTGGCTAATGTTGTTTTTGTGTGTTTTGATGTAGGGGTTTCGCGCGTACTTACAGTATATATGGCAAGGATTTTTCCCAAGATTCACAGATATTGAATTATTATCGATATGGATGGTTTTGATACATTATGATTAAGAGCATGACAGGTTATGGGTCAGCAAGAGGAACGTCCGGGAAACTTGAACTGACCGTAGAGCTAAAGAGTGTAAACAATCGCTTTTTTGATTGCACGATAAAACTGCCAAGGGTGTATGCTGTGCTTGAGGATAGCGTGAGGTCGAGGATCCAAGCGCGTATATTCCGAGGGAAAGTGGACGTGTTTATAACGGTGGATACTTCCGGCGCGGATGACGTTATAATCAGTCTGAATAAGTCATTGGCTGATGCCTATTACGAAGTAACAAAACAGATTTCGGAGCGGTACGGTATTCCGAACGGTCTGTCAGCGAGAGCGATGGCGCAGTTCCCTGATGTGTTGGTTATGAAGCATAAGGAGACGGACATAGATGGTATGCGGGAAGATTTGCTTAAGACAGTTGACTTCGCGCTTGACGATTTAGAGGCAATGCGATTGCGGGAAGGGGAGAAGCTGCGGCTGGATATGTCGTGCCACATAGATGAGATTGAGCGGCTTGTGACAATGGCGGAGGAGCGCTCGCCCAGGACCGTTGAGGCATACAGGGAACGTCTGACAAAACGTATGCGGGATGTTCTGGAAAACACAAAAATTGACGAGGCGAGGATACTTACTGAGGCAGCCATATTTGCGGATCGCGTGTCCGTAAATGAGGAGACTGTGAGACTTCATAGCCATGCCGCGCAGTTCAAGAAGTTACTGGAAAGCGATAAACCCGCAGGGAAGAAGATGGACTTTCTGGTACAGGAGTTCAACCGTGAAGCGAACACACTTGGAGCAAAAGGCAACGATATTGAGATGGCGAAAATAGTTGTGGACATGAAGTCTGAGATCGAGAAGCTTCGTGAACAGGTACAGAATATTGAGTAGGAAATGAAGGAATATGTATGAAGCTGGTTAATATAGGATTCGGCAGCTTGGTGGCTGTTTCCAGAATTATAACTTTAATAGCGCCGGATTCAGCGCCTGTAAAACGTATGATAGTCGACGCGAGGAGCAGAGGAATATTGGTTGACGCTACGTTCGGACGGCGCACAAGGGCGGTAATTGTTATGGACAGCGGACATATTATTTTGTCAGCTATACAACCGGAGACGGTGGCAAGTCGAATATCAGGGAAATCTGAAAAGGAATTTATTGAGGACAAAGGGGGCGATGACGATGGAGACGAAGAATAGAGGGCACGCGTATATTGTTTCCGGTCCCTCCGGCGTGGGAAAGAGTACGGTACTTCAGAAAGTGTTCAAATGCAGGAATTTGTATTTTTCAGTTTCAGCCACAACGAGAGCGCCCAGACCTGACGAACGGGATGGTGTGGAGTATCTGTTTGTGTCAAGAGAATGGTTTGAAGATCTGCTGAGCCATGGCGGTTTTCTTGAACACGCTGAGTACACAGGTAATCTGTATGGCACCCCTGCGAAGCCTGTGCTTGACAGGCTTGAACAGGGACAGGATGTCGTTATGGATATAGAGGTCCAGGGCGCGCGGCAGGTAAAGGAAAAGCTTCCGGAAGCGGTATCTGTATTTATAGTACCGCCGAGCATTGATGAGTTAGAGCGGAGGCTGCGACTGCGTTCTACGGAGAGCGAGGATATGATTGCCAGGAGGTTGGAGACAGCATCAAGAGAATTGCGGTGCTCTGATGAATATGACTTTGTTGTAGTGAATGACAGCGCGTCAAGAGCGGCAAAGGAGATACTTGAAATTATGGATAGATGATATTGGCAGAGGCTCTGAGAGCTCAGGTCGGCTGAGAATTGTTGTCAGACAATAGTCTGCCAAACAACAAACTGTTTAAGTTATTGTACGACAGTATTATGAAAGGATTTGATGTTTTATGATGCTTTATCCAACGATGCCCGAACTGCTAAAGCAGGTGGACAACAGTCGGTATCTTCTTGTAAACCTGATCGCGAAGCGCGCAAGGGAAATTTCAAGCGCCGCTGAAGAGGAACGAATCCATCTGGATGATAAACCGGTATCAATAGCAATAAATGAAATCGCGGCTGGGAAAATATCAGCTTCGATTTCATCGGGGTTTTAACCTTGGACGAGAGTACGGTAAAAAGGATGACCGCGCGAGTGGCGGTTGCGGCGGCTATTTTGCCAATAGACAAGCCATATTCCTATATAATTCCCGACACAGTGGCGGATGAGGTAAAGGTTGGAGTACGGGTGACAGTCCCGTTTGGCAAGGGCAACCGCAGAAGCGAGGGAATAGTTCTGGCGGTCGGCGAAGAGGACGAACGGCGGAGGCTCAAATGTATAGAGAATGTTCTTGACAAAGAACCGGTGCTTGGCGAAGAGGAGCTGCAGCTTGCGCTGTGGATGCGGGATATGTTTTTCTGTACCGTATATGAGGCGGCGAAAGCTATGCTCCCGGCCGGTATGTGGTTCAAATCCGGGGTAAGGCGTATATCAGACAATATACAGAAGTTTTATTCGCTTTCCGTTTCCGGCAAGGAGGCGGCTGAGACAGCGAGACGTATAAGACTGCGAGCTCCGCAACAGGCGGCGATACTTGAACTGTTCTCGGCGGTTGGGGAGGCTACGGCGGCAGATATTCGTGGTTTCACCGGAATCGGAACCAGTGTATTGAAGAAATTAGAGGAGAAAGGGTTTCTGACTTCGGAGCTTCGAGAGGTGTACAGGCGACCGACGCGACCTGTGGAGCGGGAGAAAAATCCGATTTTGCTGACAAGTGAGCAGGAGAGCGCGTTTTCAGGAATTTTGGAGCTTTTGCTGTCAGGCACACCACAGGCCGCGCTCCTGTATGGCGTAACCGGAAGCGGAAAGACGTCAATCTATATACGCCTCGTACAGGAGACCATTAAGCTTGGAAGAAACGCTATAGTGCTCGTTCCCGAGATTGGTCTTACTCCGCAGTTTGTCAATATTTTTTCAAGTTATTTTGGAGATTCGGTTGCGGTACTTCATAGTTCACTGACAATGGGCGAACGTTACGATGAGTGGAAACGCATAAAGTCTGGAAGTGTGCGGGTTGTTATCGGTACGAGGTCGGCTGTTTTTGCGCCGCTTGAGAATATTGGACTTATTGTAATTGATGAAGAACAGGAACACACATATAAATCAGAGAACTCACCGCGTTATCACGCGAGAGATGTGGCGAAATACCGCTGCGTCAAATCTAAAGGGCTGCTGTTGCTTGGTTCCGCTACGCCGTCAGTGGACAGTATGTACGCCGCTATGGAAGGAAAGTATAGACTTTTTAAGCTTGCAAACAGGTATAACGCAAATCCTCTGCCGGATGTTTGCATAGCTGATATGCGAGAGAACCTGCAAAACGGCGACGGGGGTTCAATAGGCAATGTTTTGAAAGAAGAACTCACCAGAAATATTGAGGCGGGGGAACAGAGTATACTATTTTTGAACAGACGGGGCGCGTCTAATCTTGTTGTCTGCGGTGCGTGCGGTTATATATTTACCTGTAAGAATTGCAGCGTTTCTCTGACTTATCATTCTGTGGAGCACAGATTGCGGTGCCACTATTGCGGGTATTCTCACGGATTGCCGGAGGAGTGCCCTGAATGCGGCGGTAAGCTGAAGTTTATCGGTATAGGAACACAAAAAGTGGAGGAAGAGCTTAGAGAGCTTTTTCCGGGAGTCGGAATTTTGCGTATGGATACTGATACTGTGTCGAAGGTTGGATCCCATCAAAAGATTTTAAATAAGTTCCGAAAAGATAGAGTACCGATTCTCCTGGGGACGCAGATGGTTACAAAGGGGCTGGATTTTGAGAACGTAACGTTGGTTGGGGTTATTTCCGCGGATCAGATGCTGTACATGAATGATTTCAGAGCCGGAGAACGCGCTTTCTCACTCATTACGCAGGTGATAGGCAGATCCGGGCGCGGCGCGAAGATTGGCCGTGCGGTTATCCAGACGTTTACTCCGGACAATGAGGTTCTGGCACTGGCGGCGAAACAGGATTATGACGGGTTCTATGATCGGGAGATAAGATTCCGGACGTTAATTGGCGCGCCGCCGATAACTAACCTCATAACAATTACCGTGACTGGCGAGAAC
This sequence comes from uncultured Oscillospiraceae bacterium, assembly GCA_964421265.1. Classification (GTDB taxonomy): domain Bacteria; phylum Bacillota; class Clostridia; order Oscillospirales; family Oscillospiraceae; genus RUG626. Next base: position 2 of record CAYQWH010000004.1, on the reverse strand, counting down.
GA
>CAYQWH010000003.1:18587-36907 GCA_964421265.1 uncultured Oscillospiraceae bacterium | reverse complement strand
AGTGGACACGCTGTCGAGTGACATCAACTGTCCTTCGCGTCTTGAATCGACCATTGATGGCGCGCCTGCCGCCTGGACGCCGTAGACCTTTACGTTCGGGTTGAGGCTCTTTATCGCGAACGCCGCCCCTGATATAAGCCCGCCGCCGCCAACGGGTATGATAACGGCCTCCATGTCCGGAAGCTGGTCAAAAAGTTCAAGTCCTAATGTTGCCTGGCCTTCCCAGACCTGTTCGTCCTCAAACGGGTGAATAAACGTGTACCCGCATTCATCCCGGAGCTGCAGCGCGCGCTCATACGCGTCATCGTACACGCCTTTTACAAGGCACACCTGCGCGCCATATTTTTTCGTAGCCTCAACTTTCGATATTGGGGCGCTGTCAGGCAGACATATAATGGCCTGTATGCCCGAACGCTGTGCCGCAAGCGCGACGCCCTGCGCGTGGTTCCCCGCCGAACACGCGATAACCCCACGGGCTTTCTCCTCCTGCGAGAGCTGCGAGATCTTATAGTACGCGCCGCGTACCTTAAATGAGCCGGTTATCTGCAAATTCTCAGTTTTAAGGTATATCTGTGAGTCCTCATTGATCTGCGGCGCGTAAATCACATCGGTATTCCGTATAACCTGTCTCAGAATGTGCTTCGCATGATAAACTCTGTCCAGCGTTATCAATTTCGCTCCTCCTTATATACCCGCGCCAGGACACTGTCGGTAAACTGTTCCGCCGCCCTTGGCGACATTCCGCCCTTCCTGAGCGCGTATGCCGACGCCTCAACATCCAGCGCGTCTGTCACGTCTATCCCCTTGCGCGCGCAAAGCCCATGTACAATCTCAAGATACAAGCTCTTAGCGGGACGGGTATAGAGTATAGTAAGCCAAAACCGTTCCGCGAGGGAGTTAAGCTCCTGGATCGTGTCCCCACGGTGCACGTCGTCGCCCTCGCGGTCAGAAAATGTCTCTTTAACAAGGTGCCTGCGGTTACTTGTCGCGTATATCACCACATTTTTAGCCTTGACCGTCGCCGAACCCTCTAACGTCGCTTTCAGCGCGCTGAAGCTGTCGTCGTTTTTGCTGAACGACAAATCGTCGATAAACAGGATGAACTTCAGCGGGTTGTCGCGGAGCTTCTCCATTACGATCGGTATCTGGCGAAGCTGTTCCTTGTGCATCTCTATGAGCCTCAACCCTCTCGGCGCGAAGAGATTGGCTATCGCCTTTACGGACGTGGACTTCCCCGTCCCGGCATCGCCGACGAGCAGAGCGTTGGCGGCCGGCAGACCACGCAAAAGCGCCTTTGTATTCTCAATCAGCTTTCCGCGCTGGTCCTCATAGCCCACAAGATCACCTATATCCACCAGATCCGGCGACCTGAGCGGTACTATTTCCCCGTCGGTCACACGGAACATCGTGTGCCTCGCGTAGATGCCATATCCATTCTCACATATCGCCGCGACGCGTTTCTCATACTCTGTCTTGATATCCACGCGCGACGTCTCAAACTCCGGAAGATAACCGTTGTACCCTGTAAACTCCCGGAGGCTTGCCGACGTGAGTTCGCTTAACCTCTGGAAAACATCAAGCTCTCCATCGACGCACCGCGCCAGAACAGGCTGTATGTCCTCTCCTCTTCCACGCAGCTTCACATATTCGTTCTCGTCCTCCGCAAGGGCGACTAACAGATAATTTGTAAAATTGTAATCGTACCTGAAAAGCTCAGAAACAAATTCGGAATAGTGTCTGACCCTATCCCGCTCGCTCACCAGCAGCGTCCGCAGAGCTGTCAGCACCTCGCCATCCCTGATACCACTGAAAACGACAATAGAATCAAGCATTGACGCAATGTTTGAAAGGTTACCTGACATACGCTCACGCCTCAAGCCTTCTCAAAATCTCATGAGTCATTTCCGAGGTTGTGAGCGGCTTTGCCCCGCTGTCCCCGACTATATCAGCCGTTCTCAGACCATCGTTGAGCGCTGAGTCAACCGCGCTCTCTATCGCGTTCGCCTCGTCCGCAAGCGAGAACGAGTAACGCAGCATCATAGCCGCCGATAGTATCGTCGCGATAGGATTCGCTATACCTTTCCCCGCTATATCAGGCGCGGAACCGTGTATTGGCTCATACATCCCGCGCGTCGTCTCGTTCAGAGACGCCGATGGCAACATACCTATGGATCCGGTTATCTGTGATGCCTCATCCGATAAAATGTCGCCGAACATATTCGATGTAACAATAACGTCGAACTGGGCGGGATCCTTCACAAGCTGCATTGCCGCGTTGTCCACAAGCATATCCGTGCACTCAATGTCACTGTATTCCTCAGCTACCTGATGCACCGTTTTTCTCCAGAGACGTGATGTCTCCAGAACGTTCGCTTTGTCAATGCTCGTCACTTTGCCGCGGCGCTTCCTCGCCGTCTCGAACGCGACTTTCGCGATTCGCTCAATTTCCATGGGACTATAGCACTCAGTATCGAACGCCTCAGTGCCATATCTGCCATCCCTGTAGCCACGGTCGCCAAAATATATACCGCCGGTAAGCTCACGGACTATCATAATATCAAATCCGTTATTCACAATATCGGCTCTCAGCGGACTTGCTCCCTTCAGCGCCGGATACAGCTTCGCCGGCCGCAGATTTGTAAACAGTCCCAGAGCGGAGCGGATGCCAAGCAGAGCCTTCTCCGGCCGCCTGTCGCCAGGCATGGTGTCCCATTTCGGTCCGCCTACCGCCCCCAGCAGCACGCTGTCGGAAGCGAGACACCCTTTTACAGTCTCATCAGGCAACGGTATACCGCACTCATCAATAGCCGCGCCGCCTATGAGCAGACGGGTAAATTTGAATGTATGCCCATACCGTCTGCCAACCGACTCCAAAACCTCCACGGCGCTGTCCACTATTTCAGGCCCTATGCCGTCGCCACGGAGAAGCGCAATATTCATATTCATAATACGAAATCCTCTTTTACTTTATGATTCCCTTCTTCGCCGCTTCTACCAGCCCTCCGGCATTGATTATATCCTGGATAAACTCCGGAAACGGTTCTGTCCTGAACGTCTCGCCTGTATCTTCATCCGTGATTTCCCCAATATCCATATCGACCTTCAGCTTATCGCCGTCTTTTATCCTGTCCGCCGCCTCGGGGCACTCCGCTATGGCAAGGCCAATGTTAATAGCGTTGCGGTAGAAAATCCTGGCAAATGATTTCGCTATGACAAGTGAAATACCGCTCGCCTTTATTGCCAGCGGCGCGTGCTCCCTGGAGGAACCACAGCCGAAATTGTCGCCGCCTACGATAATATCGCCCGGCTTCTTCCTGCTCTGGAACGTGCTGTCAAGATCCTCCATACAGTGCTGCGCCAGCCACTCCGGATCGCTGGCATTTAAGTATCGAGCCGGAATAATAACGTCAGTATTCACGTCGTCCCCATATTTTATGGCGTTTCCTTCTCTTATCATCTGAGCACCTCCTCGGGATCTGTGATCTTTCCGGTCAGCGCGCTGGCCGCCGCCACCGCGGGGCTGGCAAGATAAACCTCCGACTTCGGATCCCCCATGCGCCCTACAAAGTTGCGGTTGGTTGTTGAAACGCACCGCTCACCCTCCGCGAGAACGCCCATATACCCTCCGAGACACGGTCCGCAGGTTGGCGTTGAAACAACGCATCCGGCTTCTATGAAATCCTTTACAAGCCCGTCCTCCATGCACCTTAAATAGATGTCCTGCGTCGCCGGTATGATTATAGCGCGGACATTTTTCGCTATCCTTCTGCCACGGATTATATCCGCCGCCGCCTTCATGTCCTCATAGTGGCCATTGGTGCACGAGCCAATCACCACCTGGTCAATGGGTACATCCCCGACCTCATCAATCGTCCTTGTGTTCTCCGGCAAATGCGGGAACGCCACAGTCGGGCGGAGCGCGGACAGATCCACCTCAAGTACAGAATCATAAACGGCGTCCTCGTCCGCCTCGTACACCGTGGGTTTTCTGTGGGCGTGCCGCGCCTCGTAGTCCAGCGTGACATCGTCCACCGGGAATATGCCGTTCTTCGCACCGGCCTCAATCGCCATGTTGCATATTGTCAGCCTGTCCGACATGGAGAGGTTCGCCACGCCGGATCCGGTGTACTCCATGGATTTATAGAGCGCTCCATCGACGCCTATCCTGCCAATTATATGGAGTATTACATCCTTGCCGGAGACGTACTTGCTCAGCGTCCCCGTCAGAACGATTTTTATTGCCGACGGAACTTTGAACCACGCCTTGCCGGTCGCCATACCGAAGGCCATATCCGTGGAACCGACGCCTGTGGAGAACGCGCCAAGCGCTCCATAGGTACAAGTGTGCGAATCCGCGCCAATCGCAAGATCCCCGCTCACCACAAGTCCCTCATCGGGAATAAGAGCGTGCTCAATCCCCATACGTCCAACGTCATAGAACCCGTCGATCCCCATTTCACTACAGAACTGACGGCACTCCTTGCACTGAACCGCGCTCTTTATGTCCTTGTTCGGAGCGTAGTGATCCATTATCATTGTCACCTTGTCACTGTCAAACACGCGCTCTGCGCCCATTTTACCGAACTCGCGTATAGCGACCGGGCCGGTTATATCGTTGCCGTGGACCCGATCAAGGGCGCAGAGTACAAGCTGACCAGCTTCTACTTCCGCCAGTCCCGCATGGGCAGCCAGAATCTTCTGTGACATTGTCATTCCCATGTGCTCTTCCTCACTTCTTGTTTATTATCGCGCCCTTGTCGGCTGAACTGACCATTGACGCGTAGCGCTTGAGATAACCGGTCACCTCGTGTGTCTTTAACTGCTCACTGTTCCTGCGTCTCTCAAGCTCCTCATCCGGAACCTTCAAAGTTATCGAGTGGGCGGGAATGTCAATAGCGATAATATCTCCCTCGTGAACATAGGCTATTGTTCCGCCTGACGCGGCTTCCGGTGAGATGTGGCCTATCGCGGCTCCTCTTGTCGCGCCCGAAAAACGCCCGTCGGTAATAAGCGCCACTTCCTTGTCCAGCCCCGCTCCGGCGATCGCCGATGTCGGACTCAGCATCTCTCTCATGCCCGGTCCGCCGGCGGGTCCTTCGTAACGTATTACCACGACGTCGCCCGGCTTAATGCCGCCGGCGTAGATTACCTTTATGGCTTCCTCTTCGCTGTCAAACACCCTTGCCGGCCCCTCATGCGCAAGCATCTCGGGCGAAACAGCGCTGCGCTTCACCACGCAACCGTCAGGCGCGATGTTGCCGTAAAGCACAGCTATGCCTCCCGTGGCGCTGTAAGGGTTGTCTATATCGCGGATAACCGATGTATCCTTGTTCACTACGTTCTCCAGGTTCTCACCCAGCGTCTTTCCGGTACAGGTCATCACGTCCGTATTTATCAGGTTCTTTTTTGTAAGCTCCTTAAGTACCGCGTACACTCCTCCCGCCTCGTTCAGATCCTCCACATAAGTGGGGCCAGCCGGGGCAAGGTGGCACAGATTCGGCGTCCTGTCGCTTATCTCGTTGGCCATGCTTATATCGAACTTCACTCCGCACTCATTAGCGATCGCCGGGAGATGCAGCATGGAATTCGTGGAGCAGCCAAGCGCCATATCTGCGGTCACGGCGTTATAGATCGCCTCTTCCGTCATGATGTCTCTCGCGCGTATGTTCCTCCGCACAAGCTCCATAACCTGCATACCGGCGCGTTTGGCGAGGGATATTCTGGCGGAGTACGGCGCCGGAATGGTGCCGTTGCCCGAAAGCCCCATACCCAGAACTTCTGTAAGGCAGTTCATTGAGTTCGCGGTATACATTCCGGAACAGGAACCGCAGGACGGGCACGTTTTCTCCTCAAATTCGCGGAGCTTCGCGTCGTCTATCTTGCCGGCGGTGTACGCTCCGACCGCTTCGCTGATACTGGAAAAGCTCGTCTTATGCCCATCCACGTGTCCGGCAAGCATGGGGCCGCCGCTGACGAATATGGTCGGCAGATTCAGCCGCGCCGCGGCCATGAGCAGCCCCGGCACGTTCTTGTCGCAGTTGGGTATCATCACAAGGCCGTCAAACCCGTGAGCCATAACCATGCACTCCGTGGAATCCGCTATAAGATCACGTGTGACAAGCGAATATTTCATTCCGATATGCCCCATGGCTATACCATCGCATACGGCTATCGCCGGGAACATAATCGGCGTACCTCCCGCCATCGCTACGCCCAGTTTGACCGCTTCCGTTATCTTATCCAGGTTCATGTGGCCGTGGACTATCTCATTATACGAACTGACAATACCTATTATCGGCCTGCTCAGTTCCTCCTCGGTAAGCCCCAGAGCATGATACAACGCGCGCCGTGGCGCGTTGCTGAACCCGGTTACGAGTGTATCCTTAACCAAGTTAACCGCATCTCCTTCCGTTTTTATAATAGATGGCAAATATTTTTGCCATCTATTATAATATCCATTAAGAACCGCCGCTGCGGACGATCCTTATAGCTCTCTTATGGGAGCCGTTGTTAAATCCCAGCGCGCAGGCTGACAGCGTCTTTTCCCGTCCGATGAAATAATCCGGCTATCATCCCGCGCGCTTCGATTTAAACAGCGTTTCCCTATCTCTTCACATATCCGGCTGTTATAAGCTCTTCCTCTGTCTCCTCGAAATACATATATGGGTCTTCCTCATCTGTCATGCTGATAATACCATAATCCGCCAATGTCATCAGGTTATCGGTATCGTCAAGGGCCGAAACAGCAAGCGTCATATGAAGATAGTTGCCCTCCCACGTGAAGTCATATGTCACGGTGTCAATCTCATCAAAAGCGCTGAAAACCTCCCTGTAGCTTTCAATTGTCGCATCTCTGTCATCTTCGGTCAGACCTTCATAATAGAGCCACATATTCTCGGTCATGTACGAGACAATGCCGTTCTCGTAGCCGAATTCCTGTTCGTCAACGTCACCGTCAACCGTAACGGTGGCGAACGCGGCGTAATCCGTGGTGGCAAATGTCGATTCGGCCGCCGTAAGACCAAGATCGGCAAAAACCGCGACATACTCAGGGTTTATCGTTTCCTCCTCCGGCTCCGTCACGTCAGCCGATTCGCCCTCTTTATCGGAGTCTGAGTCCGGTTCCTCGCGCTCTTCGCTGTCAGATCCTTCTTCCACCGGTTCTGTCTTCTGCTCATCCTCCGTGGACGAATCAGGCTCATCTTCGCCTTCGGGTTCCATTGCTTCGTCTGTATTCTGATTCACGGCGTCCTGATCCTCGGTGTCCTGATTTGCGGCGCCCTGATCCTCAGCTTCTTGAAGGTCGGTGTCCTGCTCGTCTGTGGACGTATCCTCTCCTCCGCAGGCGGCCAACGTAAACAGCATTATCAGCACCAACCCCAATGCGCATATACGCCTTTTCATGTCCCATCTCCTTTCACTGTATACGCGGAGAACGGATGTGTATCCGTACCCGTGCCCGTCTTGTCAGTTATTTATGAGCTTATCCTCGTCGCTCCAGCTATAAAGCTTGCGTACCTCACGGCCAACAACCTCAGAGGGATGCTCCTGCGCTTTCTTACGCATCGCGTTGAAGTGAACCTGTCCTCCCGCGTCGGACATATCAAGCAGGAATTCCTTGGCGAACGTGCCATCCTGGATGTCGGACAATATCTTTTTCATTGTCTTCTTCGTCTCATCCGTGATGAGCTTCGGCCCTGTCACATAGTCGCCGTACTCAGCGGTATTGGAGATAGAGTAACGCATTCCCTCAAAGCCGCTCTGATAAATAAGATCAACTATGAGCTTCATCTCATGGATGCACTCAAAATACGCGTTCCTTGGGTCATAACCGGCCTCGACAAGCGTATCAAATCCCGCCTGCATGAGCGCGCAGACGCCGCCGCAGAGAACAGCCTGTTCGCCGAAGAGGTCAGTCTCTGTCTCGGTTCTGAACGTGGTTTCCAGAACGCCCGCTCTCGCTCCGCCTATACCAAGCGCGTATGCAAGGCCGATGTCCCACGCGTCGCCCGTGGCGTCCTGCTCCACCGCGATCAGGCACGGCACGCCCTTTCCGGCCTGGTACTCGCTCCTGACCGTGTGACCGGGGCCTTTAGGCGCTATCATGATGACATTGACGTCCTTCGGCGGCCTTATGCAGCCGAAATGAATGTTGAAGCCGTGGGCAAACGCCAGAGTCTTACCGGCAGTCAGGTTCGGTTCAATGCTCTCCTTATAAAGCTTGGCCTGCTTCTCGTCGTTTATAAGTATCATTATGATGTCGCCGACCTTGGCCGCTTCAGCGGCGGTCATAACCTTAAGCCCCTGTGACTCCGCCTTTGCCCAGCTCTTGCTGCCCTCGTACAGGCCTACAACCACGTTGACTCCCGAATCCTTCAAGTTGAGCGCGTGGGCGTGGCCCTGTGACCCGTACCCGATGATCGCAACGGTCTTTCCGTCAAGCCTTGCCAGATCACAATCCTGCTGATAGAAAATTCTTGCCATAATTTTTTCTCCTTTTCCTGTAATATTATTGATCCAAAAGCGTTAAACGCCGGGATTACTCAATCTCTCCCATGATTGTCTCTGAGCCCCTCTGGAGCGCGACAGTACCGGTTCGGCAAAGCTCCAGGATACCAAGAGGCTTCAGCATCTCTATAAGCGCGTCAACCTTCGCCGGGGCGCCTGTCGCCTCAACGCAGAGTATCTCGGGCGAGTAATCTATTATCTCCGCCTTGAATATCTCCACCGCCGAGAGCACGCGCTGGTGGTTCTCAGGGTCGTTCTTTATCTTTATGAGCACCAGTTCCCTCTGAACGGCGTCCACGTCGTCGAGGAACTCCACCTTCTTCACGTTATAGAGCTTCCGGAGCTGATTTATCATCTGATCCCTCGCGTACCCGTCTCCGCTCATGGTCAGCGTTATCCTGGAGTACTCCGGCCGCTCTGTCACTCCTACCGTCAGACTGTCGATGTTAAACCCGCGACGGGTGAACATACTTGTAACGCGGGTGAGGACACCGTACTTATTGTCAACGTACACGGCAATAACGAATCGGCCGTTTCCATTCTTACTGTTGCCCGCCATAGTCCTCAATCCCCCTTCCTGACGATTATGTCTTCTATCGCGCCGCCGGGAGGCAACATCGGCAGCACAAACTCATCCTGATCTATGCGGCAGTCCAGCACATTAACCGTCCTTGACTCATACGACTTTTTAAACGCTTCCCTGAACTGTTCCTGCGTCGCGCAAACACAGCCGCCCGCTCCAAACGCTTCCGCCAGCTTCACGTAATCAGTCCGCTTGCTCAGCGTCGTGTTGGAGTAGTGCTTGTCGAAGAAAAGCGTCTGCCACTGGCGCACCATACCAAGTACGCCATTATTCATAAGCACGATCGTGACAGGCACATTCTGCGTCACGGCGGTACTTAGCTCATTGAGGTTCATCCCAAAGCTTCCGTCACCGGTCACAAGCACCACATGCTCACCTGAGCTCACCGCCGCGCCAATCGCCGCGCCAAGCCCATATCCCATCGTTCCAAGACCGCCGGACGAGGCCCATGTGCGCTGGTACTTGAATTTCATATACTGCGCGGTCCACATCTGGTGCTGCCCTACGTCGGTTACTATGCGGGTATTATCGTCCTTAATGCTGTTTATTATATTTATTATAGCGTGAGGTGTCAGCCCGACATCCTCCTGCATAAATGACTCCTCCTGGCGCCTCAGGTCATTTATATGCACTTTCCACGACGGGCAGCGCTTCTCCTTCACGTTATCGACGATCTTCCTGAGCGTCATTTCAATATCACCGCATATGCCCACCGTAGACACTATGTTCTTATTTATCTCCGCGAAGTCAAGGTCAATATGAATTATATCGGCATTTCTCGCGAACCGTGTCTTGTCGCCGGTGGCGCGATCCGAAAAGCGCGTCCCTATGGCTATTATCAGATCCGCGTCATTACTCGCCATCGAGGACGCGTAATGTCCGTGCATACCCTGCATACCCAGGAACCGCGGGTGATCCGTCTCAATTCCGGAAAGCCCCTGGAGCGAGCAGCCTATTACGGCATCCACCTTCTCCGCGAGCTGCTTCACCAGTTCTATGCTGTGTGAACCTATCACTCCGCCGCCGAAATGAATATAAATCCTGTTCTTCCTGTTTATGAGTTCTATCGCCTCATCTATCAGATTGTCATCCGGCGCCGGATTGGGAAAATAATCCACAACCCCCATAGGCTCAAACTCCGCCGTCGCCGTCTGGATGTCCTTAGGTATATCCACAAGCACCGGCCCGGGACGGCCGGATTTCGCTATCTTAAACGCCTCGCGCAGCTTTGCGTGGAGGTCGTTTACATCGTGTATGAAGTAGTTATGCTTCGTTATCGGAAGCGTAATGCCGGTTATATCTATCTCCTGGAAGCTGTCGCGACCTATAAGGCTCTGCGGCACCTGTCCGGTAATCGCGATCATCGGCACGGAGTCCATCATCGCGGTCGCTATGCCTGTAACCAGGTTCGTGGCGCCCGGCCCTGACGTCGCCATGCACACGCCAATCTTCCCTGACGCGCGGAAATATCCATCTGCGGCGTGCGCCGCGCCCTGCTCGTGGGCTGTGAGAATATGCCGTATCCTGTCTCTGTTTTCATAAAGAGCGTCATAGAGATTAAGCGCCTGTCCGCCGGGATAACCGAACACGTCGGTCACACCCTGCTCTATCAGCGTCTCTATAACGATCTGCGCTCCTGTCATTTTCATAATATTCCTTCTTCCCGATTACTCAAAAAGGCGGTTTACCGCGCTCACAAGGGCTTTTATGGATGAGCGGATAATATCGCTGTCTATTCCCGCGCCCCAGATCAGCCCCTTATCTGACTTGACTGATACATATGACGCCGCGCGAGCGTCGGTGTTCTCCTCTATGGCGTGCTGCGTGTATTTGTCAAGCTTATATATGTCGCCGACTACACGCTTTATAGCGTTCGACACCGCGTCAAGTCTGCCATTGCCCGTGGCCGTAACGACGCTTCTCTCTCCCCGGTACTCCATTGTTACCGTAGCCGTTATCGCGCCGTTCTCCTTCTCCTGAACAAAGTGTGCCTCCGGCACCTTCAGATCCGTTTCAACGTTTACATATGTCGCCTTGAATGTGTCGGCTATCTCTTCCGGCATCAGTTCCCTGTGCTCGCGGTCAGATATGCCTTTTATAAGGTAGCCAAATTCCTCACGCATTTTTGGCGGGAGAACGTATGAATACTGTGTCTCAAGTATATAGCCTATGCCTCCCTTTCCGGACTGGGAGTTTATACGTATCACATCCGCCTCGTACACTCGCCCGATGTCCGTCGGGTCAATCGGCAGATATGGTACTGTCCAAAGCTCCGTATTATTCTCCTCTCTCCATTTCATGCCCTTGGCTATAGCGTCCTGATGAGAACCGGAGAACGCGGCGAACACCAGCTTGCCGCTATATGGCTGGCGCTCGTATACGCGCATCCTCGTGACGCGCTCATACACTTCCGTTATCTTTGGCAGATCCGAAAAATCAAGCTCCGGTTCCACGCCCTGCGAGTACATATTAAGCGCCAGTGTAATTATGTCCACGTTGCCCGTGCGCTCGCCGTTTCCGAAAAGCGTGCCCTCTATGCGATCAGCTCCCGCGAGAAGTCCCATCTCACTGTCCGCCACCGCGCAGCCCCGGTCATTGTGCGGGTGCAGCGAAACTATCACGTTCTCGCGATATTTCATATTCTTGCACATAAACTCTATCTGATTCGCGTACACATGGGGCATGGAGTGGGACACGGTCACCGGGAGGTTAATAATAACCTTATCGTTCTCAGAAGGCTCCCACACATCCAGAACCGCGTTGCATATCTCCAGAGCAAATTCCGGTTCCGTACCCGTAAAGCTCTCTGGCGAGTATTCAAAGCGGAAATTACCCGGGGTCTTCTCTCTGTATTCCTTACAGAGCTTCGCGCCGAATACGGCAAGGTCTACCGTCTCCTCCTTCGTGGCGCGAAAGACCTGCTCACGCTGCGCCACAGATGTGGAGTTATAGAGATGTACTATCGCGTTTTTACATCCGCTCACGGCCTCGAATGTCTTGGCGATTATATGTTCCCTCGACTGGGTGAGAACCTGTATGGTCACGTCATCGGGAATAAGATTCTCCTCAATGAGCTTCCGGCAGAAATGGTACTCCGTCTCGCTGGCGGCGGGAAACCCTATCTCAATCTCCTTGAATCCCACTTCCACAAGAAGCCTGAAAAATTCCAGCTTCTCCTCAAGGCTCATGGGTATTACCAGCGCCTGGTTGCCGTCACGCAGGTCAACGCTGCACCATATGGGCGGGTGGTCAATGTAATCCTTCTTCGCCCAATCCATGGTTATGGTCTTCGGTTCATAGTACTGCCTTGTGTATTTTTCGCAGTTCTTCATTTAACATTCCTTTCCGCTTTTGGGTATAAAAAAACTCTTTTACCCAAAGCAACAAGATTTTTGGATAAAAGAGACGAAGCGCTTTCAACGTAACTCCCGGCATAATTACTTAAAGTGTGCTCCGCGGTACCACTCTTCTTGACGCTCTCGCGTCCACTCTCCGCGTCCAATAACGCGGCCGCTCTATAACGGGAGAACCCGGTGAAACCTAATAGGACAGATTCCGTTCAGCTCACAGCTCAGGGAGGAGTTATACCGGAAGCCCTGACCGCCTCGCACCGACCGGCGGCTCTCTTTGGCAAGGGACATACGGCTTTTTTCCCATCACAGCTTTTACTCTTATTTAATCATACAACAACATCATCGTTCTGTCAAGAGCAACTTATACGAAAAACGCCCTCTTTTTTCCCTGTCTTACCGGCATAAAGTCAAATATCCCCGTCTGAGAAGATTGAGCCAGTATCCATCAGGGCGGCTGTCAGGCGCGCGGAGGCCCGGCAGCCGCCCTGAAAACGATTATATAGTAAGCTCTATCGAACGGTTCCTGATTTCTTCAGTGACCTTATCGGCGAAATCATCCATGGCCATCGCGCCCCTGTCGCCCTCGGTACGCGTCCTGACCGACACTGTGCCGTCGGCAGCCTCCTTATCTCCCACTACAAGCATATACGGAATTTTCTGGCTCTGCGCCTCGCGGATTTTATAACCTATCTTCTCGTTCCGCAGATCCGTCTCCACTCGTACTCCACGGGCGTTCAGTTTTGCCGCCACTTCTTCGGCGTACTCTGACGCCCTGTCGGTTATCGGCAGCACCTTCACCTGTACCGGCGCCAACCATGTGGGGAACGCCCCGGCAAAATGCTCCGTTATCTCGCCTATGAACCGTTCTATGGAACCGAACACAACTCTGTGGATCATAACCGGTCTGTGCTTCTCGCCATCCGCGCCGACATACTCAAGCTCGAACCTCTCGGGAAGCTGGCTGTCAAGCTGTATGGTGCCGCACTGCCACGTGCGCCCAAGACAATCTGATATATGGAAGTCCAGCTTTGGCCCATAGAACGCGCCGTCCCCCTCATTTATTACAAAGTCCTTGCCCATCGCGGTTATGGCGTCCTTGAGAATATCCTGGTTCACTGTCCACTCCTCCTCCGTGCCGATGTGGTCCTCAGGCATGGTGGACAGTTCTATCTGATAGCTAAGTCCAAAGAGCGTGTACACCTCGTCAAAGAGCCGAACGGTGTTCATGATCTCGTCCTTCATCTGCTCACGGGTCATGAAAATGTGCGCGTCGTCCTGGGTAAAGCAGCGCACACGGAAAAGCCCGTGCAGCGCTCCGGAGAGCTCATGGCGGTGGACAAGTCCCAGCTCCCCGACACGCATTGGAAGGTCACGGTAGGAGTGCGGCTCAGCGGCGTACACCAGCATCCCTCCGGGGCAGTTCATTGGCTTTATGGCGAAATCCTCGTCGTCTATCACCGTCGTATACATATTATCTTTATAATGGTCCCAATGCCCGCTCCTCTCCCAGAGCCGGCGGTTCAATATCATCGGAGTTGAGATCTCTACATATCCATAGGCCTTGTGCACTTCGCGCCAATAATCTATGAGCGTGTTCTTAAGAACCATGCCTTTCGGAAGGAAAAACGGAAATCCCGGACCTTCCTCCGTGAGCATGAAAAGACCCAACTCCCGCCCCAGCTTCCTGTGGTCGCGGCGCTTCGCTTCCTCTATACGCTGCAAATAAGCGTCAAGCTCCTCCTTTTTGGGATACGCTATGCCGTAAATCCTCTGAAGCGTCTCTCTCGACGAGTCACCGCGCCAATACGCGGCGTTGCAGGCGAGAAGCTTTATGGCGTTCCCCTTGATGCGCCCGGTAGAATCAAGATGCGGCCCCGCGCAGAGATCCGTGAACTCTCCCTGCTTATAGAAGCTTATCGGCACGTCCTCCGGCAGATCGTTTATGAGCTCCACCTTAAACGGCTCATCTTTCATGAACTCCAGCGCTTCCGCTCTCGGAAGCTCGAACCGCTCCACTTTCAGCTTTTCCTTGCATATCTTCCGCATCTCCGTCTCAATCTTTTCCATGTGCTCCGGCGTAAACGCGAAAGGCGCGTAGATGTCATAGTACCAGCCCTCGTCTATCGCCGGGCCTATCGCCAGCTTCACTTCCGGCCAGAGCCTCTTGATCGCCTGCGCCATCACATGGGAACAGGTATGCCAGTAAGTTTTCCTGTACTCAGGGTTCTCAAATGTATACTCGTTTTTCTCGTCCATAGCTTTAATCTCTCCATTTCCTGATTATGCCGCGCGTTATTTATATTGTTTATAAAAGCAAAGCGCACCCCTGACATAAGTCAGGGGTGCGCAATTTACACGGTTCCACCCTGTGTTTCACTCTTATCGCGCTTTAACGGGCGCACCCGTCCCCCTCATCAGGGGCGGCTCCGGGGCGGTGCAATACCGATTGTCACGCAGGACATTCACAGCTGCCTGTCCCTCTCTGTGCGCAAGCTCTTCGGTCTGTTCCCCTTCTCTGCCAGTTTACAGGTAAGTATAACACAAAGCCGCCTGTTTGTCAAGAGGTTTTTTTGCTCTGCTGCGGAATGAATTTCCGGAAATCCCGTCAGCGGCGCTGGGTCATTTCAATCATGTCGCCGAAAACAGGCGTAGCAAGGCCAAAGCCTCCGGCTACCGCCACAATCTGTCCCGTGGTAAAGGCCGAATCGTCACTCGCGAAATACGCTACCGTGGCGGCAATCTCCTCCGGCAATCCCATGCGCTTGATGGGTGTGTGCTTCAGGAAGAAGTCACGGAAATTGTCAGTCAGATTGTTGGTGACCGCGTCTGTAGCTGTCATGCCCGGCAGCACGGCGTTGCAGCGGATGTTGTTGCGGGCCTCCTGAACCGCTATAAGCTTGGTCAGATAGTCAATAGCAGCCTTGCTGGTGCCATAGGCAATCTGGGACACGTCGGGAACCATACCGCCAATGGAGGAGATGTTGATGATGCTGCCTCCGCCGTTTTTAGCCATATGTGGAATGACCGCCTGAGATGTCAGGAACACGCTGGCAAGGTTGACCTCTACGGTATCACGGAAATCCTCATAGGCCGTATTCTCTATGTCCCTGTCCTTGCGCGGATCGCTTGTACCGAAATTGTTCACCAGAACGTCAATATGCCCCTCGTTTTTCACGACCTCCTCCACCATTTTGGAGTAGGAACCATGGTCATAGGCGTCGCTGTACACCGTCTTAACCGTGCCGCAGCCACGGGCGTTGAACTCCGCCGCGCGCTGTCCCGCAACCTCCAGGTTCCGTGCGGCCATATAAACTGTGGCTCCCTCCTGGGCGCATCGATCCACAGACGCCAAACCGATGCCTCTCGTTGAGGCCGTCACCAATATAACTTTTCCAGATAAACGCATAGTTGTTCCTCCTTTGTATTATATAGCTATTTTAAAAGGTTACAAGCTTTATATACAAATGTATTATATCAGATCGGAAATATATAAGCAAGTTAATTTTTGGTGAACACAGAACCCGGTCGCAGGCGTGGCTCGGAAATTTTCATAAAAATGTTGCCAATTTGTTAAATCAGGGTTATAATAGTACAAGGTTATAATTCTCGCTGGCCTACTGTTCCCCGTAATTTCCATAAAACTTATTTTGGAGGTTCACTGCTATGAAAATCAGAGAACGAAAAGTCCTCGCGGCCATTCTGAGCCTTGTTATGCTCATCTGCGCCATACCCGCGTCGAGCGTTTACGCCGACGAGGTCCCGGGTACCTCATCCGATGCCCCGGATCCGCCGGACATTTCCGCGGAGGCGGCTGTTGTGATGGACTATGACACAGGCGAGTTCCTCTACGTCAAAGACCCCGATACCATGCGCTGCCCGGCATCCATGACGAAAATAATGACCGCGTACATTATTTTCCAGGAGCTTGAAGCCGGCAACATCACCTGGGACACGCAATTCACGATAAGTCAGAACGCGAAAAATATCTCCCGTGACTCCAGTTACCCCACATCTGTGCCGCTTGTCGGAGATTCGCTGAGCCTTGATACGCTGCTGAAGCTCATATTGATACCAAGCGCCAGCGCGTGCTGTATTGTGGCGGCGGAGAATATAAGCGGCTCGGAGGCGGCGTTTGTCGAGCGCATGAACGCCACGGCTCAGGAGCTTGGTATGGACGCGCACTACGAGAACTGTCACGGCGCGAGAGTGCATTACGTCTCGGCGAGGGCTATCGCGATACTCGTCCGCGCGTTTATCTCCCAGTACCCGGATGTGCTGAATTATACCTCTCTCCCCTATGTCACTTATAATGGGACTACATATTCTAACACAAACAAGCTGCTGTCCAGCTACTATTACCCGGGCGTTGACGGGTTCAAAACCGGGACGCTCACAGAAGCGGGCTATTGTCTCACCGCGACAGCTATGCGCGATGGACGCAGGGTGATTACCGTTGTAATGCACGCCAGCGACAATAATAAGCGGCACACCGATTCTCAGAAGCTGCTTGATTACGGTTTCGAGGAAATCGCCAGACGCGACGCCGCCAGAGCCTCCACTGACGTCTCTTTCAATATTGACCGCGAGGAGATGCGCGTGGGAGTCGCCATGGACATACACACTGTATTCTCCGGTGTATCCACGCCTTACGAGGCCGATCTCGTGTTCTCTATAGGCGACTATGACCTCGCGGCGTTCCACTCCTTTGTATGGGACGGTATGGATGTGCTGCTGACGGTCGCGCTGGATGACTGGTTCCGGGTGATCGGGCACGCGGAGTTTTATGTGAAGTATTCCATGCCGGACGGCGGGACGCGCGTCCTGTCCGGTTCACTGCCGGTGTCCAGCAAGCCCGCTCCGGTTTTCAGCGACATACCGTGGCATGACTCTGAGGATGTGATCACCGCGCTCTATCTTGACGGCTGGCTGTCCGGTTACTCTGACGGTACATTCAGGCCGGATTACGCCATGACGCGGGCGGAATTTATCTCAGCTGCCCTCAAGCCCAGCAGCACCATTGTTCCCTCCGACTTTACGGTTCCGTTCAGCGACATCGCGGGGCATTGGGCGTTTAACAGTATCTGTGACGCGGCGTACAGGGGCGCAGTTGTCGGCTCATACGGCCAGTTCCATCCTGACGCCCCGCTCACCCGCGAAGAGGCGGCGACTATTGTCGGTCGGCTGCTGAACCTCTATATGCCTGATAACTCCGTGCAGATAGCGGACATCGGTTCCGTCTCCATCTGGGCGCGGGACTGCGTCAAGTCCGTGACGGAAGCCGGGATTTTCCAGTGCGACGCAAACGGCGACTTCAGGCCCGGCGATTATCTCACTCGCGCCGAGGGCGCCGAGGTGCTGTCGAAAATTTTAGCCTTCATAGCCGTCTGACACCGGTTCCAGATCGCGGTCAACAGCTCCCATAGCCGCGTGTACGCCAACGATTCAAACGCCTTATACATATTATACATTATAATATAATGTGTATAAGGCGGCGGTACTTCCGCCACTGCGAACCGCGCGTCACATCCGGTGCCCGGCGCGGCGAAACCTGTGACAGGCCGAGAACTTACAGGCGGCAGCGGCGCAGCCAGTTAGTTGCGCCGCTGCCGCCTTTCCGCAAGCAACGTCAGGCGTTTTCAAATTTGCCGTCTGACATTTTCAATATTACATCAGCCTCCTCGGAGACGGACGAGTCGTGAGTTACTATCACCACGCAGCGCTGCTGGTCATGGGCAAGGTTTTTTAAAATGCCGACGATATTATGGCTGTTCTCGCTGTCCAGGTTCCCGGTGGGTTCGTCGGCTAAAATCAGTTCGCTGCCGGTCACCAGCGCGCGGGCAATGGCCACGCGCTGCTGTTCGCCTCCGGAGAGCATA
>CAYQWH010000003.1:0-18577 GCA_964421265.1 uncultured Oscillospiraceae bacterium | reverse complement strand
TGCTCCGCCGCGTCCACCATGCGCAGCTTCTCCCGCGCTATCTCCTGACCGTCCTTGTCGGAGCCGCCGCGCAGCCGCAGCGGGTACGCGGCGTTCTCCTCCATGGTCAGGAGCGGGAAGAGATTGTAATCCTGATAAATAACCGATATTCTGTCGCGGCGGAGCGTGCCGCGATCCAGCTCCGTCATGGACACGCCATCCACCGAGACAGTTCCGTCCAGCGGCAGCCTCAGACCCGCCATCAGAGACAGAAGCGTCGTCTTGCCGCTCCCGCTCTTGCCTATAATGGCGTAAAAGCGTCCCGGCTCAAAGACCTGGCTTATGCCATTTATCACCCGCACGGTGCGATATTTGTTCTGATACTGGTAAGTTACATTATTCAGCTCAAGAGTCATGAGTCTATTCCCCCTCTAATTCCCTTGTAAAATCCTTACGCAGAAAGCCGGTCAGGGCGGCGCTGAGGCCCACCGTATATACCACGAGAAAAACGGCTATATATCCCCACGGCGGCGACGCGTGAGTCACCGATAAGAACACCGCGACGCATAAGACCGTACCGGCGGCGGCGGACAGCCACTCCTCTGTCATCACCCCAAGGAACATGGACAACAGCGACACGCCCAGCACGCGCTGCAGGGCCAACTCACGTTTTCTCTGCCGCACCAGCAGGAACCCGGTCAGGAACCCTCCGCCTGTGGAGAGAACTATCACGGCCCAGGACAGATAGCTCATTATGGACTGGTTGAAGCTCAAAGAACTCATCGTCTGGCGCAGTGTCGTGTCGTTTATGGACAACGCGTAAGGGTAGTATTTGTATACAGGAGAGCTAATCCACTCCGTCTTCGTACCGTCGGCGCTTGGCTCTACAAAAAACAGGCTGCCGACCATGTCCCAGAATTGCCGGATCTCCCCGTTGCTGCGGAATGTCGCGCCGATGCTGTCGAGGACGCAGAACCCGTTCGCGGTCTGGGACAGCTCGTACCACACGCTCCACGGACAATATACCGCGCCGGTACCGGTGTAAGTCCCGGCTATTACAAAATCCCGGAAAACATCCCGCTGTTCGTCGCCCGTATCATCCGGGTAGATCTGCAGCGTCAGCACCCGGTCTGCTCTGTTATCCTGTGGGAGCGACTCAAATATGTCCTCCGGCACGAGACACACCGGCGAGTCGCCGGCAAAAACCGTCCCGTCGTAAGAATCGAACCAGGTAATCTCCACCATATTTTCAGCCCGCAGCGCGTTTGCCACATCAAGGCCCGTTATGCCCGTCAGCGCAATGTCACCCACATACGCGCTTCCCGCGTTCAGAGTGCCTTTTATGCGGACATCCTCTATAAACGACGAGAACGAGCGCTCCAGCGGCGCGCCATTGACGGTAGTAACATCAGTGGTAAAGAGCCTCAGCACCCATTCGGGAGCCGAGAGGTTATCCGTCTTTGTACCTGCCAGATTCGTGACGTCACAGGTGACGTCAATCCGGTCATAGACCTCCTCCATGTGCTTTGCCGAATCAGCGCGCGACTTACAGAGGACGCACAGCAGGAGGCTGACGACAATACCGATTAGCGCGGCGGCCGCCACGCCTCCGGGACGGCGCCTGATCTGGCGCCACAGATACGGCGGGATCATGAACCGCCAGCCTTCCGTCGGGCGCGGCGCAGAACAATCTGCCCGCACAGGAACGACCCCGCAAGGCACAGCAGCAGCTGCGCCGCCGCCATCAGCGCCACCGTTGTCCACTCCACGCTCATCGCGATCGAAACATCCGCCGCGTCCGCTACGCGTTCCACGACCTTATTTAGCATGGCGCTCCCGACCACGCCGCCTATTATACTCGCCGGAACCGCGAGAGCGAATCCGCTCCATGTCACGTGACCACGGATCTGCGCGGGGCTTGCGCCCAGCGTCCACATTCTCTCTCCGCTGCGCCGCTGGGAGAACGGGAAGAGCAGCATATACAGGAGAAAGAGCGCTAACCAGCCGCCCAAAGTCGCCAGCAGCACTATCTTCGACACGGAGAAGTACGAGCTGAGGCTCTCGCTTACGTCGCTGTACCCCTGGTCATAGTATGTGAAAAGCCCCTCATAACCGGACTCCGTCAGGTACTCATCCATCTCCTCCTGCGCGCCGTTCACCAGTACAACCGTCCGGAAAACGCCGCTGTCGAGCATGGACGACTTATAGGGAACCGCCTCCGCCGGCACGAAAACCGTGTTGGGCGTAAATGCGTAGCTGTCCATCAGCCACTCGTTGCTCTGCCGGTACAGTCCCACTATCTCGTACTCCACATTCTCCTGGTAAAATCCGCGCACGGGAGAGTAGACATCAGCGGACGGGTTGGCGCTTTTCGTCTGTGAGTTGAGATTGCTGTCATACAGATATAGGGATAGGTTCAGCTTGTCGCCCACCGCGAGGCCGCTGTTCGCGGCCAGCGACTCGGACATGACGCAGACGTGCGCGCCCTCTTCGTACTCCTCGTCCGTCATGCTCCGCCCCTGCGTGATAATCGCCTCCCCGCGCACAAACTCAACCATGCTCTCAAGATGATCCACGTTCATAACCGGGACGGCGTGGTTGCAAATATCTATCCTGTCAATAGCCTCACGCCACTCCTCGCCCTCCGGACTTGCCAGAAAGTCCTCCACGGAACCGGTCAGGCGCGTGATGGAAGCGCCCCCGTAAAGCTCATTGTATTCCTCAGCGGTAACTGTTCTGGTACCGTTGCCGTCCCCTTCGGGAACCGAGAACTCCTCTAACAGCAAAGCAGCCGACGGCTCCGAGTCGACATTTACGCTTATCGAACCGATTTTGCTGAGCAGCATATCATACTCATCCTGAGTAAGTAAACGCGTTATCCCGTTTTCCCCCTCGTATTTTGCTACCGCGTCGGCGTCAGACTCCGCCCAGCTTTTCCGTTCCTCCTCGCTCAGGAGCTGTAAATCGTCAGGCTCAATATCCTCGGGAACCTCATCTGTGAACCCGAGATAGCCCAGCGCGTCCCAATTCCCGTCAGTGTAATTCCGACCGTTCACGAGATATATCTCCCCCGTCTGAAGATCCATAGACTCCAGTTCCTCCTCATCAGTCACGTACAGGGTCACGTTGGCCCTGCTACCCGTGGGATCGTCGTAGTCCTCCTGGAGAGCCACGACCTGGGTTATAGTGCCTGTTAGCGTCACATAACTCAAGCCAAAAGAATCGGAGTATGGACCGATCTCGTCAAGGCGCATGGCGAATACCGTGTTCTGATAGGGCACGCAGTCAATCGACGTCTCGGAACCCATGTTTTCGGTTTCCGTCGCTATAACCTTACATGGATTTATCGGCGCCAACTGTGATGAGTACCCGGAGACAAGGCCGTTGCTGTCCACTCTCTTTATAAGATCCGTTCTGGTGGATACCAGGTCGTTATAGAAGCTTTGCGCGTCTCCCGCGAGGAATGTCGTGTCCGCTTCATACAGCACGTTCCCGGCATCGTCCAGAATCTCTATCTTATTATATTTACTGGTAAGCAGCGCGGCAGTTATGTAGTCATTCTCCACCCGGTCGTTCGTCCGGACAGCGGCGGCGTACTGGCCGACCCCGGCGCAGAGCAGCACGCACGCGACGGTCAGCAGCAGCACCCCGACCAACGACTTCACCGGCTGCCGTATAAGCTGCCGTATACTTTTCATGTTATCACTACCTGTCTTTTTAAATCTCCCTCGCCGGAAGCGTACCGATACCCACTCGGCCCCGGCGCAGCCGTTGGGTACGGGTTCACCTTTTCATGGCAGCCACCCCATCTCTAAAATATTATCCATCATAAGTTTATCATGTGCCCATTGCGCTGTCAATAAGTTTTTCTGAATTTTTACGTAAAATGAATCTATTTGTGTAAAATATCAAAATCTCGCTCCCCCGGTCGGCGGACGCGTCCGCGTCAAATAGACGGCGGCTGCCGCGTTTGGCATTTTGACAGGAACTGTGAATTTTTTTCATGGACAAATTGCGGCGCGGCCACAGCGTCGGTGACTTTCGCTGACCTGGTTCCGCCGTTTTCCGGGCCGATTTTAATAAACATGGCCGCTCGTCAGGCGCGCGGTTCCCGATCATTGTTTTGCTGTTTTCAACAAAATAAATCATTTCTTAACAATTTATTTTAACTTATATTCCAAAATTGGTGTTTTTCCCCTCCGGAGGCACAAAAAAATATCAAAAATCCTCTTGATAAAATGAAAGATCCAGTATATAATTATTCAAGAATTCATATTTGCGGTTAATATTTTATTAGGGAGGTCTGTATCCGGTGAAATTTTCGCAGATGAATTACAAACGCCCCAATATCGAAGTTATCAAAAATACGCTGCGGGAACGCACCGCCGCGTTTAAAAACGCCGGCACCTATGACGACGCCAAGAAAGTTTTCCTCGCTTATGAGGAGGATTACAGGCACGTGCGGACGCAGGAGTCGCTGGCGAGCATACGGCACAGCATAGACACTCGCGATGAGTTTTACGATAACGAGGAAAAATTCTGGAATGAGGTCACTCCGGAGCTTCAGGAGTATGCGCAGGAGTGGATCATGGCCATGCTCTCCTCCCCCTTCCGTGGGGATTTCGAGAGGGAGTACGGTGACATAATCTTCAAAGACGCGGAACTGCGTCTGAAAGCCTTTGACCCGTCCATCATCCCCGACAGTCAGCGTGAGAACGCTCTTGTTACCGAGTACACCAAGCTGCTCGCTTCGGCGAGGATACCCTTTGAGGGCAAAGAGTACACTGTATCGCAGATCCAGCCGCTGAAGCTGGATTTAGACGACGATCGCAGGCTTGCCGCCTGGAAAGCGGAGGGCCAGTGGTACAATAACAACCAGGATAAGCTGGACAGCATATACGATGAGCTGGTCAAGCTCCGCGACGGGATGGGCAAAAAGCTCGGCTATGGCGGTTACACCCAGCTCGGTTATTACCGCATGGGACGCAACTGCTACACAAAAGAGGACGTGGAGAAGTTCCGGAGCGCGGTTGTTAAATATGTCGTACCCTTAGCGGATCAGATTTACAGGCGCCAGGCCGAGAGGCTCGGCAAAACGTATCCAATGAGCTTCGCCGACAACGCTCTGGAGTTCCGTTCCGGCAGCCCGAAGCCCCGTGGAACGGCTGATGATATTCTCGCCGCCGGCAGAAAGTTTTATAACGAATTGTCTGAGGAAACCGGCGAATTTTTCAACACCATGCTGGACTGCGGCCTGATGGATGTGCTGTCCACCGAGGGCAAGCACGGCGGCGGTTACTGCACAAGTCTCCCGGACTACGGCGTCCCGTTCATATTCGCGAACTTCAACGGCACCCAGAACGACGTGGAGGTTGTGACTCACGAGGCGGGGCACGCTTTCGCGGCGTGGCTCAACAGGACGAGAGTACCCTTGGATACCGTGTGGCCGAGTATGGAGGCGTGTGAAGTACACTCCATGTCCATGGAGTTCTTCGGCGAGAAGTGGGCCGATGATTTCTTCGGCAAGGACGCGAAGAAGTTCCTTTACAGTCATGTGACCGGCGCGGTGACTTTCATCCCTTACGGCACGCTGGTCGATCACTTCCAGCATGAGATATATGAGCACCCGGATATGTCCCCGGAAGAGCGGCACGAGGTATGGAAAAAGCTGCTCGGCGTTTATATGCCGTGGGTCAGGCTTGATGGGGATATTCCGTTTTACGGCGACGGTAAGGGGTGGCAGAGACAGTCCCACATTTACCGCAGTCCCTTCTACTATATTGATTATTGTCTCGCGCAGACCGTGTCCCTGGAGTTCTGGGCAATGATACAGGACGACTTCGCGGACGCGTGGGCGCACTATATGGCATACGCGCGCATGGGCGGCAGCAAGACGTTTACGCAGCTTCTTGACAGCGCGGGGCTGGAGAACCCCTTCGACGAAAACACTCTCAGGAAGGTCTGTGAGCGGGCCGCCAAATGGGCTGAGGAATTTGATCTTACCGGTATAGACTGAACTGATGCGCAATGAGTGATCCTGATAACAAAAAATATCGCGGAAGAAGAGCGTACCTGAACGATTTCACACAGACCGAATTAGGCGAATACATTTACAGCGGCGCGGTCTACAGGTACAGCGGGAACCACAAGACACTGCTCCTCAGGAGCTGGGTGCTTGGTATTATCGCCGCCGGAGCCATTATCGCCAACGGGTGCATCCCGGCGGCCGGTATGATAAACTGCTATTACGTCATAGCCCCTTATGTGGTTTGTTTCGTCGCGAACGTCAGCGTGATATGGGCGCTCTGCAAACTCACATCCGGCGGGGACCCGATACGGGAGTACAATTACAAATCCTCCGTGAAAGCCCTGCCCGTCCGGTGCCTCATATCCTTCGTGGCGGCCCTTGTCTCGATAGTGAGCGAGGTCATTTACCTCATTCTCAACGGCACAAGCAAGGAGGGAACCGTTCCCTGTTCCGTTCTCTTCCTCGCGCTTGACGCGATAATCGCGGGGGCGGTATGGCTCTTGCGTATTCTAATTTCCAGATCCGAGTGGAACCAGATCTGAAATTTCCCCGGCACCCGGCGGAAAGAAAGCGGGCGCTGTCGCCCGGAAAACAAGTGACATCTTCTTATCGCTTTTCCTCACTAAAGTGTCAGAGAAAGCCTTGTATGTGATAATATCCCGGCGCTGAAACGCGTAATATTTTCGGCGCTTTATCGAATCATTCTGTTCTTCATAATCGCGCGCTTTTGTTGGATAAATATTCCCATGGAGCGTGTTATTATGGTAAGTGGCATTTCTGTTGCCACTTACCATAAGGGCTACGTTTTGCCGTTGCCGCGCGGCGGCAGGCAAAACGCGGGGCGTCTCCGCCTCGGGCCTTTTGAAACGGTGAACGCGGATCTGATCCGTTTATGTTCATATATCAATCTTTTTTCAAGGAGGATAAATTATGAAAAAGAAGTACGCAAAAAAATTGCTTGCTCTGTTTCTTGTGCTGACGATGTGCGTAGCTCTTCTCGCGGGCTGCTCTTCTGAGTCTTCGTCAGACGACGATTCAAGCAGCGACGCCGACGAAAGTCAGGGTACTGAGGACAACGCGAACACAGACGCGGATAACTCAGGTACCGAGGACGAGGACCAGGGCGAAGAAGAGGCCACTACCGGTGGCGACAAGACGCTGGTAGTCTCCTGCGAGATGGGTCTTGAGCGCAAGTTCTCACCGTATTTTGCTCTGTCCGCGGCCGATCAGGACGTGGCGGATATGGTTTCCCTCTACCTCCTGTCCACTGACCGTGTGGGCAACCCGATTCTTGAAGGAATCGAGGGCGAGACCAGAAGCTACAACGGCGTGGACTATACCTATTACACGCCCTCCGATCTGGTTATCACCGAGAACGACGACGGAACCGTGTACTATGATTTCACCATGCGTGATGACATCGTGTTCTCCGACGGCACTCCCGCTGACATCGACGACGTTATCTTCTCGTTCTATGTCATGCTTGACCCGACTTACGATGGAAACAGCACCCTGTACTCCGTTCCTATTCAGGGACTTGATGAGTACCAGAACGGCATGGAATCCATGATGTACCTGATGCTGGATGCCGGCAAGGACAACACCGATTACACATACTGGGACGAGGCGACTCAGGAGGCCTTCTGGACCGCTTTCGAGGACGGCGGAACCGCGTTTATCCAGGAAATCATGGATTACTGCGGAGTAGATAACGCTATTGACGCGGCGAACAGCTGGGGCTTCAGCGATTTCGCTGAGACAGCCGCGGAGGACGCCACTCCCCTTGACTTCTTCTACTATATGTGCGAAGCGTATGACTGGGATCTGAACGACCTCTCCAGCACCGAAACCGCCGGTTCTTCCCTGTTCGACCTGATTGACGGTTATGATGAATACAACATAGGTATTGAGACCGGCAATTCTGCCGACTACATCTCCGGCATTGAGCGTACCGGCGACTACTCGCTCCGCATAACCACTTCTACGCTTGACGCTACGGCTATTTATCAGTTCGCTCAGGTTATAGGCCCGCTCCACTACTACGGCGACGAGAGCCTCTACGACTATGAGAACCACTCCTTCGGCTTCACCAAGGGCGATCTCTCCTCCGTGAAGGCGCACACCACCGAGCCTATGGGCGCAGGTGCGTATGTGTACAAGGAATACTCCGACGGCATTGTCTATCTTGAAGCCAACCCGCTCTACTACCTTGGCGAACCCAAAATCAAATATTTCAACTACCGTGAGCAGAACGAGAACGATAAGATAACCAGTATCGTCTCCGGTGATATTGATGTATCTGATCCGACCTATTCAACCGAGGCCGCTGCCCAGATCGCCCAGTACAATGGAACCGATGATCTGGAAGGCCCCGTTCTCACGACCAAGCTCATTGACTACCGTGGCTACGGCTATGTGGGCTGCAACCCCAACAACGTCAAGGTCGGCGACGATCCCTACTCTGAAGCTTCCAAGGATCTGCGTAAGGCGATTCTGACAGTTATCTCCGTGTACCGTGACGAGGGCATTGACTCCTATTACGGCGATACGGCATCCGTTATTAACTACCCGATCTCCAACACATCGTGGGCTGCTCCGCAGGTAACTGACGACGGTTATCATGTTGCCTACTCCACCGACGTGAACGGCGATCCTATCTACACCAGCGATATGAGCGCTGAGGACAAATACGCCGCGGCGCTTGAGGCGGCGCTCGACTTCCTTGAAGCCGCCGGTTACACTATTGAGGACGGCAAGGTGGTAGCCGCTCCCGAGGGCGCGTCTCTTGAGTACTCCGTTGACATCGGCGCTAACGGCGTTGGCGACCACCCGTCATTCCTTATCCTCAAGAACGCGAACGAGGCTCTTAACACCATCGGCATGACTCTGAACGTTATTGACCACGCCAACGCGAACGACCTCTACGCTACCTATCAGAACGGTGTAGCCGACTTCTGGTGCGCCGCGTGGAGATCCAGCTCTGACCCCGATATGTATCAGCTCTATCACTCCAACGGTTCCACGAACTATTATCAAATCTCTGACGCGGAGCTTGATGAACTGATCGAGGCCGGACGCGCGTCCACTGACCAGGCATATCGTAAGGCCATCTATCAGGCCGCTATGGAGATCATTATGGACTACGGCGTTGAACTGCCGGTCTATCAGAGATCCGACTGCAACCTCTTCTCCTCTGAGCGTGTCAACATCGACTCCCTTGTCCAGGATATGACTCCGTACTATGGATGGGCCGCTGAGGTTGAATCACTCGAGTGCAAGTAAGATAATATTCCCGTTTCCTTCTCCCTCCGCCGAAGGAGGGAGAAGGACGACCGTTCCTTTGTTTTATACTAAGGAGCCACTCCAAAAACGAAGTGGCTCCTTAGTATAATAACCAAAAGCGGTACCCCAGGAAAATAAAGGAGGGAACCATATTTCATGAAAAAATTTATCCTAAAACGTCTGCTTCTTTCTATCATTATTCTTTTTTGCGTGACGTTTATAATCTATGCCGTGCTCCGGTGCCTCCCCGGCAACTATGTGGAGTCAATGGCTATCCAACTCTCAACGGCTCCGGGCGCGAAGCCATACGAAGAACTGCTGGAGCAGTTGAACGCCTCCTATGGCCTGGATAAAGGTATAGTACCGGGTTATTTTATACAGATAGGCAATATGATTCGCGGCAACTTCGGCGACAGTTGGAGATGGACCGTGCCGGTGCTGGAGAAATTCAAGGAAGTTATCGGGCTGAGCGTTATTATGGGCGTCGTCTCGTTCATCCTGGAACTTATTATCGCTATTCCGCTCGGCATTACGGCCGCGACTCACCAGTACTCCAGACGCGACTACGCGATCACCGCCATAGCCCTCTGCGGTATATCGCTGCCCACGTTCTTTTTCGCCACACTGCTGAAACTTGTATTCTCGGTTAAGCTGGGCTGGTTCGACGTGAGCGGTCTTGTGGGGCGCAACTACGCGCAGTTGTCATCCTGGGGGCAGCTCATGGATAAGGCGAATCACCTTGTCCTGCCTATAATCACTCTCGTCATTGTCTCAATCGGCTCCACGATGAGATACACCAGGACGAATATGCTTGAGGTTCTTAATTCCGATTACATCAGAACCGCGAGAGCCAAGGGATTACCCGAAAAAGATGTCATTTACAAGCACGCGTTCCGCAACACTCTGATACCGCTTGTCACCATTATCGGTAACTCTCTCCCCGGCCTTTTCTCAGGCGCGCTTATCACGGAGACGCTGTACGCCCTCCCGGGGATCGGTTACACGTCCTATCAGTCCATGGTCGTCGGTGATATCCCGTTCTCCATGTTCTGTATGACATTTATGGCAATTCTGACATTAGCCGGGAACCTGCTCGCGGATATACTATACGCCGTCGTTGACCCACGGGTCCGTATCGCTTGAGAAGGGAGGAGTCTAAAATGGCGGAAGAAAATAAGACCATTGACAACGAAGAGGAAGAATACTCTCTTAACGACGACCGGCGCGTCAAAGTCCTCTCCCCCGGCAGACTGGTTATCAAGCGTTTCCTGCGCAACCGTCTCGCTATTGTGGGGCTTATAATGCTGGCGGCCATGTTCATCTTCTCCTATATCGGCGGTATTATCACTCCGTATCGCGAGGATGAACAGTTCTACACGTACACGCTGATGTCCAAGGAATACGTCGCCGTTACGAAAAACAACGATCTGCGTTACATAGTGGCTGACGGCGAGTCATTTGGCGCGGCGGCTCAGGCGCAGTTCCTTCTGGCGCAGCTTAAAGGCGAAGATGAGTTTACCTATAGCGATGAGGCGTACACCATAACCGCCGAAGGCGAGGACCTCTACTCCATCGCCAATTCCTCCGGCAGCGTCATCGCGGTGGCGTACAAGGATATTGTAAACGCCGCGGACAATATGCCGGAACCGACCTTCAATGAGAAGTTCGAAGCCATGAAAGCTTACGTGAACGGCGAGTCCGAATATACCGTTGACGGCACGTCTTACACGATGGACGAGGACGGAAACGTCATTAAGGACGGCGAGATTGTCGCCTATGTCTCCCGGTTCGTCGTGCAGTCCAAGGAAAATGGCGTCGTTATTTCCAGAGACTTCAAGGAGCGCCTTGAGGAGGCTCTTGACAACGACATCGACGAGTTCACCTATTCCTCGGAAAATGAGGATGGCGAGATGGTTGAGAGCACCTACGACATCACTTATGACGCCAGCCAGAAAGTCTGGTCCGTGCGCCAGGACACGCCGACTTATGTCTATGACAGCTACGCCAAGCCGTCAGCGGCGCATCCGCTGGGTCTTGATAAGAACGGAATGGACATTCTGACGAGGCTCATGTACGGCGGGCGCATCTCGCTGATGGTCGGTTTCATCGTCGTTATCATCGAGACGGTTTTAGGCGTTATCATGGGCGGCATCGCCGGTTATTTCGGCGGCTGGGTCGATAACCTGATCATGCGTATAGTGGATGTGTTCTACTGCATCCCATCCACCCCGCTGCTCATCATTCTGGGCGCGGCCATGGACGGCATGAACATGAACGCGACAAAGCGTATGGTCTTCCTGATGCTCATACTCGGGTTCCTCGGCTGGCCGGGAATCGCGCGTATGGTGCGCGGACAGATATTGTCCCTGCGTGAACAGGAGTTCATGACCGCGACGGAGGCCTGCGGTATTAGCGTCTCCAGAAGAATATTCCGGCACCTTATACCAAATGTCATCCCGCAGCTTATCGTTATATGCACCATGGGCCTCGGCTCCACGATTATCACCGAAGCTACACTCTCGTTCCTCGGAATCGGAATTAAATTCCCTTATGCCTCATGGGGTAATATTATCAACGACGTAAATAACTCTTTCGTTCTTACGAATTACTGGTATGTCTGGATCCCCGCCGGGTGCTGTCTGCTGATCGCCGTTCTTGGTTTCAACTTTGTCGGCGACGGTCTGCGCGACGCATTCGATCCGAAAATGAAGCGCTGAGGGAGGCGAGCTTATGGCTAAGAAAAATGAAGACGGTTATCTCTCCGCCAAGGAGTCCCGGAGGATCTCCAGAGAGAACCGGAAAATCACCAATAAGTACGAGAAACTCCGCAAAAGGAAGAATGTGCCGGAGTCCGAGTACCTGACTACAATGAAGGATCCTAACAACTCCGTTGAGTTTGACAACCTGCACACGTACTTCTTCACGGATGCCGGCACTGTCAAATCCGTCGATGGCGTCAGCTTTGAGGTTCCTATCGGTAAGACCGTCGGCGTTGTCGGCGAGTCCGGCTGCGGCAAGTCCGTTACAAGTCTCTCCCTTATGCAGCTCATCCAGAGGCCCCAGGGACAGATTGTGGAGGGCGCCATCCGCCTGAATTTAGGCGACAAGGCTTACGACATCACTAAAGTTCCCAACACCGTTATGCAGAAGCTGCGCGGCAACTACATCTCCATGATTTTCCAGGAGCCTATGACCGCCCTCAACCCCGTTTTCAGGATTGGGGACCAGATCAACGAAGTTCTTGAGCTGCACGACACGGAGAACAAAAACGCCGACCAGATTAAAGCGAGAACCATTGAGCTTCTGGAGATGGTGGGCATAGCCAACTCCGAGGGCGTCTACAATATGTACCCCCACGAGTTATCCGGCGGTATGCGGCAGCGTGTCATGATCGCGATGGCGCTGGCGTGCAACCCGAAGATTATTATCGCCGACGAGCCTACCACCGCGCTTGACGTGACAATCCAGGCGCAGATCCTTGACCTGCTGAGAAACCTTAAGAACAAGATTAACTCCTCTATCATGTTCATCACCCACGACTTGGGCGTTATCGCGGAGATGGCGGATTACGTGGTCGTCATGTACGCGGGACGCATTGTCGAGAAGGGCACCGCCGAGGAGATATTCGCGCACCCCGCGCACCCGTACACTATCGGGCTTATGGCGTCAAAGCCTGTCGTGGGCAAGAAGGTTGACAAGCTCTATTCCATCCCCGGCAAGGTACCGAATCCTGTCAATATGCCCAACTACTGCTATTTCAAGGACCGCTGCGAGATGTGCGTCGATGGCTGCAGCGGCGCGTATCCGAGCGAATGCAGCATCTCTCCCACACACAAGGTGAGCTGCTACCGCTATTACGACGGGAAGGAGGCAAATAAAAATGGCTAAATCCGCAGCAACTGCTGTCGATGACAGCAAGCCCGTTGAGTATGATGACAAGTATATTCTGATGGTGAACAACCTCAAGAAGTACTTCCCTATTAAGGGCGGCATGATATCACGCGTTGTCAACTATGTAAAGGCTGTTGACGGCGTAACGTTTAATCTGAAGCGCGGGACCACTATGGGACTTGTGGGCGAATCCGGTTGCGGCAAAACAACCACCGGACGCACAATTCTCCGTCTCAGCGGCGAGAAAACCGGCGGTCAGGTGCTCTTTAACGGTAAGGAAGTCTATGACTTCACCGCAAAGGAAATGCGCGAGCAGAGAACGAAAATGCAGATTATCTTCCAGGATCCGTTCTCCAGCCTGTCCCCCCGTCTCCCGGTTGGCGAGATTATAGGCGAGGCCGTTCGTGAGCACAATTTAGTTCCCAAGAACGAGTTTAACGATTACATCGACAAGGTTATGGACAACTGCGGCCTGCAGCCCTTCCACAAGGACCGTTATCCCCACGAGTTCTCCGGCGGGCAGAGGCAGAGAATCTGCATAGCGCGCGCGTTGGCGCTGAACCCTGAGTTTGTCGTGTGCGATGAGCCTGTCTCCGCTTTGGACGTGTCCATTCAGGCGCAGATCATTAACCTGCTCAAAGACCTCCAGGAGCAGTACAAGCTGACGTATCTCTTCATATCCCACGATCTGTCGGTTGTGGAGCACATCTCAGACGCCGTCGGCGTTATGTATCTTGGTAATCTTGTGGAATACGGTGACACGGAGGACATTTTCGATAATCCGCTGCACCCATACACCAAGGCGCTTTTCTCCGCCATACCTATCCCCGACCCGAACGCGAAGATGAACCGCATAGTTCTGGAGGGGTCCATCCCCTCCCCCGCCAATCCCCCGTCCGGCTGCAAGTTCCACACAAGATGCTCATACTGCACAAAAAGATGTGAGACGGAAGCGCCCGTGCAGCGTGAGATTGAGCCTGGCCACTATGTGGTCTGTCACTTGTTTGATAAGTAATGGCACGGAAAACCTTTGATGACGACGACGGGCGCGTCATTGCCGACATGAGCGGAATCGAGTCGCAGCCAATGTTCCTGCCTCGGCGTCCAAAGAAAAACCGCCCTGAACATCCCGACAACGGTGAGGATGTCCCAGACGATTCAGCGTATAATTACCAGCCAATGGACAAGGCCGACCGCCGGCTTTTTACCTTTGCCGCTCTCAAGGCGACTATGCTGATCGCCCTGTACTTTATAGTCGGTCTTGGCCTTGTGGTACTCGCTTTTGTTATTTTGGCTTACCTGAAACACTGACCACAATCCCGCTTCAAAGCTATCCTTGAAGCGGGATTTGTAGCGGCTGAGAGCCTGCGCAATGTCGGTTCATTCTGTTTCTAAGCAAGCGCTTTCACAGCCTTTCGCGCCTGTGTAGCCAATGGCGTATAATGTCTCGTTTTTATTGTGAGGTGATCATCTTTGAGCGTTGTTTTTTCTCAGGTCTTTATTCTCTTCGCGTTCATGCTGGCGGGGTTCCTGCTCATACGGCTGCACGCGGTCAGCGAAGACGACTCAGGCGCGTTGTCGCGCGTCCTCGCTAACGTTTTTCTTCCCG
This sequence comes from uncultured Oscillospiraceae bacterium, assembly GCA_964421265.1. Classification (GTDB taxonomy): domain Bacteria; phylum Bacillota; class Clostridia; order Oscillospirales; family Oscillospiraceae; genus RUG626. The sequence goes on along the minus strand of CAYQWH010000003.1, from coordinate 3,788 downwards.
CTATGATGTTCAATACCATGGCGACCGGTCTGTCCATGGAGACAGTGGCGGCAAAGCTCCCGTTCCTGTTCGCCGGCGCCATCAATTTATGCATCAGCCTAATATTCGGCTCTATTCTCAGCAAGCTGTTCTCAAAAGACCCATACGAACGCGTGGTCTACCTGTACAACTTCACCGTCCCGAACTTCGGGTTTATCGGTTACGCCCTGATGTCGGCTGTCTACGGCAGCGAAAACCTGCTCAACTTCATGATTTTCGCTCTTCCGTCCAATGTCTATGTCCAGGTGGAAGGCATAAGGATGCTGTCCGGGCAAAGCAAACGGTCGCTTAAGGGGCTGCTGAACCCGTCTCTTCTGGCTACCGCCCTCGGTATTATCGTCGGTCTGACGGGCATAAAGCTGCCGGAGGTCATACTGGATATTACGGCCTCCGGGTCAGCGTGTATGTCGCCTACAGCACTGCTTATGACCGGCATGATACTTGGTACACTTAACATTAAGGAAACTGTCACTGATGTTAAGCTCTACATCTTCACATTCCTCAGGCTTATTGGAATACCCGGTGTTGTACTGACTCTGCTCAAGCTGTTCAATGTGAACTATGAAATTATGCTTTCATGCGCCATGTTCCTCACCATGCCAGCCGGTATGATGCCGCTGGTTTACGGGCGCATGAGCGGACAGAACTGCCGCGTGGCGGCAAGTCTGGCGTTCCTGACAAGCATCGCCTGCATGGGAACCATTCCGCTTATGTTGTCTTTATTCGTCTGAACGCTTCCCGTACATCGCTGGAGAAATAGAGGGAGCCTAACGCGCACACGGTGCCGTTCTCACCGGCTAAATCCAGCGCCCGGCGCGCGCCATCCTCAATCGTTACCGCCGGCTCCGCTTCCAGACCAAAGCTGCGAATTATGGCTGCGTACTCATCCGCCGGCAATGACCGCGGGTTGTCCGGCGTGACTGTCACAAAGCACCTGGCCAGCGGCGCAAGCTCCGGTACCATGCCGCGCACGTCCTTATCCGCCATCACGCCCGTCAGGAACACTATCTGTCCCTCCGGCTCCGGTATGTTGTCCCAGAGGCTCTTCGCTGTCGCTTTGATCCCATGCGGATTGTGCCCGCCATCCAATATCACTGTTGGGTGGCGGGAGATAAGCTCAAATCTCCCCTGCCAGCGGACTTTTTCCATACCGCGATATATGTCGCTGTCCTCTATCTCCCATCCCCTGCCGCGCAGAACATTCAGCGCCGTTATCGCCACCGCCGCGTTCATAGGCTGATATGTACCGGCAAGCGGAATATACAAATCTTTATATCCGCCAAAATCAAATCTGCATCCCTCAAGGTCATGCTCACGCAGAGTAAGTCCGGAAAAATCCGTCCTGTGGAGCGTGGCTCCTTTTTTCGCGCAGACGTCGGATATGACCTCGTCCGCCTCCGGAACGGCCTCATATATCACCACATCCGTCCCGTCTTTAATTATCCCGGCTTTCGCTCTCGCTATGTCGCGGATATCCGAACCAAGCTGCTGAACGTGGTCTATGCCTAACGCCGTTATAACCGCCGCTTCCGGCGCCGGTATTACGTTCGTGGAGTCAAACTCGCCGCCTAATCCCACCTCCAAAACCACTATGTCGCACCGCTTATCTAAAAAATAGAGAAATCCCAACGCCGTTATCAGCTCAAACTCCGTTGGCTTATCCGTCTCCTCCTCCGCGAAAGGCCTGACACGTTCTACCAGACTCGCAAGCTCCGCGTCACCTATCGCCTCCCCGTTTACCCTTATGCGTTCGTTGAAACGCGCTATAAACGGAGAGGTGTATAGACCTGTTCTGTACCCGGCCTCACGGAGAACCGACTCAATTATGGCGCACGTGGAACCTTTGCCGTTCGTCCCGGCCACGTGCACAAACTTCAGCCGCTTCTCCGGAGAACCAAGCTTCGCAAGCAAAGCCTCCGTCCTTGACAATCCCCGTTTCGACCCTCTCCAGTTTATTTTATGGATATACTCCAGTGCCTCATCATATGTCATATCGTCCTACTTCTCCTTTTGAACCGCGCGGCGGTCGTTCTGACCTTTCGTGCGGATTGTCAGCGCTCTTAAAAAAACAGTCTCTATAGCTGACGCTACTATGTCAAGTCCAAGCCCTATGAACACTCCCCATACAGGCATACCGAACGCGATAATCTTCCCCACGGATTTGACGCACACCTGTCCAACAAAATGAGCAATCGCCACCGTCGCAACTATCTGGCTCGAACCGGGCGTTTTATATACGTAACGCGGCACCAGACCCGACAGCGCGCCGACAGCAGCCGCTCCCACCGTTATAATCGGGTTCAGCGCGGGAGTCGCGGAGAGTAAACAGCTTGCTATATCCGCCGTAATACCAACCAGCATACCAGGTACCGGGCCAAGCGTCAAGCCCGCATACACCACCGGCAGATTCTCAAGCGTGAACCGGTAATATACTCCGAACGTCATAAAATTCTTGCACAAAATGCCTATTGCCACGCTCATACCGGCAAGCATGGACGCTAACGTCAATGTCTTTATATTGCGCATAATAAAACCTCCCTTCCGCTGATCGCATAGGGAGGTCTTTCCATATGCTTGCAGCGGGATGCGGCCGTCACACCGCCACGCTCTCCTGAATGGCAACTCCCCGTCCATTCAGGATTAAGGAACCAATGAAAATAACCCACGTTATTTGCAGCAAACAACATCCGTGATGAAGTTTACCACGTTCTCATAGGGTTCCTTGTGTGTGACAGCCTACTCTGCTATGCGGTAAACGCCATCAGTTTATGGCGTTTACCGCGCTTGTAATTTCTACTCCGTAAAATGTACATGGTTATTTATATGTTCCTCGCAGAAACAGTGATAACCCACGCATTTGGAGCAGTAGCGAAACTCCAGATTCGGATACTCCGTGTCTGTCTTTCCGCAAACCGAACACTTGTGATGATAATTCAGCTTTTCGTGGCGCCGTTCATTTCTATTGTTATTCACCTCAAATCTAATGTGTCGGCTGTAATTCCTTCTCCCGCCTTTAAAATGATCCAGCAGACTCGGACCGCAGAACAGGAGGAAATTCAGGATAGACACCAGCGGCAGAAGATTATACGGGAAAACGGACCAGCTGCGAATTATATCTATCGCGAACAGCGCCGCGTCAAGCCACGCCAGCCACTTCATTTTTACCGGGATTATGAACATCAACAGCACCTGCTGATCCGGCCACATCGCCGCGAACGCGAAGAACAAGGACAAATTCAGATAGTACGCGTCCATGTTAATCATGTAGTAGCCATCCACGAAATACATCACAAGCCCGTATATGACATTGAAGAACCAGCCGAAAATGTAGTAGATTGTAAACCGTGGAGTCCCCCACTGCCGCTCCAGCGACGAACCTATGAAGTAGTAAAAGTAGAGCGATATTAAAAGAAAAAACGGGTTAGAATCGCGTGGCAGCAACAGGAACGAGAAAAGTCTCCACACCTCTCCGCGCGCTATAAGCTCCGGCGAAAAGTAGAAGTAATACAGAAACGTCCCGGTTGTGTCCATCATGTCCACAAGATATACAATGCCGGTCCCAGCCACTATGAACAGCATAAGGTTCCTTATCCCAAACTTCGGATGTTTGTAACAGAATCTTGAGATTGCTCTATCAAATGATTTCACTGTTTGCCTCCTCACTTAATTTACAGGCAGGTATGATATTATGGTTAAGTATTCGGTTGGCGCACGGGATGCGCTCTCGCGTCAGGCGTCCTGTATGTGAC
>CAYQWH010000002.1:0-39434 GCA_964421265.1 uncultured Oscillospiraceae bacterium | reverse complement strand
TAAAGAAATCCTTTTTTCTTTCCCAGACTGTAAAGTATGATTGACTAACCTACACGGACGGTACGTAAAATTATCGTATGCTGTTGCGTAATGACGAAGAATGTGTTATAATAGTTCAGTGAGGTACCCGACTAAATCCCCAGACACGGAGCCTTTTATTCCCTGAGGCGGCGTTATGACAGCGCCCGCGATACACAATGTGTTCCCGCGTTTCGATTTAATCGGCGTTTTCTCGGAACCGCGCCGCCGGCGGTTCTCGGAAAATTCGCGGTTTGGCGGGTATAAGCTCTGGCGGACAAATAATCTGAAAGGAACGTATGGTAAAATGTATGCAGCGATAGGCGACAAGGGCAGCGCGGAGTTTGTTGTTACACACGATAAGACGGCGAAGGGACTTGTGGAGGATGGATTGCCCGTGTTTGCCACGCCATGCCTTGTGGGGCTTATGGAGCTGGCCGCCTGCAATGCCCTTCACCCTCATCTGCGGCCGGAGGAGACGAGCGTCGGTACGGGACTTGATTTTACACACACATCCGCGACACCGGAGGGTATGACCGTCAGAGCGCGGGCGGAAGTGACGGAAGTGGAAGGACGGTTCATAACGTTCCGCGTGGAGGCGTTTGACGACGAAGGCCCCATAGGTTCGGGCGTTCACACGCGCTTCGTCGTGGACTCGGAGCGGTTCATGTGCAAAGCGCTCAGTAAAAAGAAGGACGGCTGACCTGAACCTGTCGGCGCGCGGCGGCTCCATAGCGCGAATACGGCAGCGCGCGATTAAAAAAATAAAAAATATATTGATAAGTGACGTAAAAATTGTTATAATGTTACTTAAGAGCGCATCCCAGAATTAGCCGTGTTATATTTCGCGCCTGATTTTGGTATAAGCTCTGAAAAACCGCGCGGAAAGAAGGTGCACAGATTGAGAGAAAGTATTATTGTGATTGATGAGGAAAAACTGCATAGCTTAATATCCAAGCTATCCCTGGTATTTGAATCTGTGCATCTGACGGATCCGGCCGTCTGCCGCGGGTTCATTGCCGTGGATGACGGCACCATGGTTCAGAATGACGATTACTGCTATGGACTGTTTGACCGGGTAGGCAGATGTGAGCCGTGCGCTGGGCTGGAAGCGCAGAAGAACTGCCGAAGCGTTGTGAAGCTCGAAAACGCCGGCAATGAGCGCAGACTGCTTCTGGCGACGCCGATTGCGGTGATCTCGCCGGACGGTTCACGGACGGAATGTGTGCTGGAGGCAATAATGTCCGGAGTGAGCGAGATCCTGTCCGGCGTTTACAGGGGACAGCACGACAGACATAAAATGTACATCGACGGACTGACGGGCGCGTATAACCGGTTGTATTTTGAGGAGTACGCGTTCGCTTCCAAGGAAGCCTGTGAGACGGTGTTCGTCATGACCGATATACGTGATTTTAAGAGCATAAATGACACGTATGGGCATCCGGTCGGAGATGTGGCGCTGCGTAAGACCGTAGCGGTCATGAAAACGCACATCCGCGCGACTGATAAGGTCATCAGGATGGGCGGGGATGAGTTCCTTATCATTCTCTTCCGCTGCAGCGAGGCGGGCGCGTGGAACGTTATCCGGAAGATACGTGAGGGTCTGAGAGAAGACGCGATGTACGACGAGAAAAGAGGCCTCCACACTTATGTGAACTGCGGAGTGTCGCACAGCGACAGCTTTGACGGTTCGCCGGAGCTGTCACGCAGAATGTACGCTGAAGCTGACAGGAAAATGTACCAGGACAAAAACAGCAGACAGTAGCTTTCGCTTATCCGACTTCCCGCCGGACTTACCGGCGGGAAGTCTGGAGATAGATATTTTATATTCATTGGAGGTATTATATGAGAGAAGCAATCACCAGTGAAGAGCTTGGAGCATTCAAGGCGAGCTTTGACAGCGACAGATCGAACCTGTTGTCAATGAACGCGGTTACAACAAGTGGGCTGAACAAAACGGCTATGCGATATACGAGGAGGCGGGAGGACGTTCACGGGTTTTCCGTGGAGCTGCCGCAGCATGACATAACCGCGCAGAAACAGAGCGGTCGGTGCTGGATGTACGCCGGGTACAATGTCCTGAGAGACAGGATAATCAGCAAGCTGAATCTGAAAAGCTTTTCATTTTCCGGCAATTACCTGATGTTCTACGACAAGTTAGAGAAAGCTAACTTGCTATTGGAACTGGTCATTAAGTATATAGACGAGCCGTCTGACAGTCGTGACGTTATGGGCACGATGGCTTGGGCGGGGGCGGATGGCGGATACTGGTCGATGTTTGTGAACCTTGTGCGGAAATATGGCGTTGTGCCGCAGGAGGCGCAGCCGGAGACAGTATCCACGGACAAGAGCACCAGGGTCGCGCCTATAATAGAGGAGAAGCTTCGCGAGTACGCGAGGGACCTGCGGCGCGGTTACAGAGACGGAAAGTCCCTGGAGACGCTGCGGGCGGAGAAGGAGGAGATGCTGGACACGATTTACAGAATGTACTGCATTTGCTACGGGGAACCGGTAAAGAAATTTGATTTCAAAGTCCGCGACAAGGACGATAATTTCATATGCGACCGGGGAATAACGCCGAAGGAGTTCTATGACAAGTACATAGGCGTTGATCTGACACAGTATGTGCCGCTGACAGCCGGAGCTACCAACGGGCGGGAGCTTAAAAAGTATATTTTGCCCGACGCCGGGGACATGGTAGGCGGCATACCGGTGACGCTTGTGACGGTTCCGGTTGAGACGCTCAAGAGCGCGTCCATAAAGCAGCTTAAAGCGGGGGAACCCGTATGGTTCGCCTGCGATGTGCGTGAGAGATACTGGCGCGAGGGGGGACTTCTGGACAGTGAGCTTTACGGCTACAAAGATGTCCTCAATATTGATCTGTCCATGAGCCGTGAGGACAGGTTCGCTTACAGACAGGCGCGTTTCAGCCACGCTATGGTTCTCAAAGGCGTCGATATTGATGACGACGGCAAGCCCGTCGCCTGGCGCGTAGAAAATTCCTGGGGCAAGGACGTCGGCAATGAGGGAATGTTCATCATGACCGACGGCTGGTTCGACAAGTATGTGTACCAGACTATAATAAACCGGGAGTACCTGCCTGAGGAGATTCTGAAGGTCAGTGACGGCGAGGCCATTGAACGGGAAAAATGGCAAGTGCTTGTTTGACAGGGGGAGGAAATTAGATGAGAGATTATATAGCGCAGGAGAACATTGATGAATTTGACCGGGATTTTCATTCGTCCCGTATGCATACGATAGCCATGAACGCCGTCGCGTCTGTCGGCCCGTCGGCGGCGGCCAAGCGCTGGCAGGGACGGCCAAACGCTGTCCACCAGTACTCAATCAGCCTCGACCAGCATGGCGTGACTAACCAGATGCACAGCGGCAGGTGCTGGATGTTCGCGGCTCTCAACTGCCTCAGGTTCCACGTGATACATAAATTGAACCTGGATGAGTTTGAGCTGAGCCAGAACTTTACGCTATTCTATGACAAGCTGGAGAAAGCTAACTACTTCTACGAGAGCATTTTCAAGACATTCGACGAGGAGACGGAGGGCCGTATCATAACGCATCTCGTGAGGGACCCGGTGCAGGACGGCGGACAGTGGGACATGATCTCCGCGCTCATTATGAAGTATGGCGCTGTGCCGAAAGAGATTATGCCCGAGACGGCCTGCTCTTCCGACACGGGCGAGATGAACGCCGTCCTCACGGAGAAGCTGCGCAAAGACGCCGCGACGCTCAGAAGGGCGCATGAGGAAGGAAAGAGCATGGAGGAGCTGCGGGAGTTAAAACGCGGCTGCCTTGAGGAAGTTTACCGCGTGCTCTGCATATGCCTTGGCACGCCGCCTGATACGTTTGATTTCAAGATACGCGCGAAGGACGGACGGTACATTTCCGACTGCGGACTTACACCCCGCGAGTTTTACGATAAATACATAGGTCTTGATCTTACGCGGTTTGTCAGCCTTATCAACGCGCCGACGGAGGATAAGCCCTATATGCGCAGCTATACGGTTAAGTACCTTGGCAACGTTATAGACGGGAAACCGGTAAAGTACGTGAACGTTCCGTTAGAAGTGATGAAAAAGGCCGCTATTGAGCAGCTTCGGGACGGCACGCCCGTCTGGTTCGGCTGCGACGTTGGCAAATACTCTGATCGGGACAGCGGGCTTATGGATACGGAAGCTTTTGACTTCGAGACGCTTTTCGATACGGAGTTTACCATGACAAAAGCTGACAGGCTGGAGTATGGGCACAGCATGATGACCCACGCCATGACGTTCCAGGGCGTGGACATCGCGGAGGACGGAAGTCCGGTGCGCTGGCGCGTAGAGAACAGTTGGGGCGACGATCCGGGCAACAAGGGTATGTACATTATGACTGACGCGTGGTTTGACAGGTACCTTTACCAGATAGTGGTGAACCGCAAGTACCTGACACGCGACGTCCTTGACGCGTATGACGCCGAGCCTATCGTGCTGGCGCCCTGGGACCCGATGGGCGCGCTGGCACAGGGAGCGGAGTAAATATGCGTATTATAGACCTGCACTGCGACACCATATTACATTTTTACGCGGGCGGGCACCTGAAGGGCCTGGAGAACAGCCATATAAACCTTGAGAAAATGCGAAAAGGCGAGTGCATGGCGCAGTGCTTCGCGATATTCGTTCCGACATCTGACGCTGCCGCGCGGCATGGGATCACGGGTACCGCTGAGGAGTACTTTGACAAGGCGTATTGCGCGTACCGGCGGGAGCTTGAACTTACGAGTGACGATATTCTTCCGGCATATACAGCCGGTGATGTGGAGCGCAATTGGGCAGATGGCAAGATGAGCGCGATTCTGACTGTCGAGGACGGCGTGACGCTGAGGGGTAAGATTGAGAACGTTGATGAGTATTACCGCAAGGGCGTCAGGATGGTCGCGCTGACATGGAACTACGAGAACTCGTTGGGATTTCCCCAGAGTCCGGACAGAGCGGAACATATGAAGGGGCTGAAGCCCTTCGGAATCGAGGCGGTTCGGAGGATGAACGAGTTGGGGATAGCGGTGGACGTGTCGCATTTATCGGAAGGCGGGTTCTGGGACGTGGCGCGCACAAGCCATAAACCGTTCATAGCGTCCCACTCATGCGCGAGGGCGTTGTGCGGACACAGCCGGAACCTCACCGATGAACAGCTGAAAGCTGTGGCGGACAGCGGCGGTGTGTGCGGCATTAACTTCTGCGCCCAGTTCCTGCATGACGGCGGCGGTAACAGCGCGTCCTGCGACGAAGTGGCGCGGCACCTGCTGCACATAAAAAATGTCGCCGGCAGTGACGTCCTCGCCATGGGTTCCGACTACGACGGCATAGGCAGCGCCCTTGAATGGGGCGACTGCGGCGGCAGCCAGATACTTGTCAGGGCTTTGGAAAAGTCGTTTACTGACGAGGAAATTGAAAAGCTCTGCTGGAGGAACGCGCTGAGGGCGTTCCGGGATATTATAGGCGAATGACGAACCGTGAACGCGTTTCGGCGTCCGCGATATACACGATACATACAAGGCGGGATCCCCTGACCGGGGACCCCGCCTTTTTTGCGCGCGCAAGGGCACCGTGTATATCACGGCTTGCACCGCCCACAGGGGGAGTAGCCCTGCTCAATAAGCTCATCGCGGCTCCCGGTATATTCCTGACGGTTCTTGTCGGCGATCTTCTCGGCGTCGGAACAGTCCGTGGTGTGGAATTTCATGGAGCTGGTGTTCAATATGTAAGTCGTGGTGCCGCCATCAGCCGTTGTCGACGTGTCAACCGCGGCGCCGATGTCGGCGGAGGCCGACTCGGAGACGTCGCCGTCCTGCCGGCTCTCCCCGGTCGCGTAATCTATTGTTATGCCCGGCTGCACATTGTACGCGTAGACGTTAAACAGCACGCTCTCGCCGCTGTCCTCAACGGACATGGCCTCCATAAGGACACCGCGCGCCACAAGATTACTGCCGTCAAATATTGGCGTTACCCGGTACAGCACGTGCTGTTCTGTCTCCTTGACATAATCCGCGACCATGTTCTCAAATGGGAGCATACCCTCAACGTTCAGGTAGCGCGTGCCGGTAATAAGGTTCCTCTCGTTGGCGTTCTCGCCGCTTAACTGGAACCCGATAAGGTGACAGCGGTTATAGAGATAATTGCCGTCCACTGAGTCGTATTGAACAGTTTGCCAGCCGCTGGGCCTGATCTGGCTTATACTTCCCCGTTCCTCTGTGGGCATAAGGTCAACGCCGACACAGGCGAACGCCACACCGCAGCGTCCGAGCGCGTCAAGCTCACTGTATGTCTCGAAGGATATGTCAGTCAGCTCATCCTCTGTGAAATACGGGACATTGCCGTTGACTTCAATATACGGCGACCCGGAGTAGGCGGGTATGCTGTTGACGGTAACTATATCGCCCGCTGCCGCGCCCGTATTGCCGTCCGACGTGGCGACGTATTCACAGCCTGATAGGACAAGGGCGACTGCGAGTATTATGGCTGCGCACGCCATATTCATTGTTCTGTGTTTCATGGAACGTAAACCTCTTCAGTAATTTTCTCATGGGAGTAACCGGGGAAATCGTGCGTTTCCGCGAGCGTCCACGAGCTTGTGTCAAGCGTGAGCCTGAAGTCGGACGGGTAGCGCCTGTTCCATCTGTAGAGTATGAGCTTGCGGATGTCCGCCACGAAGGGCGTGATGTCCGCGTCCTCAACGAAACAGAAATCCTCCGGCGCGGCTTTCGCGAGGAAACTCTCGTCAACCGTAATCAGACCTCTCTCCGCCTCGGAGAACTGCTTAGCGCTGTAGCTGTTCATCCACAGCTTGCCGTTCTCCGCCCTCTCAAGTATCCTGCCGCGAAGCGCGCGGTCCTGACTGACTCTGCGCTTGTTGAACATCATGCCGCCCATATCGTCAATCGCCAGCATAATTATCATGGTACCGGTACCTCCTAAAACATCTGTTGCGTAACATTGCTTAAACGCTTTGGCCGGGTGACATATGGCGAACGGCATTATAAAAATCGTTTGCTATATATCATCAGCGCCGCTGTATCGGCGGGGGAGACGCCGGATACGCGCGACGCCTGACCAAGGTTATCCGGTCGGATCCGCGTCAGCTTCTCGCGGGCCTCCAGCCGCAGACCCTGTATGTTCCAGTAGTCAATGTCCGGCGGAAGCTTCCTGCTCTCGAGCCGACGGAACTCCTGGATCTGTCGACGCTGTCTGTCAATATAACCGGCATACTTGATCTCAATTTCCACCGACTCGACCGCTTTCGCGGACAGAAGCGGCCGCCCGCTGTCAAGCTCGGCGGTGTCCTGATAAGTCACTCCGGGACGGCGTATCAGCGCCGCCAGGGATATGCCCGTCGACACCTCGCGCTCATTTCGGCGCAGCAGGAAACCGTTCACCTGGTTCGGCGAGACGTAAGCGCTTTCAAGACGGGATATTTCCCGTTCCACACTCGCGTATTTTTCCTGTACCCTTGCGTAACGCTCATCGTCAATAAGCCCAAGACGGTTCCCGATTCCGCACAGACGCAGGTCGGCGTTGTCCTGACGCAGCACGAGACGGTACTCGGAGCGCGATGTCATCATCCTGTATGGTTCCTCCGTGCCCTTCGTCACAAGGTCGTCTATCAGCGTCCCGATATATGATCCGGCCCGGTCAAGAATGAGCGGCGGCTGGCCCTTGATTTTAAGCGCGGCGTTCACGCCTGCCACAAACCCCTGTACAGCCGCTTCCTCGTAACCGGAACTGCCGTTGAACTGCCCCGCGCCGTATAGACCGGGCACTTTCTTCACCTCAAGCGTCGGGTACAGCTCCGTCGGGTCAACGCAATCGTACTCAATCGCGTAGGCAAAACGCTGGATCTGGGCGTTTTCCAATCCCGCGATTGACCGGACAACCTCTATCTGCACATCCTCCGGCAATGAGGAGGACAGCCCTTGCAGGTACAGTTCCTCCGTGTCCAGACCAACCGGCTCAACAAAAAGCTGGTGACGCGTCTTGTCCGGAAATGTTACAATTTTCGTTTCGATAGACGGGCAGTAGCGGGGGCCGGTGGAGGTTATTACGCCATTGAAGAGCGGGGAGCGGTGGAGGTTCCGCCGTATAATCTCGTGGGTATGTTCGTTTGTGTAAGTGAGGTAACATACAGCGCGGTTTTCCGGAGCGGTCTCAAGGTCAAAGGTGAACGGCTCCGGGTGCTCGTCGCCCCGCTGTATCTGCATTTTTGAGAAATCCACGGAGCGGCTGTTGATACGCGGGGGAGTGCCGGTTTTGAAGCGGCGCAGCGACAGGCCGAGCTTTATCAGATTCGGCGCGAGGGCGGTGGAGGCGTGCAGACCGTCGGGGCCGCTGACCTCCGTGTGCTCACCCACTATGGTTCTGCCGTTGAGGAACGTGCCGGTGCATATGATGGCGGCGCGGCAGCTCCACACGCCGCCGGTACTGGTGGTGACGGCGGTGACATGGCCGTCGGCGGTGTTTATCTCGACAATCTCCGCCTGTATGAGCCGCAGGTTGTCCTGCCGCTCCAGCGTACATTTCATAATTTTCTGATATTCCCGCCTGTCCGCCTGAGCGCGCAGAGAGTGAACGGCAGGGCCTTTTCCCATGTTCAGCATACGGTACTGGATGCAGGCGCGATCCGCCGCGACGGGCATTTCCCCGCCCAGCGCGGACAGCTCCCGCACGAGATGCCCCTTTGCCGTGCCGCCAATAGCGGGATTACATGGCATATTCCCCACACTGTCAAGCGAGACGGCGAAGCACACAGTATTAAGCCCCAACCGCGCGGAGACGAGCGCGGCCTCAATTCCCGCGTGTCCCGCGCCTATAACCGCGACATCACAGTCACCGGCAACATAATTCATTTTTGCGATCCCCCTCCGATTTCCACGTCACGGCGATGTTTTTGCGTTAAGGAAGCTCTGATTCAATCGGCAAGAGCAAGGGTTTGCGTCAAAAAGGCGCGAGAACGCGGAAATACTTTGCGTATTTCAAGTTTGAGCAACGCGCTCCTGGCGGAAAATACCCGCCGCCAGCCGCAGGCGATTTAATCAGAGGTTCCTCAAATATAATACCACGCTTTTCCGGCAATTGCAAGGCCATGGCAGCGGCGGCGCGGGCACAACAGCCGAATGATACGCTGAACGCGGTCCGAAACGCCAATCCTTCTTCTTTTCGCCAATCTGTGTCACATCATCTATTTACAACGCGGAAAAAAACCGGGAAATTTTTTGTTTATTCCCTTTACAAACGCGAAAAAAAGTGTTATGATACCATATGTGTGCCCCTCCGCGCTGTTTTGGGGGTATGTCCGGATTCTGTTTCCGGTTCCCCTTGACCCATTACCGCGCTCAGCCGGGTATGATATAAAAAGAAGGGAGTCTTATTTCATGATTACAAAGGAACAGAAGCAGGCGGTTATTGAGAGCAACCGGCGCGATGAGAACGACACAGGGTCGCCGGAGGTGCAGATCGCCATATTGACCGAGCGCATCAACCAGCTTACCGAGCATCTTAAGGTTCACAAGAAGGATAACCACAGCCGCCTTGGTATGTACAAGATGATAGGTAAACGCCGCCGCCTTTTGGACTATCTGAAGGAGAAGGATATTGACCGCTACCGCGCGATCATAGGAAAACTTGGTATCCGCAGATAAAGTGAAACATGGGGGTATTTGTGCGGCACCCGCCGCATGAATATCCCTGTTTCAGGATAAAATTCAGCTTGCAGGGAGCGTAAGTCTTTTAGTGTTTGAAAATGCGCTCATATGAGAACGCGTTTTCAAGTGCTAAAAGGCGCGGCTCCGTGCGCCAGGAAAGGAGAACATAAGTGATTATAAAACACAGAGAGTTTCCAAATTACAGGAAATATGAGATGGAGCTGGCAGGCAGACCTCTGAAGCTTGAGGTCGGCAAATTGGCGGAGCTTACCAACGCGTCCGTGCTGGTGACATACGGTGATACTACCGTACTGGTGACAGCGGTCGCGTCGCCAAGACCGAAAGATGGGATAGATTACTTCCCGCTGTCCGTGGAGTTCGAGGAGAAGCTCTACGCGGTGGGACGCATACCCGGAGGATATACGAGGAGAGAGGGCAAGCCGTCCGAGAGGGGGATCCTGGCATCGCGCATGATCGACCGGCCGATGCGCCCGCTGTTCCCGTCGGACTTGCGCAACGACGTAGTTATCACCTGCACCGTTATGAGCGTTGATTACGATTGCTCACCGGAGATCGCGGCTATGATAGGCGCGTCCGCGGCGGTCAGCATATCGGATATACCGTTTAATGGGCCTATTGCCGGTGTCGGTTTGGGCCTGAAGGATGGAAAGTACCTTATCAATCCGACGCAAGAGGAGCGGAAGACGTCGGAGATGTTCTGCACCATAGCCGCGTCTATGGATAAGATAGTCATGATAGAGGCCGGAGGCAACCAGATACCCGAGGACGTCATGCTCAATGGTATAATCGCGGCTCATGAGGCCATAAAGCCCATTATAGCTCTGATAAACCAGATGGTGGCGGAGTTAGGCAAGCCGAAGTTCGAGTACGAACACGCGTCGTGGAACCAGGAGCTTTTTGATAAGATAGTCGAGCGGCACCTTGACGATGTGCGTTACGCGATGGACACGGACGACAAAAATGTACGTGAGGAACGGTATAACGCGATAGTCGAGAAGATGCTTGAGGAGTTTAGCGATGACTACCCGGAAATTGAGACGATGCTTGAGGAGATTACCTACAAGATCCAGAAGAAGGTAGTTAAGGAATGGCTCCTGCAGGGCAAACGCGTAGACGGACGAGCCATGAACGAAATACGCCCCCTGGCCGCGGAAGTGGGCGTGCTGCCCATGGTGCACGGCTCCGGCCTGTTTACACGCGGGCAGACACAGGTGCTGTCCGTCTGTACCCTCGCGACGCTGTCCGCCGCCCAGAAGCTGGACACAATATTCGAGGACGAGTCGAAGCGTTACATTCACCACTACAATTTCCCGAATTTCTCCGTCGGCGAGGCGCGCCCGAGCAGAAGCGTCTCAAGACGTGAGGTGGGACACGGCGCTCTCGCGGAAAAAGCGCTGGAACCTGTAATCCCATCGGAAGAAGAGTTCCCGTATACTATAAGAGTCGTATCGGAAGTGGTAAGCTCCAACGGTTCCACATCTCAGGGTTCCATCTGCGGCTCCACGCTTGCGCTCATGGATGCCGGCGTACCCATCAAAGCGCCGGTCGCGGGTATTTCCTGCGGACTTATCCATGACGATAACGGTGGCTGGAAGACGTTCATAGATATTCAGGGCGTTGAGGATTTCCATGGAGAGATGGACTTTAAGGTTGCCGGTACCAAAAAGGGTATTACCGCCATACAGATGGATCTTAAAAATGACGGCCTGACGTATGATATAATTGAGAACGCGTTCGAGATAACCCGCGAGGCGCGGATACAGATACTTGACGAGATAATGCTGCCGGTCATATCGGAGCCGCGCACGGAGCTTGCCAAGACCGCGCCGAAGATGATCGCCATGCGCATTGACCCGGATAAGATTCGCGATGTCATAGGCAGCGGCGGCAAGGTCATACAGAAGATCTGCGCCGATACGGGCTGCAAGATTGATATAGAAGAGGACGGCAGCGTATTTATCTCCCACCAGGATATTGAGGCGTGCCGCGCGGCGAAGGCGACGATTGACAATATCGTGTTCGTGCCTGAGGTCGGCCAGCTCTACTGGGGCAAGTGCGTCAGGGTAATACCGATAGGCGCGTTTGTGGAGATTGTACCCGGCAAGGAGGCGCTGTGCCATATAAAGGATCTGGAGTTCAAGCACACGGAGAAGGTTGAGGACGTGCTGAACGTAGGTGACTGGACATGGGTAAAGTTCACGGGCATTGACGATCGCGGCCGCTGGAACATCTCCCGCAAAGAGGCGATACGCGAGAGACAGGCGAAGGGTTTAGCGGTAAATAAGAAGTAATTACGGTTTGAGCCGCAGGAGGTATATTGTTCCTGCGGCTCGATTTGTGAGAGACGGTTGCCGGCGCGTGTGATAATATCCGCGATTTGCCGCCGCGCGAAAGCGCGTCAGCCCGTCTCATGCAATCTCCGACGCTCCTCCGGAGCTATAAAAGCTTTTCATGGTTTTTAACGGAGCTTAGTGTAAGCGGCAGATCTATTTTCGTAAATTGTACCGTATAGTTCTTGTAATTGAGGCGGAAAAAGGCTATAATATAGTCTGACTTGAAAAGCCGCAGACGGTTTTCGGCCGGGCGATGGCGCCGCGCGCAAGGCGCGCGGTAATTGGCCGCGAATACAGATAACGGCCGCTTTCGCGGCCTGCCGCAGCGCCAGCACGCCGCGGCACTTGAAAAGTGGCTTTCAAGTTATTTGATTATAATAACCACGCAAGTAAAAGGAGGCGGATAAATGGATGAGAGGACTTTGGCGTTTATAAATCTGAATGCCGTGCTCAAGGGCCTGGTAAAGCTCTGTGAACTGGATGGCAGAGCGCGAGAGCTGATTGAAGATAAGAATATTTCCGTTGGCTTCGCGGTCAAGGGAGGCCCTGAGGGGACGCTTGTGTTCAAAAACGGTGTTTGCGCCTTCAAAGAGGGCGCGGAGGATTGCGCAATCAAGCTGCCGTTTTCAAGCCCGGAGAAGTTCAACGGACTTATCAATGGCAGTACTGTGCCGGTACCAAGCCGGGGCCTGACTAAAGTCAGCTTCCTGCTGCATGAGTTCCAGAGCCTGACAGATATGCTTACGGAATATCTGCGCCCGAAAGCCGGAGCGCTGAATGATGAGAAGTTTTTTACCGTCAGCACCACGATAATGTTCCACCTTATACTGGACGCGTTAGCGCAGGTGGGGAATGAGGACAAGATTGGGCGGTTCAGCGCGTCTAATGTGGTAGATGGCGATATAAAAATCTCGATAATCGGCGGCCCGGTGGGTTATATACGGGTAAGGGACCACAGGCTTGCCGCTGTACACGAACCGCCGGCGAAGGCGATGTCATATATGGAATTTTCCGATATGCGCACGGCGCGGGAGCTTTTTGACGGGCGAGTCAACGCCGTCGTCTGCGTAGGACAGGGGCTGGTAAAAATAGGCGGTATGATTTCGCAGGTGGACAATATAAACAGGATGCTTGACCGTGTCGCGCTCTACCTCGCGTGAGGCGCCGCTTAAAGCTTACGGTTCAGATTGGCGCGGATCCATACCGATCCCGATCTAAATGATGAAATTCGAGGTATGTACGCGCCGCGCCGCCTTATAAGTTTTTTACGCGCCCTTGGCGCTATTATATGTATAAGGCTTAAAGCTTTTCCAAGAGAGCTAATATCAGGTGACTGCCGCGATCAGCCGTTTACGCGGGCGGTTTTACGGAGGAGGTTATGATGAGGAAAACATATGAATATCCCAGGAGCCGCGAGGCGTTTGAGAGAGCGTGCCGGGTCATACCGTCGGGGATATACGGGCACCAGGGGCCGGCGGAGGGCTGTTATGTACCGGTCGAGGCGTTCCCGCTGTACTGCTCAAAAGCGCTGGGAACATATATGTGGGACTTGGACGGCAACAGGTTTATAGACTATATGTGCGGCTACGGGCCAAACGTGCTTGGGTACCACGATCCGGATGTGGATGAGGCGGCGCGCAGACAGAGCGAAATATCGGATGTGACGACGCTGCCGAACACGATAATGATAGATTTCGCCGATTTGCTCGTGGAGACTGTCGCGTCCGCTGACTGGGCGTTCTTCGCCAAGAACGGGAACGACGTCACGACCGCCGCTGTTATGACGGCGAGAGCGTATACGCACAGGAAGAAAATAGTGTTCTTCAAGGGGTACTACCACGGCGTGTCACCGTGGACGCAGAAAGTGGATTACGCCGGAGTGCTCCCGGAGGATGTGTGCAACAACATATATGTGGAATGGAATGATTATGAGAAGCTTGCGGAGGTCTTTAACCGCTACAAAGGGCAGATAGCGGCAATAATCGCGCAGCCGTATATGCACGGCAACTTCTCGGACAACACGATGCCGGCAAAAGGGTTCTGGCAAAAGGTGCGAAAGCTGTGCGACGATACGGGGACGGTACTTATCATAGACGACGTGCGCGCCGGGTTCAGACTGGATATCGCGGGATCCGACCACTATTTCGGCTTTGAGGCCGACCTGATATGTTTCTGCAAGGCGCTGGCAAATGGGTACAATGTCTCCGCGCTCTGCGGAAAAGAGTTCCTGAAGAACGCGGTGTCAAGCCTTTCGTTTACGGGCAGTTACTGGATGAGCGCGGTGCCTTTCGCCGCGGGAATTGCCTGTGTCCAGAAGATGAAACGCATAGGCAGCCCCGGGATACTCCTGAAGAAGGGCGAAAAGCTCAGGGAGGGACTTCTGCGGGCGGCTGGGAAATACGGGTTCGATCTGCACGTCTCGGGAGCGCCATCTCTGTTTTACCTGAGGATAGCTGACGATCCGTCGCTTATGCTGCATCAGGAGTGGATAGCGGAGTGCGTGAAGCGCGGAGTGTTTTTCACAAACCACCACAACCATTTCATTAACGCCGCTCTCTCCGACGAGGACATTGCCGAGACGATAGAAATAGCGGACGAGGCGTTCTCGGTCGTGCGGGACAGGCACAGTTGACAGGAAATGAGGGCGTGAATATATGGAGATGGTACTGAAAAACGTCAGGGCATACAGAAATGATGGTTTTACCGACTGCGACATTCTGATAAAAGATGGCGTGACGGCGGCGATAGCGAAACAGTTACGGGGAGACGTGGAAGTCGACATGGACGGAGCGGTCACCCTGCCCGGATTCGCGGACGCCCATGTACACCTGAGGGAGCCGGGGTTTGAGTACAAGGAGACGATACGGACAGGTACGTTGGCGGCAGCGCGCGGCGGCTATACGGCAATATGCGCCATGCCGAACGTTGACCCGGTGCCGGACAGCCTTGACACGCTGAACGTGGAGCTTGACAGAATAAATCGCGGCGCCGTGATTGATGTGCGCCCCTACGGAGCGATAACGCGGGGTGAGAGCGGAACGGAGCTTTCGGACATGACGGCGCTCGCGCCGTATGTCTGCGGATTCTCCGACGACGGCAGAGGCGTGCAGGACGCTGATGTTATGCGTCTGGCGATGACGAACGCGAAAAAGCTTGATAAGATTATTGCCGCCCACTGTGAGGACCTGTCGGTTCTCCCGAAGGGCTGGAGCGTCCACGACGGCGCGGCGGAGCGGTTCGGACTGGTTGGCAACCCGTCGGAGAGCGAGTGGCGGCAAGTGGCCAGGGACCTGGATCTTGTGCGTGAGACCGGGTGCGGGTACCATGTGTGCCATGTTTCGACCAAGGAGTCCATATCGCTCATACGGCTCGCGAAAGCGGAGGGACTGGACGTCACCTGCGAGACCGCGCCGCATTACATCGCCCTGTGCGATAGCGACCTGCGCGACGAAGGACGGTTCCGCATGAATCCGCCGATTCGCTCCGCTGAGGACATGGACGCTATTATCGGCGGCCTGTGCGACGGGACGATAGATATGATAGCCACCGACCACGCGCCCCATTCGGCGGAGGAGAAGCGCGGCGGCCTGAGGGACAGCCTGAATGGAATAGTGGGTCTTGAGTGCGCGTTCCCTGTGCTTTACACTGAACTTGTACGCGGCGGAGTGATGCCGTTTGAAAGGCTTGTGGAGCTTTTCACATTCGCCGTGAAGCGGTTCGCGCTGCCCGAGAACGCGATAGAAGTCGGGAATGTCGCCAACTTAACCATATTCGACATCAACTGCCGGTACGAAATAGACAGCTCACGGTTTCTGTCAATGGGACGCGCGACGCCGTTCGAGGGATGGCCGGTTTACGGCAGGTGTCTGCTGACAATGTATGATGGGAAAGTTGTCTGGCGGGACGAAAACCGAATACGCGGAGGTCAATTATGACAGACTCTGTTTTTACTGTAACGAAAAACATCCCGCTTGCGGTCAATACCTGGGAGATGGAGCTGGCGGGAGATGTCGCGGGACAGATAAGACCGGGACAGTTCGTGAACGTGCTGCTTCCCGGGTACTTCCTGCGCCGCCCCTTCTCACTGGCCGATTGGGGGGAGGGGAGACTGAATATTATTTATAAAGTTGTTGGAGCCGGCACAAAGCTGATGAGTGAGCTTGAGCCGGGGACAGAGCTTGACGTGCTGACAGGACTTGGCAACGGCTACGACGTGTCCTGTTCGGGCGCCGCGCCGCTGCTGATCGGAGGAGGAACGGGCGTCGCCCCGATGTACGGACTCGCGAAGGCGCTTGCGCGCGTGGGCGTGCGTTTCAGCTGCGTTTTGGGATTCAATACAGCTGAGGAAATCTACTTCCTTGAAAGCTTTGAAAAGCTTGGCGGGAGGATTTACGTGACCACCGCCGACGGCTCCTGCGGGACCAGAGGGTTTGTCACAGAGGGGATGAGGCAGGTTGACGGCTACACATATACCTACGCCTGTGGGCCGGAGCCGATGCTGAGAGCCGTGTACGACGCGGCGGCTACGGATGGACAGTACTCCTTTGAGGCGCGTATGGGCTGCGGATATGGCGCGTGTATGGGCTGTTCAAAAAAGACTCGTGACGGGTACAAACGCGTGTGCCGTGACGGCCCGGTGCTTTTCAGGGAGGAGATTATATGGTGAATACCACTGTGGATCTGTCGGGCGTCCCGCTGCGTAATCCGGTAATCGCCGCCAGCGGCACTATCGGTTACGGATATGAGTTTGCGGGCATCATGGACATAGACCGGCTCGGATCTCTGTCCATAAAGGGCACGACCCGTGACGCCCGGTTCGGGAACGAGCAGCCGCGTATCGCGGAGTCAGCGTCGGGTATGCTGAACGCCGTAGGGCTGCAAAATCCCGGCGTTGACGCTGTCGTGGCGGAGGAATTGCCGAAGCTCTCCGCTGTTTTCCATCAGCCGGTGATAGCGAATATAAGCGGATTCTCTGTTCGGGAGTACGCGGAGTGCGCGGAGAAGATAAGCGCGGTGGACAGCGTGAAGATTCTGGAGATAAACGTCAGCTGCCCGAACGTCCACGACGGCGGCATGAGTTTCGGCACTACGCCGGAGGGCGTGAGCGAGGTGACGCGGGCGGTGAAGCGCGTGACTCACAAGCCGGTGTATATGAAGCTGACGCCGAACGTCACGGACATAGTGTCAATAGCAAAAGCGGCGGCGGACGCGGGAGCGGATGGAATAAGTCTGATCAATACGCTGCTGGGTATGCGAATTGATATAACTAAACGCGCGCCGGTTCTGAAAAATGTGACCGGAGGGCTGTCAGGCCCCGCGATTTTCCCTGTGGCGCTGCGCATGGTCTGGCAGGTGTATGACGCGGTCAGGCTGCCGATAATCGGGCTTGGCGGCGTGAGCACGGCGGAGGATGTCGTGGAAATGATGCTCGCGGGCGCTTCAGCGGTGGAGGTTGGCGCGGCGGCTCTTCGCGACCCGTGCGCGCTGATTAAGATTATAGACGAACTGCCGGATTTAATGGAACGGCTTGGAATTGAAAATATACGTGATATAACGGGAGGCGCGCACTGATATGGGGAGAGATGTGATAATAGCCTGTGATTTTCCGGGCAGGGATAAGACACTTGAGTTCCTTGACAGGTTCCGGGAAAAGCCCTTTGTAAAAATAGGGATGGAGCTTTTTTACGCGGAGGGGCCGGAGATAGTGCGTGAGCTTAAAGCGCGCGGGCACAGGGTGTTCCTGGATTTGAAGCTCCACGACATACCTAATACTGTCAGAAAAGCCATGATTGTGCTGCGCGACCTCGGAGCGGATATGGTGAATCTGCACGCCTCCGGAACAGCCGCCATGATGCGGGCGGCGGTAGAGGGACTGACGCGCCCGGACGGTACAAGGCCGATACTTCTGGCTGTAACGCAGCTGACGAGTACCGACGAGACGGCAATGCGCCAGGAGCTTCTTATAGAAAAGCCAATGTCGGCAGTGGTGACGCACTATGCCCTGAACGCGAAATCCGCCGGGCTTGACGGAGTTGTGTGTTCGCCGCTGGAGGCACGTGCTGTCCACGAGACCTGCGGCGAGGAGTTCCTCACGGTTACGCCCGGCGTCCGATTCGCTGACAATGATGTGGGCGACCAGAGACGGGTCATGACTCCGGAGCAGGCCGGTGAAATCGGCGCTGATTATATCGTTATGGGGCGTCCCATCACGGCGGCCGCCGACCCGGTTTCGGCGTATAAGAGAGCACTGTTGGAGTTTTGTGGGAGAGAGGTTTGAGTAAGCTCATGAATATGGAAGAAAAGATAGCGCGGGACCTGCTGAAGATAAAAGCGGTGTTTTTCAGACCGGAGGAGCCGTTTATATGGGCGTCCGGTATAAAAAGCCCGGTATATTGTGACAACCGTCTTACACTGTCGGATCACGCTGTCCGGAGCGATGTGGAAGAGGGACTGGCGCGGATCGTTCGCGAGAACTTCCCGACGGCGGAAGCGCTTATGGGCACCAGCACCGCAGGGATTGCCCATGCCGCGATTACCGCTCATATTATGGGGCTGCCCATGGGATATGTGCGTTCGGGGAACAAGGATCACGGGCGGCAGAACAGGATTGAGGGACGGCTCGATCCGGGTGAGCGGGTC
This sequence comes from uncultured Oscillospiraceae bacterium, assembly GCA_964421265.1. Lineage (GTDB taxonomy): Bacteria > Bacillota > Clostridia > Oscillospirales > Oscillospiraceae > RUG626. The sequence goes on along the minus strand of CAYQWH010000002.1, from coordinate 20,735 downwards.
GTGGTAGTGGAGGATCTTATTTCCACAGGCGGAAGCGTCATCGAAGTGGTAAACGCGCTGCGTGAAGAGGGCGCTGAAGTCCTGGGAATTGTCTGCATATTTACCTATGGCATGAAAAAGGGCATTGAGAGATTGGCGGAGGCAGGCGTCAGAGCCGTAAGTCTCACGGACTTTGACACGGTCGCGAGAGTCGCCGCGGAGGAAGGTTATATAACGGAGCCGGATATTGAACGGCTTATACGGTTCCGTGATAACCCGTCGGATGAGAGCTGGATTGGAGGTTAAATGAGAGGACTTATTGATATTCAGGACCTGACAACCGATGAGATAGACCATCTTATAGAGAAAGCCGAGGACATAATAGCCGCTCCGTGGGATTTTACGGAGAAATGCCGTGGAAAGAAGCTGGCTACGCTGTTTTATGAGCCGTCCACGAGGACGAGACTGAGCTTTGAAGCGGCGATGATGGAGCTTGGCGGGAATGTGCTGGGTTTCTCCGAATCCCAGTCAAGCTCCGCGTCCAAGGGCGAGAGCGTCGCGGACACGGCACGGGTCGTGAGCTGCTTTGCGGATATAATCGCCATGCGTCACCCTAAGGAGGGAGCGCCCCTTGTCGCCGCCATGAACGCCACCATTCCCGTTATAAACGCGGGCGACGGCGGTCACAACCATCCGACTCAGACGCTGGCGGATTTGCTGACGATAAAGCGCGAGAAGGGCCGGCTCACAGATATGACTGTCGGCTGCTGCGGCGACCTGAAGTTCGGCAGAACCGTTCATTCGCTGCTGACCGCGATGTCGCGGTACGAGAACGTTAACTTCATTCTCATCTCCCCCGAGGAGCTTAGAATACCGGAGAACGTGCGGACGGATATACTGGACGCGAAAGGTGTTCAATATAGTGAGACGGAATCTCTGCAAGACGCTATGCCGCAGCTTGATATACTCTACATGACACGGGTACAGCGTGAACGGTTCTTCAACGAGGCGGATTATGTGCGTCTGAAAGACACATATATTCTGACGCCTGATAAGCTGTCGGGGGCGAAGCGGGATCTCGCTATTATGCACCCGCTGCCGAGAGTCAACGAAATCTCCACGGCTATCGACTCCGACCCGCGCGCCTGCTATTTCCGGCAGGTACTTAACGGCAAATACATTCGTATGGCATTGATCCTGATGCTTTTGGGGGTGGAATGATGCGTATAGGCACAATAGTTGATGGAGTGGTTATAGACCACATCCCGGCTGGGCGCGGCATGGAGCTGTACCAATATCTGGAACTGGACAAGCTGAACTGCGAGGTCGCGCTCATCAAGAACGCGCCGTCCCCCAAAATGGGACGCAAGGATATTCTGAAAGTGGGAGAGGTCATAAACCTCAACTTCGATATTTTGGGATATATTGATCCGAATATAACTGTAAATATAATTCGCGATGGCAAGCGAGTGATGAAGAAGCATCCCAAGCTGCCGGTTATGCTCCGTGGGCTTATACACTGCAAGAATCCCAGGTGCATCTCCTCGACGGAACAGGAGCTGGAGCAGGTGTTCAGGCTCACCGACCCGGAACACGGCGTGTACCGCTGTATTTACTGCGATACGCGGGCAAAATGAAAGATAACAGCGCGGCTGCTCGGAAATCATATCCGAGCAGCCGCGCTGGTTTTACCGCGCCAAGCTGGGCGCCATGGTACGCGGCATATGGGAACAGTACCATACCGGGCTATTTTGCGGCGCCGAAAGCGCGTAAAGAACTGATGAGACGGTTAGTATCAGTCGAAAAGCGCGAGCAGATCTTCCTGAGACATATTCATAATGCCCGCGTCGAGGTCGCCGGATACGGCGTCCATAAGTGACGCTTTCTTTTCCTGGAGCTCTATTATCTTCTCCTCAATCGTGTTCTTCGCGATGAGCTTGTATACCTGTACATTTGCCATCTGTCCTATTCTGTGGGCACGGTCGGTGGCCTGGTTCTGGACGGCCATGTTCCACCATGGGTCGTAGTGTATGACAACGTCCGCGGCGGTAAGATTAAGCCCAGTGCCGCCGGCCTTGAGGGAGATGAGGAATACAGACGCGCCGCCGGCGTTGAAGTCGCGGACAAGCTGAGCGCGTTTCTCTTTTGATGTGGATCCCTGGAGAGTGTAGTTCGAGATGTTAAGCGCGTCAAGACGCGGGCGTATTATATCCAGCATTGACGTGAACTGGGAGAACAGCAGTATCTGGTGCCCATTTTCCACCATGCCGCCGCAAAGCTCCAGAACCGCTTCAAGCTTGCTGTCAGGTCCCTGATAGTTCTCAAAGCACAGCTCCGGCGCGCAGCATATCTGGCGAAGCTGCGTCAACGCCGCCAATATCGCCAGTTTTCCCGGCTCTCCGGACTCAAGCTTCCGTTTCATGTCAAGCGACGCGGCGAGATATACCTTCCGTTCCTCTTCCGACAGGGCAATCTTTCTCACGTGCTCAATCTTTGGCGGAAGTTCCTTCAGAACGTCGGCTTTCATGCGCCGCAATACGAAGGGCTGCACAAGACGTTTGAGCTGTTCCATAGCGCCCTTGTCATCGCTGCGTATTATCGGTTTCTCCAGCTTATCGACAAAGCCATTGTGAGAGAACAGGTAGCCGGGCATGAGAAAATCAAACAGGTTCCAAAGCTCACTCAGACGGTTCTCAACCGGCGTACCGGTCAGCACGAACCGCTGCTGACAGTCTATCCGTTTTACGGCCTTTGACACCTGAGTTGACTGATTTTTTATGTGCTGTCCCTCATCAAGAATACAGCTATAAAATCTGAACTCCGAGTATTTCTCTACGTCGGAGCGCAAAAGCTCATACGACGTGACCCACACGTCGGAATCGTCGCTCTCGGCGATCAGCTTTCTGCGCTCCGTCGCGGTACCCATTATAAGCTTTACCTTCAGCGACGGCGCGAAGCGGGCACATTCGTCAGACCAGTTCAGTATTAACGAGGCGGGGCAGACCACAAGACTGGCCATGCCTGTTTTTTCGCGCTTCGCCGTCATGAGAAACGCTATAACCTGAATGGTTTTGCCAAGTCCCATCTCATCGGCAAGTATCCCGCCAAAGCCATAGCTTTCCAGCGTCTTGAGCCATTGGAACCCGACGCGCTGGTATGGCCGCAGCGTGTTTTCCAGCGTCTCCGGCAGCGTGTAGTCGGACTCGGATAATGATTTGAAGTTGCGGATCATGTCCCGGAATTGCCTGTCACGGTGAACGGACAGGCTCTCACTGCCTTTTAAGAGACTGTCTAAATATAATCCCCTGAACGCAGGCAGCTTCACAGAGCCTTTTTTCAGATCGTCGGGTTTGAGCTGGAGCATATGGGACATCTCCGCCAGCGTCTCACACTCGGAGCCGTTCAGCGTCAGGTACCTGCCGTCACGGAGTTTATAGTAACGGCGCTTTCTGAGGAGGCTCTGATAGAGATCCTCCAGTTCCTCCGGCGGGAACCCGCCTGTGTCAACGTTAAGGTCGATAAGACCGCCGGACACGGATATGCCAACACCGGCGGAGGAGACCTGAACGCGCTGCGCGCGGAGCCTGTCGGTTATAAACACCTCGCCGCTCTCGTGAAAATGTTCAATATTGTCAGTCAGAAAGCTGTACACCGCGTCATCACCGGCGAGATAGTACTTATTGCCGTTTTCATGCTCAAAATATCTGTCCATTAACCGCTGCGCCGCGCTCTCCGCCAGCATATCGCGTTTTATTGACGCGGGCACACGGTCGGAGCCGAAATCGAAGCTCGTATCACCATATCGAAACGCCAGCCTTGCGCTCAATACGCCGTCTTCCATGTCAAAATAGTAGTAAGGCACGCATTCATCCGGCAGATACTCATCCATAAGGTTATCGGGATCCCGCACATCCGCTATGTCCCGGATCTCCGGCAGCACACAGCTGCAAAACGCCGGCAGGTCGGCGAAAGCAATCCGATGCTTACTGGCGCCGGTGTCAATGAGTGACCAGATTTTCCGCCGGAATGTCTCCGGACAATGCAGAAGCTCGTCTGAGTTTATCGCGTAAAGGTTATAGTTGCTTCCAAAATACTGCCATTGTTCGTTGCTGTTTACCTCAATCTCCGCCGCGCGGTTACGTCTGTGGAGCGTAACGCTTATCTCCGGGCTGCCGTCCCGGAAACGGCACATACTGTCCGTGTCCGCGCGCTCTATGGTCTGGCTGTTAAGAATGTTGAACCATGCGTCAAACGAACTGCCGGTTAATACAATCCGGTTTTTTTGACCGTTCCGTTCCCAAAGGCCATAGCTGAGGTCCGTGAAATAGCTGGAAGAGCGGGAAGAGACGCGGAACTCCATAAATTGATCCATGATTACAGCGATAAGCTGCTGGGATAAATCGTCAAACTGCTCCAACGCGTGGTACAACGTGAGATTCTTCCCGTAGGCTACAGTCCTGCGGTTCGCAATATTATCCGCGAAAGCGCGAATATCTTTTACCACATAAAGTCTGTCAAAGCCCACTTGAAGTGAGAACGACGGATAATTCCCGGCTCTGGACGCGTTATAGTATATTTTTGGCACAACGCGCGCCTTTTCCTCACGCAGATCCGTATTCTGAGCGTCTTCAAGGTACGATTTTAATAGTCTGTTCACCGCCGTATCGCTGCTCAGAGGATAGCTGGCCTTTTCGTTTTTTACGAAAGCGATCATCGCCGCCGCTACGTGCTTGCAGACCCGTTTTTGCGCGAACTGATCACAGCTGCAGCGTATCTTCACTATTGAGCCGTCAAAGCTCACATACACATTGTAGGGTTTCGTTCCGTTTACTACGCAGGCGATTTCCTCACTGCCGGGTTGGCCCCTGATTTTAAGATCATGTACCTTACCGTATTGATAGTATTCCTTGCCCCTCGCGAAGTCCTTCTTGCTGAAAATGGACTGTATGTCCCTCTCCGTCCATGCCACGGCACGTCCCTCCAATACACTTGAGCACTCATGGATATTTTACCAGATTCTGAGTCTTTGTCAAGCTTGAGCGACGAAAATAGCGCGGAATTACCCCGGTAAAGGGTCACTGTCAGGTACAACCGACGCACGCGCTTGCGTGCTCGTGCCGCACGCAGTAGTGCGGCACGCCGCCTTATAAATTCTTTACGCGCCTTTGGCGTTATATCTATAAAGCTCTTTAAACAGCACTGATACGGCAGTGAAAAGCCTATCGGAAGAAAGCTCCTGTTATTGCTGAGGGATTTCTCCGACGAACAGCACACCGTCCGTCTCGCGGGACGATACGTAATACATACCGTTGTATTCCAGCATCCACACGTTCAACCCGTCTCCCAGCCGTGCCTCGTACAGAAGGTCCAGGCTGCCGTCGCCGCTTAGAGCGTACACGCGCCATGTGTATGTCACATTTCTGTACTCGCCATCCTCGTCCGGGTATATGGTGAGTATGCCGATGGTACCGTCGGAAACCTGCCATGTAAAGTCGAAACGACATCCCTCCGGCAGTTCGCCTTCGGAGCTTTTCAGCTGGCTCGCACCGGTACTTGAGGAGAAGTCGTACACGTCCAGCCCGTCGGGAATGCCGTTGTACCGAAGGTACAGACCGCCTCCAACGGGTATGAGCGACCGCAGATAATTGAAGGGTGAGCCGTACATTATCATATTATCAATCCCACAGACGCGTTCCGCCGTAAGACCGCTGTCAATGAAATCAATCCTGTCGCCGCGGAACTCCGCGAAGATGAAACGGGTAAAATCCTCAAAGTCTCCCGTGTACCCGCTTGCCGCGATTATGGCGCGGTCTTTTTCCCAGATTATATCATCCACAAATACAACATCCGTGTCAATAACCGGTGTTACGGCGGCTGTTAAAGCGCCCGTATCAATATTGTACATCGCGGAAATTATATTCTCGTAATCGGTGCCGACAACGCGGTAGACACTTCCGCTTTTATCAACCGAGGTGACATGGGTACAGTTTATTGCGGCTTTCCCGGTATAGTGGCCGCCGGTGAACGTGTACAGCTCCGGCGCCGTTCCGTACCGCTGAACGGTGAACGCGAGCCAATCAGCGCCGTGGAACACGCCGGCGATGTCGCCGTAATAGGCCCGTTTGCTGTCAATCTCCATGGAAGCGGTGTCGATTTCAGTTACGGCCACATACCTTACGCTGGACGGGGCGCCGAGGATACTGATGTCCGCGTCTCCCCACTCAACCAAGCTGCCATTCTTCGTAAGGCGCGGCACGTAATCCGATACATCGTCAAGGCGGCTCCACCCGCAGGCGCAGACGCCGTCACTGGTCGCGAATGTTAAAACGCCGTCGGAGGCGTATACCGTCACCGGACTGCCGAGTTGTTTATACTCCCGCTGAAGTTCCGGAGCGGTGGGGTTATCAAGACTGTAGAAACGCGCGACAAGGTACGAGACGCTGCCTAATTCAAGTTCGCTGTCCCCATAAGCGACGCCGACAAGAGCGAGCCTGCCGTCAAGAAGAAAACAGTATGACGCGTCAAAGTCAATGCTGCCGACGTTCAGCGTCCCGGCGCCATCCAGCTTTGTTATATTAACGCGCCCGTCGCCGATGGAGTAGGCGTAGCCGCCGGACTCCACGGCGCTGCTTGGCTCCAGAATACCGCCGGATATTGAATCCGAGCCGCGTACACTCGCGCTTTCCAGCGAGTCCGAGCTGCCGTGATCGTCATTTTCGCTGAGATAGCCAAGAAGCTCCTCCAGGCTGTTGTATGTGTCGGACGTGGGCGGATCGGGGACGGTTCCGTCGGACGCGTCCGAACTGTATGTCCCCGGCGGATCCGTCTGATAACCGCCGGAGGACGGGGAAACCGTATCGTAACCCGCGTTCACCGCGCCGGGCGTGTCTGACCTTGCGCTCTCGTCGGGCATGGATGAGAACACCGCCAGGAGAACGGTCGCCGCGGCTGCGCAAACGGCGAATCTGCCCAGTAAACGCGGCGCCAGCGCGCGTTTCCGCTTCCGACGCTTTTTGCCGCCGGATAAATTCTCGCTGTCCTCCAAAAGGTCGTCTCCTATATAGCCGATACTCTCCATGAGTTTATAATTTGTCATACGATAAACCCCTCCTTTTCGAGATATTCCCTGAGCTTGCGGCGTGTGCGGAAAAGAGAGACGGACACGGAGCCGGAACTTAATTGGTACTTTTCGCCTATGTCCGCAAGCGGTTCCGCGTAGAAGTAGCGGCGTATAAATATGTTCCTGTCGCGCTCACGTATGGTACGGAGGAACAGGTCAATGCTCTTGCCCAGCTCCCGCGCCTCAACTTCCGACTCCGCGCTGTCCGGCGCGGCGCACTCCGCCAGTTCCTCCAACAGCTCCGTCACTGCGCCGCCGCGTTTCTGCGCGCTTGAGCTGCGGAGCCTGTCAAGAGCGAGGTTCCGGGTAATCTTCGCGATGTACATCTTCAGGTTGACCGGACGATTCGGTGGAACGGAACGCCATACCGCGAGCCATGTGTCGTTCACGCACTCCCTTGCGTCCTCCTCATCCACAAAATTCCGCGCTATTGCGCCGCAGTACCCGCCATATTTGTCGGAGATCTCACGTATCGCGTTTTCATTTCGCGCCCAGAACAGATCTATTATCGTATCATCGACCATTACATCACCTCCTGTGATATAAGACGGGGAATCACGCGAGATATTACATTTTGAGAATAAATTGTTCTTTCCAATAAAAACCGGAACATTTCCGGGCGCCGTCATGTCAAATTAGTAGATTGTGAGCAGGGACGCGAGAATTATTGATTAAATTATCGCGCCAAAGCTCATGAGCGTATTATGAGTAAGGGGGATTAAAAATGAAAAAGCTAATATCAGCGCTGCTATGCCTGAGCATAATGCTGACGGGCTGCGCCACGGCAAGCGCGACCGAGGATCTTATGAGCGGCATAACCGCCCGGGAGCTGGATGTCAGCGGCGACATGGAGAGCGGCAAAACGGCGGTTATGGACGCTGCGCTTAACCTGTACAGGGTTTGCGGCGGCACGGACAACACACTCATATCGCCGGTATCAATCCTCAGCGCGTTGGGTATGACCGCTAACGGCGCGGCGGGGACAACAAAATCGGAGATGGAGGACGTGTTCGGTATGACCACGGGGGAGATGAACGAGTACCTCCTGACGTGGAGGAAGGGATTGCCTGAGAGTAAAAAGAACCTGACGCTCCATACGGCAAACTCAATCTGGTTCAAAGACACCGGGTTCACCATCAATCAGGATTTCGCGCAGACAAACGCCGACTATTACGACGCGGATCTGTATGCCGCGCCCTTTGACAATTCTACCGTATCTGACATCAACAGCTGGGTCAATGAGAATACGGACGAGATGGTACCGGAGATTATAGACCAGCTTCCGGTTGACGCGGTTATGTGCCTCATAAACGCCGTGGCGTTCGAGGCCGCGTGGTCGGATGAGTTTGAGGAAAGCGCCACCTATAACGGCACATTTACCCGCGAGGACGGGACGGAGGACGACGCCAGCTTCATGGTGTCAAGCGAGAGCGTATATCTGGAGGGCGAGAACTGCACCGGGTGTTTTAAGTACTATAAGGGCGGACGTTATGTGTTCGCGGCTCTGCTCCCGAACGAGGGCGTGACCGTTGAGTCGCTTATAGATTCGCTTGACGGCCAGGAGCTGTGCCGCGTGTTGGAGGATACCGCTTACGCGAGTGTGCGCCTGGAGCTTCCCAAGTTCGAGTATGACTGGTCAGTGGATCTTGCTACGCCCTTGAAGGAGCTGGGCGTGACCACGGCGTTTGATTCGGATCTGGCGGATTTATCCGGCTGCGGCACGGCGGATGATGGCAACTTATATATAAGCAAGGTAATACATAAGACGCATATTGAGGTGGACGAGCAGGGGACGAAGGCGGCCGCCGCGACAGCGGTCATGGTGACCGCTGAAAGCGCTCCTATGGAGGATGATGAGCTGGAGTACAGGGAGGTCATATTGGACAGGCCGTTTGTATATTTTATATTGGATACGCAGACGACAACACCGCTCTTTATGGGTTCCGTTATGAGCGTCAGCGCGGGATAAAATTTTTATCTTACCGGCGCGGAAAAACGCCTTGACAAATCGACGGCGCCGCGATATAATCAACTTCAATCGTCAGATCGGGAGACAACGTTGTAATCACAATTGGAATGTGATTACCGTGAAAAACAGATAAAGCAGATGTATCAGAATACAACCGCGTGCCGCGAAAGCGACCGGCGCGCTGCTGTACAGACGACACGTCTGCTTTACTGTCACACATAAGGAATAATATTTATTGCGCAGATGTATTGGTTATCATCAGGCCCTGTTTGAAACTTGGCAATGGGCCAAGGGCGAGAGGCTTTTTCGCCGGACAAGGCGATCTGACGCGGTAAGGCGGCAAAAGAGCCGCCATTGGGCGTGTTGACAATTTTCAAACAGGGCCTAAGGTGGGGGAATGAATTTGAAACTGAGAAAAATACGGGTCAGCCCTAAATACGCGAGCGTGAACGAAAAGCTGATTATACGCAAGGTGACGCTGGTGAGCGTCATAGGCAACGTACTGCTCACCGCGTTTAAGCTGTTCGCGGGCTTTGCCGGACATTCCGGAGCCATGCTCTCCGATGCGATTCACTCGCTGTCCGATGTGCTTACGACGCTTATCGCGGCGTTCGGTGTCAAGCTCTCGCAGAAGGCCGCCGACCGTGAACATCCATACGGCCACGAGCGTCTTGAATGTGTGGCATCGCTTGTGCTGGGATTGCTCCTGGCGGTTACGGGACTGGGCGTCGGGAGAAAGGGCGTGGCCGATATAATCAGCGGAAGCGCCGACCTCACGCCGCCGGGCGCGGTCGCGCTTGTCGCGGCGGCGGTGTCCATTATAAGCAAGGAACTGATGTACCGCTATACACTCCACAACGCGAAGCTCATAGGCTCCACCGTGTTCATTGCCGACGCGTGGCACCACCGTTCCGACGCGCTGTCATCTGTAGGTTCCCTGATCGGCATAAGCGGAGCAATGCTTGGCTTTCCCGTTATGGACGCCGTCGCCAGCGTGGTTATCTGCGCCTTTATCCTCAAGGTGTCCTTCGATATTCTTAAAGACGCGCTGTCAAAAATGCTGGATACGTCATGCGGCGAGGATTACGACAAAAAACTTACGGAGTATATCGGGAATCAGGAGGATGTTATCCGTGTTGACGTTCTTCATTCCAGAATGTTTGGCGACAAGGTGTATATTGACCTTGAGATATGTGTAGATGGCGACAAATCGCTCCGTGACGCCCACGCCATTGCCGAGCGGGTACACGAGAACGTGGAGCGGGATTTTCCGAGCGTCAAGCATATAATGATCCACGTGAACCCTACAGACTGAGATTGAACAGAATACGTTGCGTATCCGGGGGAGCGCCCGAGAAGCGCTTCGGCATTTGAACCGGCGCTCTGGAAAATGGAAGATTGGGGACGGAACCATTCCGTTATGGCTTTGCCGGCGTATGTGGCTCACGCGCCGGCAAAGTTGAATACGATACCGACAACCGCGGACGCGGCGATGAAAACAATAGGGTGCAGCTTCTTTGTCGGCTTGACAAACCTCGTAAGGACTATCAGTACAGCTGCCAGGGCAACGGCCTTCCAGTCCGGCAGGTCAGACAGAGCGTGCGTTTCGGCGAATTCCGGCAGAATGAACACGCCGTAAGCGACAGACAGTCCCGCCGAGGAAATAAGCGCCACCGACGCCGGGCGCAGTCCATAGAACACTGACTTTACGATTTTGCTCTCGCCGAAGCTCTTCAGAAACGCGGCGACTATCAGTATTACGATTATGGATGGCGTGATAAGCCCAAGCGTGGCTATGACCGCTCCGGGTATTCCTCCGGTGAGGTATCCCACATACGTAGCCATATTTACCCCGACAGGTCCCGGAGTGGACTCGGACACCGCTATCATGTCCGCCAGCTGCTCACGGGTGAACCAGGGCAGCCTGTCCGCCATATCGTAGAGGAACGGTACCGTGGCAAGCCCCCCGCCGACGGAGAAAAGTCCGGTTTTGAAGAATTCATAGAAAAGCTGAAGATATAGCATCATTTATCCGCCCTCCTTGCAGCGATAACCTTCAGGATAACACCCATAAGTCCCGCTGAGAGTACAAATACTACAGGAGAAAGATCCAGGAACAGGGAAGCGGCAAGTACCACTATAAATATTATAACCGTACAGACATCTACAAGCGCGGGCTTTGCCAGCTTCAGAACAGAGTTGAGAATGAGTACACATACACAGACACGTATCCCCGCGAACGCGTTCTGCACTATGGCGAGATGAGAGAAGGCCGTTATTACCCCCGCCAGAGCCGTTATTATGACGATTGATGGGAATACCACGCCGAGGGTTGTGACTATACCGCCGATTATCCCGGCTTTCTTTTGCCCGATAAACGTAGCCGTGTTTACGGCGATTACGCCGGGCGTGCACTGACCGATGGCGAAGTAGTCGGCAAGCTCCGCGTCTGTGGCCCAGCCGTTCTTCTCGACGATTTCGCGCTGCAGTATCGGGAGCATGGCGTACCCGCCACCGAATGTCATTACCCCGACTTTCGCGAACGTGAGAAACATTTTAAGAAGCTCCATATTTTTCCCTCCCTAATATATTGCGAATACTATCGCCGCGCTGCCGCGAACGCGCGTTATTACAGCTCCAATATAATACCACCGATTTCCTCAAAAATCAATCGGATATTACATTTCACGGTTGCCGGCAGACACGAATATGGAATATTATCGTCTTTTTTTGACGAAAACTGTGAAAAAAGGGTTGCATTATGAGGAAATGTCGTTTATAATAGAGAAGATTTTGCACAAAGGAGCAGTTTATAATGAAAAAAATCTTCTCCGTCCTGCTGGTGCTGACGCTGATGAGCGGACTGACCGTTACAGCGTCTGCCCAATGGGAGTACACGCTGGACTGCGACGATATATCCGGATGGGAATATACAGATATTCCTTTTATCGCCGGGACGCTGGATGAGATATTCGCGGGGAACCTGGAGCTTTTCTATGACTCCGACTGCACGAGGAGGGTATCCGCGGCGCTGGGCACTTCACCCGTAAAACCGGGCGCGCTGTTTTACACAATGGAACACGACAGCGGAACCGTCTGCGCCGGATATTCCTGTTACATATATGCCAATGCCGTCTACGCGACGCTCTTTGGCGACGTGCCGGGACGCGGCTGGTCGGACACATGGGACCATTCGGAGACGCTCCTCTCCGGCAATTCGCAGCTGACGTATGAGCTGTTCTCCGAGGCGGGTGTGCGCGTCGGCGCGCTTCTGAGGACAACGACTAATAAAGACGGCTCCTTCAGCGGAGATTACGGCCATTCCGTAATCATATTGAGCTACGACGAGGACGGCGTGACGTTCCTCTCCGGCAACGGCAACAGCGCCGGTATCGTGCGCGTGAGCAGCTGCGCATGGTCGGAGTTCAACAGCGTGCTTCTCTACCAGCGCGACAGAGTGCTCAGCTTCATCGTCCAACCGGAGGAGAGCTATTACGAGTACCTGAAGACGGTGGAATTCAGCGTTGAAGTGGAGTACGACGACACATCTTCCACGGAGCGTCCAGCGGAAGGCTGGGACGAGTTGGACAATACGGACGGCACGGCGCCGCTGTCGGACGAGCCGTCGGGGGACGAGGACGCGGAGGAGATAACGGATTCGGCGGTTCCCAATAACGGCGGCTTGCCGGAAGGAGAGCGCGAAGAGTGGAGCCATGAGGACGTGGAGAATGGAACCGACGCGGCGGAGAGCGAAGCGGACGTGGAAGAGGACAAATCCGCTGAGCACCGGCTTGTGGGTAATTTTACGCTGGTGCAGTCCTACGAGGGGATTTTTGCCGACGTGACGGAAGAGAACTGGTTTTATTCCGGAGTCTCCACGACGTATGAGCTGGGCCTGATGGAAGGGCGGGGCGACGGCTGCTTTGTTCCGGACGACTGCATTACGACAGCGGAGGCGCTTACATTGACAGCCCGGATGTTGTCAATTTATCTGGGTGATGACGCGGATTTCACCTGCCTTCCGGGAGATCCGTGGTATACACCATACCTTGACTACTGTCTCATGCTTGGAGTGAACTATGAGGAATACGGTGAACTTTCCGAGCCGATAACGCGAGAGGCGTTCGCGAGGCTGTGCAGCACGGCGGTTCCGGAGGAGGCGCTGCCGGAAATACGCGAGGTCGCGTATGGGTCAATTCTGGATGTGCCGGTGAACGCGCCATATAGCGACTCTGTGTATTTACTCTATCGTGCCGGGATACTGACGGGATATGACTGGCAGTTCTATCCATATTCCACGCTTACACGCGCCGAGGCCGCGACGATAATCTCACGTCTGGCGGACGCGAACCTGCGAATCGCGGAAGCATATGAAGGAGTATTTGAATATTATGATATTACGAAGGGCTGAACAGAGAGACATTCCACAGATTGGGAACTTGCTGATTCAGGTGAATGAGGTGCATCACAACGGGCGGCCTGATCTGTTCCGCGGTCACGCGAGGAAGTATACAGACGCGGAACTCCAGGATATTTTCACGGATATGTCGCGCCCTGCTCTTGTGGCGGAGGATGGGAACGGAACCGTGCTTGGCTACGCGTTCTGTATTCTTGAGGACCATACAGGCAGCAGCAATATGATGGACATCAAGACGCTGTACATAGACGATCTGTGCGTTGACGAGAAACGGCGCGGGGAACACATTGGCTCGGAGCTTTACAGATACGCGTTGGAGACCGCGAAGGAGTTGGGGTGCTATAACGTGACGCTGAACGTCTGGAGCTGCAACCCGAGCGCGATGAAATTTTACGAGGCACAGGGATTGAAGCCGCTGAAGGTCGGCATGGAACATATATTACAATGACACTGAAATACCGCGCCACTACGCCTGTATATGACGCGGAACCTGAGATTGCAGCAAACGACATTATATATGTCGTTTGCTGCAATCTTATATGAAGCGTTTGACAATATCAACCAGGAAAGCCATATTGTCTACTGTCGCGTCGCTTATGCGTGATGTTGGGGCGTCGGGCGCGTCGGCGTCAACCGTGGTTACTATGCCGCTCATAACAACGCGGAAGCCAAGATCCTCCTGTGTCACGATAACTTGTACGGCCACATTCTTCCTGATAGCGGTCGGGACGGAGAACCCCGCGACGACGCTGAGCCCCTGCCCTTCGACCGGAATATCGAAGTATATGTACCCGCTTCGCCCGTCCTCAACGTCAGCAAACAGCTTGCGTTCCGCGATCGCCAGACCGCCGCTGGAGGTTTCGCTCTCATCCGCTCCTAAAATCACCATGAGTTGGTCAAGGGATATGTAGGAACCGAGGGACCAGTCCGGCGGGAGCTGGCCCAGAATCGGGTGCTTACTGAGAAGCATATCGAGCAGATAATTGTATATCGTCTCGACGTTGATGAGCAGCGCGTCCTCGTCAACAAAAATGTCCGCCAACGACTCGTCGCTGTCCTGCGGCATAAGTTCCGCTTCGGCGACACCTGATACAGCTCTGCCTTTTATAGTACCACGGGTGATTTCCATCTTGTCCATGACATCGTAGACTACGCTCTCAGTACCGGTTTTTTCTACGCGGTAAACAAGTTCAAAGTCGGCCCCCGCAATTAACTTTTCAACGCGGCTATACACCAGTAACGCAATGGTACCGACAATAAGCAGCAGGACAAGAACTACAGCTATTACAACAATAAGGGCGGTTTTTCTTCGCTTAGGCTTATGGGCGTTTATATGTGCCGTGTTCATGACTGTTATCTTCTCCTTACGATAATGCAGTGGCGGTTCCGACGCCACGCGTCGGGACAGCCACTACTTATATTAACGTATAATTGCCAAATATGCAAGTCCCAGTTATCATGAAACTCAGTTTTTAATGGTTTCCATCCGCCGCGCGATCTGAGATAAATCATTCAATCCGGGAGCGGCATGACAGTTCACCGGAGCGCCGAGAGCATATCTTCAATAGACACGGCGTAGCCTTTGGATGGGTCGTTAATCAGAACGTGTGTTACCGCGCCAATAAGCTTACCGTCCTGTAAAATCGGGCTGCCGCTCATGCCCTGTACTATGCCGCCTGTAAGCGACAGCAGTTCGTCGTCAACTATTTTTATCATCATGCCTCTGCCGTCGTCGTTATCTCTGTAGAGACGCGCTATTTCAATGTCATACTCTCTGACCTCGCCGCTGGCGGCGGAGAGTATCGTCGCGCCGCCAACTCTTATATCGTCCTCCGGAGCTACCTCTACTGAGTTTGCCGTGTCGCAGGTGAAATTTTCATCCACTGTGCCGAAAATTCCCACAACACAGTTCTTTTCAATATTGCCTATCGCGCCATTTGCTTCAAAAACGCCGCCTAATCTACCGGGTGCTCCCGGGCTGCCGGGAGTTACACCTGTGATGTCCGCGCTCAATATCTTCCCCTCGCCGACAGGAATAATCAGACCCGTCTCGCTGTCACTGATCGGGTGCCCCAGCGCGCCGAAGAAGTCGGTCGCGGGATCGTAGAATGTCATAGTGCCTATACCGGTTACGCCATCCTTTATCCATATGCCAAGAAAACTCCGTTCACCGTCCGACCACGGCGCGATATCCACCTGGCGCGCCTCGCCGTCACGCGTGAACTGAATCGACACCGCGCCGTCACAGCCGTCCAGCGCCGCCATCAGATCCTCCGCGCTCGCGATGTCCTGTCCCGCCACTCTGGTTATTACGTCGCCCGGCATAAGTCCCGCGTCACGGGCCGGCGACACTTTGCCGCTTGTTGTCTCTATCTCCGATATTTCGGCGACTATTACGCCCTGGCTCCTGACGGTGATGCCTACCGCGCAGCCCATGGGAACCAGCTCCGTTGGCAGCTCTGAGGCGTAAGCTTCATTTGCCAATGCCACGGACAACAGTATCAGCAGCAGTACAACGTGAAGCTTTGCTCTTTTTCTTGTCAAGTTATCCCATCTCCCCTCGTGTTCTTTAGTAAACGCCATTTACAATGCCGTCCGTATTATAATATTTCCTGATGCTTTTAAAATGACAATAGTAATAAATATCGGATTTGGGATTGACAGCATTTGCCATCTTTGAATTTCGCGAAGGTTCGCGGAACCGCCGACAGAAAAAAGAAAAAACGCGGTTTTTTGTCTATTTTCAAAAACAGGCGCATACCCTATAATGACCCTGAAATTAAGGAGGCAAATATGACTGAGTTTAAAACAGTCCGTTACGGCGACAGAGGGACATTTGTTGAACTTCTGCAACTGGGTCTGAACCGCGCCGGATTTCTGCAAGCTTCACCTGATGGCATATTCGGGACAAATACCGTGAACGCGGTAAAAAATTTCCAGAGAGCAAATTCTCTGAACGCGGATGGCGTCGCGGGACCGCGCACATGGAACGCGCTGAGGTCGTACCTGACCGGGTACGTGAAGCATACTATAAGAAACGGTGACACGTTTTATAAGCTTTCGCGGGCGTATGGGACCACGGTACGCGCTATAGAGACAGCGAACCCGACGCTGCTGCCGCTGAACCTGACAATTGGGGCACAGATGATAATACCGCGCCAATACCCGGTTGTATCGCCGCAAATTGCCACGACGCCCACCTACCTTGCGCTGTGCCTTGAGGGGCTGGGCGCCAGGTACCCATTTCTCCACGTCAACCGGGTGGGCAGGAGCGAGATGGGCAAACCGCTTTACGCGGTGGATATTGGCGCCGGCTCCAACCATGTGTTCTACAACGCGACACATCACGCGAATGAGTGGATAACTTCAACGCTGCTTATGACATATCTGGAAAATTTAGCGAGAGCATACGCGTCTGAGGGGACGATATTCGGAGAGAGCGCGGAGAGCTTGTATAATATGGCAATGCTGCACGTTATGCCGATGGTAAATCCAGACGGTGTGTCGCTGGTGACAGGGGAACTCGATTCCGGGGCGTATTTTGACAACGCGTATGCCATATCGAAAAACTACCCGGCGATAGCGTTCCCGGACGGCTGGAAAGCGAACATAGTCGGGGTGGATCCGAACCTCCAGTATCCGGCGGGATGGAGCGAGGCCCGCGATATAAAGTTTGCCCAAGGATATGTTTCCCCCGCGCCGAGAGATTATGTGGGCGCCGCGCCGCTGGAAATACCCGAGAGTCGCGCGGTATACTCGTACACGCAGGCTCATAACTTTTCCCTGACACTCTCATATCACACGCAGGGACGGGTGATATATTGGAAATATCTGGATTATATGCCGAAGAACTCGCTGGAGATAGGACAGCGATTCGCGTCGGTTAGCGGTTACACGCTGGAGCTTACGCCGGCGGCCTCGGCATATGCCGGGTATAAGGACTGGTTCATATCCGCCTACAACAGACCGGGATATACCATCGAGGCGGGCGTTGGCATAGCGCCGCTGCCGTTGTCTCAGTTCGACACGATATACGCTGAGAACGAGGGTATCCTGACGCTGGGTCTGGTACTGGCCCCAGATTAAAACATTTCACGCGTGGGTGATTACGCGCGTCACGGCGCGGGGAGCGCCGTAAAGCGGATACGCCTGTACCAATAAAGCAGCCCGTCCCCAAAAATCGACGCGGGTTTTCCGAACGGCGGCGCCGATTCTTGGGGACGGGTTTTGCCTCATACTAATTCCAAATTAAAAGATATGACTTCGGATACGCACGCGGTTGCGCGCTCGCGCCGCGCTATACATAAAGCTCTTTAAAAAGAACTCGTATGGATACTCACTTGGTGCCGAAGATCCTGTCTCCGGCGTCGCCGAGTCCCGGAACGATGTATGCCTTATCGTCCAGCTTCTCATCAACCGCCGCGACGTAAATATCCACATCCGGATGGTCCTTCTGTACCAGCGCGATGCCTTCGGGCGCGGCGATTATATCCATAAGCGTAATGGACTTGCAGCCGAACTCTTTAACGAACGTTATGGCCGCCGACGCGGAGCCACCCGTCGCGAGCATCGGATCCACTATGAATACATCGGACTCGGAAATGTCTTCGGGCATCTTGCAGTAATATTTAATCGGTTCATGGGTGTCGGGATCACGGAAAAGTCCGATGTGTCCGACCCGCGCGGAGGGCAGGAGCTTGAGCATGGGATCAACCATTCCCAGTCCGGCTCTCAGAATCGGCACAACGGTGATGAGCGTTGTCATCTCCCGGACTTTGGCTGTCGCGATAGGTGTCTCGATTTCTTTTTCCTCGGTGGGCAGGTTCCGTGTGGCTTCATAGCACATGAGCGTCGATATTTCGCCTATTATCTCGCGGAATTCCTTCAAACCGGTATTTTTATTGCGCAGTATGGACAGCTTGTGATAAATAAGCGGATGCTCAAGTACGTGCAGTTCAGACATTTCCATTTCCTCCTTGTTTCTTTTCCTTTTCTAACCGTTCCCGTTCCGCCTGAGACAGACGGAGGTAGTTCGGCGTAATATCATTGGCGTTGACCGGTTCCACGCGTTCTGCGGCTTTCGCCACGCCCCACGCGGTTTGCAGCAGCAGCGGCTCCGGCGGCAGCGCGGCGGGCAGCCCGGCACCAGCGAACGCGTTGTAGCACATAACCGCGCCGTCTCCCACCAGAAAGTATGGAGTTTTGTCGTTCGCCGCCTCACAGAGGAGCTGCGCGACGGATATCGCGCGGTCGTCGGTAATACGGACGAGCTTGCCGCCAACAGATTTGAACTTCGCGTTGTAGATCTGGTTACGTCTGGCGTCCATGACAGGGGAAATAACGCAGTTCTCGCGGTCGGAAAGCTGGTACGCCATTGCCTCAAGGGTGGATACCCCGCAGACGGGTTTGTCAAGGCCCCAGCACAGGCCCTTCGCCGCCGCGACGCCTATGCGGATACCGGTAAACGATCCGGGACCTGTGGCGACAGCGATTACGTCCACCTCCGGCAGCTTCATATTCAGACCGGAGAGCATATCTTCCGCCATCTTCAGGAGCGTCCGCGAGTGAGTAAGCGTACCGGACTCGAAGAACTGTGCGATCAGTGTGTGGTCACGCGTCAACGCCACAGACGCCGCCTTTGCTGATGATTCTATTGCAAGAGTTACCATATTGACCTCCCGTCCGGGAATGATACGGTTATGCCGCGCCGCGTGTCGCCCAACTTCTCGATGATTACACGGATAGTGTTGTCGGGGAACGCGCCGTCAACGTTTTCACTCCACTCCACACAGCACACGCCGCCGCGCGCAAGGTAGTCCTCCCAACCGATCTCGAAAAGCTCATCGGCGGACGACAGACGGTACATATCGAAGTGGAAGAGCGGTATATCGCCCAGGTACTCGTTTACAATTGTGAACGTCGGACTTGAGACTCGCGAGTTAAGCCGCAATCCTTTCGCGATGCCGCGTATAAAAGCGGTTTTACCGGCTCCTATCTCCCCAAAGAAAGCCAGGACGTCGCCGGGACGCAGTATCGCCGCAAGCTGTTCACCTGCCGCCGTCGTATCCTGTTCGCTCTCGGTCACCATACAGCGCCATCCCCTTTCTCCAAAGCCTGTTTCAAGATAATCTATACGTGTCCGTCAGATTGTGCTGCCGCGCTTCATACTGATCCCCGATATAAGTGTTATACATATATATATCAGGGGCTGCGGAGACAGCGTGACGCGCTGTGTGCGGCACGAGCACGCTTGCGCGCGTGATACCGGATTATATCTTTTAATCTGGTATCAGTATCATCAGAAACGAACGTAATCCCGCGTTCAAATCGGGAAGCTCACCTTTCAACGATTCCCATCTGCAATTTTAACACGTTTGCGGGCTGATTTCAACGGGAAAAACGAAAAAATCTGTTTATCCGGCAGTAAGAATATTGTACGATTTTTATTGACAAAAATCGTATATCATTCTATAATATTTTATAAGCATACGATCCGGGGACCACCAGGTACGATATGCAGGCTCAGGATCAGAAAGAGGTTCCTATATGAAGTCATTAGTTTACACAAACGACCTGTGTCAAGGTTGTAACCGCTGCATCTCAGTCTGTCCTGTACCATCGGCCAACTGGTCGGTTGATGACGGCACTGGCGGTCAGCGTATCGAGGTTCACGGAGAGAATTGCGTTAAGTGCGGCGCGTGCCTCCACGCCTGTGAACATCAGGCGAGAGAGTATATGGACGATACGGAACGCTTCTTCGCGGATCTCAACAACGGTGAACGTATATCTGTCCTTATTGCCCCATCATTTCAGGCCAACTATCCCAATGAGTATAAAAAAGTATTAGGCGGCTTAAAGCGGGCTGGCGTCAACCGCTTTATAAGCGTCAGCTTCGGCGCGGATATTACTACATGGGGATATGTTAACTACTTTGCGACACATAATCTGACAGGCGGCATCTCACAGCCATGTCCGGTGGTGGTCAGCTATATCGAACGCTATATTCCGGAGCTTATCCCGAAGCTCGTCCCTATACAAAGCCCGATGATGTGCGCGGCGATATATGTACGAAAGTACATGAAGCTAACGGATAAGCTGGCGTTTATCAGCCCGTGTATAGCGAAAAAGGTGGAGATTGACGACCCGAATAACCACGGATACGTCTCCTATAATGTGACGTTTAAGCATCTGATGGACTATGTGCGCCAGCACAATATCCATGGGCCGGACGCCTCGGATGAAATCGAATA
>CAYQWH010000001.1:40393-51231 GCA_964421265.1 uncultured Oscillospiraceae bacterium | reverse complement strand
GTTCCACTCCGCCCAGCGGTTCCACGCGGGAAAACTGCCTACCTGATAAAGACCGCCCGCGTCCCACGCCTCCGCTATCAGCTTTACGTTTCCGAGTATCGGGTCAAACGCCAGCGTCCGCAGAAGCGGCGGCTGGCTCATAGGCGACCCGTCCTCGTTCCGGCCAAGTATTGTCGCGAGATCGAACCTGAACCCGTCTACGTGGTAGGATGTCACCCAGTAGCGCAGCGAGTCCAGTATAAGCTTCTGCACCACCGGATGGTTACAGTTAAGCGTGTTGCCGCAGCCGCTGAAATTATAGTATCTGCCGTCCGGCGTCAGCATATAATATATGTTGTTGTCAGTTCCCTTGAAGGAGAAAAACGGCCCGTGTTCGTCGCCTTCCGCTGTGTGATTATACACAACATCAAGGAAGCACTCAATTCCCTCCTTATTAAAGGCCCGTATCAATTCCTTGAGCTCCGTGCCCTCCCTGTTGTACTCCGCGCTGCTGGCGTAACTGGTGTTCGGCGCGAAAAAGCTCACAGGGTTATAGCCCCAGTAGTCAATAAGCTGTTTGCCGTCCACCTCCCGACAGTCACGCATCTCGTCGAACTCGAATATCGGCATAAGCTCCACCGCGTTTACTCCAAGCTCTTTCAGATACGGTATCTTTTCCATAAGTCCCGAGAATGTGCCCCTGTGCCTTACGCCCGACGACTCGTCCATTGTAAATCCACGGACGTGCAGCTCGTAAATAATAAGATCATCCATCGGAATAAGGGGAGCGCGGATGTCTCCCCAATCAAAGTCACTGCGCACAACGCGCGCGCGATAGCTGGACGGCGGAGCTTCTCTGCCCCATACGCTTTGCCCGGTAACGGAACGGGCGTAAACGTCCAGAAGGTACTTGCTTTTATCGAAAATCAGCCCCCGCTTTTTATCACAAGGGCCGTCCATCCTGTAGGCGTACTCAAAGTCTTCAATGTCAAGCCCGAACACGATCATTGACCACACCTTGCCGATGCGGTAGCTATCCGGGAACCGCAGCGCGGCATAAGGCTCCTCGGCTTTCCTGTGGAAAAGCAGCAGTTCACAGGATGTGGCTCCATGGGAATAGACCGTAAAATTTACGCCGCAGGGTATTGCTGTAGCGCCTGAAATCTCATATAGACCGGGACGCACGTCAAACCCCGCGATATTTGCCATTGGCACAAGGTTCACCCGCGAAAAAGGTGTTAATACTGCCGTTTCCTGTTCTGCCATAAGATGACCCCCTCGCGTAATTTTATGATAAACGGTACTTAAAGCGTCAATTTCTATAAAAAGAAAACCTCCCGTGGTCGGGAGGTTGGTCTGGTGGACGATACAGGACTTGAACCTGTGACCCTCCGCACGTCAAGCGGATGCTCATACCAGCTGAGCTAATCGTCCTTAACTTCACTCCTATTATACATTATCTTTTTCCGATTGTCAAGGGTTTTTCGCGATTTTTTTCAGAAATGTGCTCACGCAAAGGCGGAGGGGCTTTCAAGAAACAGGCGGGGCAGGTCGGAGAACCAGTTCGCAATCCCGCGCGGTCACATGACGGCGCTCACGCGCTTCCTGTGCCGTGGCGTTGATAAGCATCCGGCTCTTCGCGTATTGGCGGTGAGCCTTATCGTACCTGTATACGGCAAACACGGCAATACGCCTTGACGCAGGTCGAGAAGTATGACAGCTTCGGCTTCTCCCCTTATCATGGTCGTACCGCCTCAGCAAATATGGTCGCCTGATACGCGCTCTTGCGGGTACCCTATCTTTACAATTTGTTAACCTAAATTTTGAATTGAAGATTATAATATATAATAGTAGTAAACGGCATCGCAATCTGCCGTTCCAAGTTTCCAGCGATTATTGTCAAAATTTCAGAAAAGGGAGAGAGATAGAAGTGAGCAAGGTTTTGGTTATAGAGGATGATGTTAATATCGCGGAGCTTTTGAGACTGTATCTGGAAAAGGAAGGATTTATTGTCACAATTGCCCATGACGGAGGTAAGGGCCTTGCCGAGTTTGAGAAGGACAAGCCGGATATGGTTCTGCTTGACGTCATGCTGCCGGTTATGGACGGCTGGAGCGTACTGAGGGAGATACGGGTGTCCAGCAAAGTCCCTGTAATTATGCTGACGGCAAAGGGGGAAACAGTCGATAAGGTGTCGGGTCTTGAAATGGGCGCGGATGACTATATTGTGAAGCCCTTTGAAGTCAAGGAGCTTCTGGCAAGGATCCACGCCGTTATGCGAAGAGGTTCAGCGGAAGAGAACGAGAACGCGAAGAGGCTGTGCTTTGACAGGCTGATTATTGATATGGATTCGTTTGAGCTTACTGTCAACGGGAAGAAGGTCGATCTTCCGCCCAAGGAGATGGAGCTGCTCTATCACCTTGCCTCGACGCCGAACCGCGTGTATACAAGGAATCAGCTTCTTGACGAGGTGTGGGGTTTCGATTACTTTGGCGATTCAAGGACTGTGGATGTGCACATAAAGCGCCTCAGGGAGAAGCTTGAAAATGTCAGTGAGAAATGGTCAATAAAAACCGTCTGGGGCGTGGGTTATAAATTTGAGCTGAGGGAAATTGAGACATGAGGCAGCGGCTCCGAGGCGTATACTTTAAAAATTTTATTCATATCGCTCTGCTCCTTTGCCTGACTCTGCTTTCCATAGGCGTTCTCGTTATAGTCGCAAGCTATAATCTGGTATTCAGAAATCGTGTGGAGACGATGGAAAACAACGCCGCCACTTCCGGAAAGCTCGTATCCGCTTGTATAGAGGAGTGGGGCGGCGCGGCGGAGCAGGAAGTACACGCCATGATGCAGTGGATGAATGAGACTACGGGATTTCAAGTGCTCGTCACGAACGGCGGCGGTGATGTGGTATCCTGTTCCGATGAGATGGACAAATGCGAACACATAGGGGCAACGGTTCCGTCTGATTTCATATCCACGATTAACATTGAGGGCAAATTCAGCGCGTCAAGCACATTGGGTGGTCTGTTCAGCGAGGAGTGCTATGTGGTAGGTATGGCGCTTCCCGGAGAACATTCGGAGTACGGGGAGGGATATATTTTCCTGTCCTGCGCTATTAACGATATGCTCACCGTATGGTACAGGCTCCTGAGTATGTTCATGGTTGGCGCGCTAATTGTGGCTGTACTCGCGTTTCTCCTAAGCTTTGTGTCAACCGTGCGTCAGACGAAGCCCATAAAGCAGATAGCCGAGGCCGCGGAGAAATTCGGACGCGGTGATTTCTCCGCGAGAGTTGAGACGGGGTACCGTGACGACGAGATCGGAGAACTTGCGGAATCTTTTAACGCGATGGCGGATTCTCTGGAACAATCGGAACGGTCAAGACGCGAACTTATCGCGAACGTGTCGCACGAACTTAAAACGCCCATGACGACAATAACCGGGTTCGCCGACGGAATACTTGACGGTACAATACCGCCGGAGAAGGAGCGCGATTATCTCGCGGTCATATCCTCCGAGACGAAACGGCTGTCGCGGCTCGTGCGCGGAATGCTGGATATGTCACAGCTTCAGGACGGCAATGGCCGTGAGCGAAAGATGGCCACATTTGATGTGTCCGAGGTTATATGTCAGACGCTTCTGTCTCTGGAGAAAAAGATCACCGACCGGGGCCTTGACGTGGAGCCGCAGCTGCCGGAAGAACCTGTCAACGCGCTCGGTGACAAGGACGCGATTACTCAGGTCATATATAATCTTATAGATAACGCGGCAAAATTCGCGTCACCCGGCTCCTCTATAGGCATCGCCCTTTGGAAAGAGGGCGGCAAAGCCTATATATCAGTCGAAAACAAGGGTGAGACTATTTCACAGGATGAGCTGCCGCTGATATTTGAACGCTTTCATAAGACCGACCGCTCCCGCAACATGGATCGCGACGGCGTGGGCCTGGGACTCTATATTGTCAAGACCATACTCGACAGCCACGACGAGAACATATACGTAACAAGTAAAGACGGCATTACCAAATTTGTCTTTACGCTGAAGCTGGCAAGTGGCAAAAACAACTCTGAGCGGTCACGGCAGCCGGCGGAAACCTTGCAGAGTTAATAAAAAGTTAATAGAAAGTTCAAAAAAACTTAACACATATCATAAGGATAAGGTATACAATGTGTATTGTAGCGATTCCTCTTGAAGCGGTTGGGTGTTCCCACGCCCAGCCGAACTTCCGGCGGGTTTATTTGTAAATCCGCACTTCCTCCCTCTCATTATGGTTTGGATTTACCCTCTCTGTTTATTCAGAGAGGGTAAATTGCGTTTTATTGAAAAATACTATTGCCGGTTCCGGCGTCAAATATATGTATTTTTTCGGGATCTATCGACAGGCGCACATCTTTTCCGGGATTTACGGGAGCTGTGACAGCCATGATCTCCATATCGCCCGTGACCGCGTGTATGTATTCCAGGCTGCCGAGCTGTTCGACAAACGTCACTTCCGCAGGGATGCCGCTGTTGGACAGCTTTATGTGTTCCGGCCTTACGCCTACAGTTACAGGACGGGGATCCGCGCTCATGCCTCGGCTTTTCAGCAATGTATTGCGCTCCTGAGTGAGAGGTATTCTGAAACCGTTTATATCTACAGCGAATTGCTCCCCGCTCACGAACAGTTCCGCGTCCAGAAAATTCATCGACGGCGTGCCGATAAATCCAGCCGTGAACAGGTTCTCTGGGTTATTGTATATCTCAAGCGGCGTGCCTGACTGCTGAACCACGCCATCGCGCATCACTACAATCCTGTCCCCTAAAGTCATCGCCTCTGTCTGATCGTGGGTCACGTACAGGAACGTGGCGTGTATCCGCTCACGGAGCCTCAGAAGCTCTATGCGAAGCTGGCTCCTCAGAGCCGCGTCCAGATTTGACAGCGGTTCATCCATAAGAAACGCACTCGCGTCGCGGACAAGTGACCTTCCAATCGCGACGCGCTGTTTCTGTCCGCCGGAAAGTTCCTTGGGCTTTCGCTTTAAAAGCTCCGTAATGCCAAGAAGCTCCGCCGTTTCGTGGACTTTTTCCTTTATTGCGGAACCGGCCATGTGCCGCCGTCTCAGGGGAAACGCTATGTTATCAAAAACCGTCATGTGCGGGAAGAGAGCGTAGTTCTGGAACACCATTGTCACGTTCCGCTTACCGGGCGGGAGAGTATCGACCCGTTTGCTGTCTATGTATATCTCACCGTCCGTCACCTCCTCAAGTCCCGCGAGAAGTCTCAGCGTTGTAGACTTGCCGCAGCCGGAGGGACCCGCTAAAACAACAAACTCGCCATCCTCCACCGCGAGTGATAAATCCTTTACCGCCTCCACCTTTCCGTCATACACTTTGCTAACATTCTTAAACTCCACCGCGGACATAGCGTCTACCTCCCATGCTTCTTCTCCCAGCGCCTTTCGACATAGCGATTATAAAACCCGGGCGCGGACGCCTTCAGCCGCCGCACGCCCTTTTTCACAAGACGCGCTAAACCGATCAGCAGCAATAATACAGGGAAGATTGAAAGCATAACTATCAGGATAAGTATAAGGCAAAGTGTGTCTTCCATCACCTTCGCCGCGTTTTCCCAGTACGTATATGACACGGGCGCCTGTCGCACGGAACGCGCCGTAAAGCTCTTGAGAAGCTCTATTTCGGACGACAGCGAAAACCGGCCGGTGTTCGTCACCGTCACAGCGTTGGCGTACCCGTCTTGTAAGATACCCTCGGCAAAACCGGATACCGGACTCGCGCACACAAGCTCATAGCAGGATATTCCGCAATCTGTCAACGCGCTCAGCGCGTCAATGGACATGAAAATACATAAGCTGTCCGAATACGCCTTTTTGGACGCGAAATCGTCCTCCATCTCTACAACGCCCGCCACTAAATATGGCTCACCGCTTATCGTCACAGTAAGTCCCGCTACATCCGTACCGCCGAAGAGCCGCCACGCAAGTTCCACATTCAGCACGACTCTGTCCTCCATAAGGTCGTCACCGGATATATACACGCCGCTGCGCAGGTAGAGCGGATGGAACTGGAAAAAATCACCCCCGACGCCGATCGCGGAAACCTCCGCCGTATCCTTTTCGCCTGTCACGGTGACATTGCCAGTACCGCAGTAAGCGTCCATCCACAGGCTGCCGCCATTATCCGTCTCGATCGACGCCTCCAGCAGCGCGCTGTCTACTTCCTGCTGGAACGTGAAAACTCCCTGCCTGTCCGTCTCACCGCCGGCGGGGAAAAACGCTGTTGTCTGTTCAAATTGAATATCGCTGTCGCCACGGAAGCGCTCCGCCACAAGCTGTGACTGTAAAACCCGCGAAAGGTGCCAATAGACCACGGCACAGACAATCGCGGCAAGTCCCAGAAGCGCGGCACATATTGTTTTTCCTGTCAGAATTTTTTTCACAGAAGCAAACGCGCCCCCAATCTTCAAGTTCCCACAGCTTTCCGGTAAAGAAAATGTGGTTTGTGTTTACAATACGCCATTGCATACGCCGTTTACTGTGGCCGCCGCGCTTTTTCGCTCCGCGCGGTGGCAAAGCGAAGAACAGAGCCGCGCAGTAAACGGCAGGCGCTTGCGCTGTTCGCTCCATCAGGATTCATTAAGCCGCACATATGTACCGTTCTCCACCGGAGCGGTAGAGGTAGTAATAACATAGTCGCCGCTGTTCAGCGATCCGCTGATCGCAGTGTTCACGTCGTCCGCGTCCAATGTCTGCACATCGACCCGGCGCGCCTTATATCTGTTCCCGACCGGCGTCTGCTTCGCGTCAAGTACATATACGAACGAGCCGTTGGAATCCTCACGCACCGCGCTTGTGGGAACGAGCATCTCATAAGCGCTGTTCTTTGCGCCTACGGAGAGCGTGAGGGATGTACCGCTCTCTACGTCCTCACCCGTTACGGAGAAAACCAGTATCCTGTTCTGCTGAGGAGCCTTGGGGTCAGTGCGGATAGTAACGAGAGTCGCGTTAATGTCCACATTTCCCCACCAGTAGCTTGTAGAAAGCTGAGCCGTCGAACCGACGCTGACACGCCGGGACTGCTCAAGCGTGACGGTGAACTCCAGTTCATAGCCGCGATCCGGTACCTCGATAGATAATATTGACTCGCCCGCTGTGGCCTCGCCGCCCGCTGTGACAGAAATTGATGATACGATTCCGTACACCTGAGCCTGTATTGAGTCTTCGTCACCGCCCTGAGATTCAAGTTCCCAGACAAGCGCCTGCTGATCGTTGATCGCCTCGCGCTGGCTGGCAAGGTCAAGCGCCTCAAGCTGTTCCGTCACCGAATCGCTCTGCTGCTGAAGCGTCAGGTTCTGCACCGCGTCCTCTATCTGTTCCTGTAGGCTCCTGACGTTCTGCACAGCCTCTTTATAGCTCGATTTGCGCGTGTCCAGTTCCGAGAGCGCGGACTGCGCGTCCTGAACAGCCTCCTCAGCAAACGTCACATTCTCCTGCGCGTCCTCCAGATCATCCTGGGCGTCCTCATACGCGTTCTTGCAGGCCTGATAATAATCATCCTCTAAATTTGCCTCATTATACTCATTATATGCCGTGTCGTAAGCGGTCTGGGCATCCGATACCGCCGTCTCCGCTTTTTTAACGGCTTCTTCAGCGTCGCTCACCGCGCTCTTCGCGCTCTCTATGCTGTTCTCCGCCTCCGTTATCTTGGTATACGCCTCGTAATGGCTCACGCCAAGATAAGAATGTTTAGTCTCGTTCCTGCTGCAACGGATCGCCTGCGCGGGCAGGTAATCTTCCAGGTTCTGGCTTATCAATGTGCGCTGCTGAAGATCAGTAAGCAGTTTCCAAGGCTCAATGTACCCGGAACCTGACGTCGCTATGTTTGCCCTGTATTCATCTGAACTAATGGTATTGTCCTGACCGCCCGATTCATCCGGATCCGTCGTCTCCGGCTGCGTGTCAGGATTATCGGGATTGTCGGGATTGTCCGTATCAGGATTTTCAGTATTGGGATTCTCAGTATCTGGATTTTCAGGATTGTCCGTGTCGGGGTTATCCGTGTTGGGGTTATCAGTATCTGGATTGTCCATGTTATCGGGATTCTCGTCGTTAGTGTCGTCCGTGTTTGGAAGATCTGTACCAGGATCGGTTGTGTTGTTCGAATCGTCTGAGTTATTGTCAGACTCGGTTTCGTCGTATTCCGGCACGTTCCAACCGTGCTGCCTGTTATAATCGTCTATGATCCACTGTTCGGCCTCATCGACCAAGGCGTCGTACGCGGCGTCGTAAACCTTTTTAACGGTCTGCAAATTAGTCCGCGCGTCTTGGAGCGCGTTTTCAGCCGCGGTCACCGATTCTCTCGCCGTCGTAAGCTCCGCCTGTCTGTCCTCCAACGACTGTCTGGCCGCCTTGACAGCTTCAATGTTCCCGCCGCCCTCGGTATAGCTCTCCATGGTTCTCTGCGCCGTTTTGACGTTCTGTTCGGCGGCCTTCTGGGCGTTTTTGGCGTCGGCGAGTGCCGCCTCAGCTTGCAGCACTGTGTTCCTCGCGGCGTCATATTCGTCGTCCGGCACGGCAAGAGCGTCGCGCTCACTCTCGGCATCGGCCAGCGACTGCGTTAGACGCGTGATATTTGTGTCCTCCTTTATGTAGTCAAAACTGGTAGCGGATATAAGCGCTTTCTGATAGGCCGTCTCCATGTCCCTGAGCGTTGTCCGCGCGGAGTCAATCGCCTCCTGGTTCAGCTCGGCGTCGGCAAACGTGACTAATGTATCGCCCGGCGACACTTCCTGTCCGGTAGTCACCAGCACGGATTGAACCGTTCTCGTCTCCTCGGGACGCACCTCGTAAACCTCCACCGCCGTAACTGTACCCGTACCGCGAACCTGCGAATTTATCGTGCCGCCCTGCACAGTCTGAACCGCTACCTGCGGCAGAGAGGCGTTCATAATCGTGCTGGAAAAGAATGTCAGAACAAGCATTATTGATAGAAATACTATTACCGCGTTCTTGACCCAACCGCGATGTTTCTTTTTCTCGTCCTTCAAGCTTAATCACCCTTTCACGGAACCCTGGTGCGCTATGCCCTCCACGAGGTAATCCTCACCGTAAAGGAAGAGCAAAAGCGGCGGTATCATATATATTGTGGCAACCGCGAACGCAAGTCCTGTTTCTCCGGAATTTATCGTTGAGAGATAAACCGACAGCGGCTGCATGGACTCATCCTCCAGGAGTATTATCGGCTGCTCGACCATGTTCCAGTAGTCAATAAACACAAGAATAGTAATTGAATATAGCGCGGCGCGGCATTGTGGGAGACAGATTTTGGTGAATATCTGCCACTCGCTCGCCCCGTCAAGCGTCGCCGCTTCAATCAGTGATTTCGGTATGCGGCGCATAAACTTCGTGAGCAGGAACACGGAAAACGGCGCGAACGCTCCGGGAAGTATGACCGCCCAGCGCGTGTTCAGGATGCCCAGCCAATCCGATACCATATAATTAGGCACAAGCGTGACCTGATATGGCATCAGCGTCAGAATGACATACATGAAAAATATTATCGCCCTGACTTTTCCTCTCCACCGCGTGAACCCATAAGCGGCCAGCGCGGCGATACTTACCTGCAAGATCACAATCGGTACGACAAGTATGACCGAGTTCCAGAACTTCAGAAGATAGTCCGGGCTTTGCAGCAGTACCCGTCGGTACTGGGAAAACGTCACTTCATCGGGTATGAACTTCAGGTTCACGCGCTCCGATATGTACGCGCCGGAAACGCCGAGGGCGTTGCCATAGTTCGCGGCCAGCTCCGTCTCCGACATAAATGAGTTCGTTATCGTCAGGACCGTCGGGAGAAGAAACATCACCGCGAACGTCAGGGAAATCAAAAATGATATGGTTCTGCCCAGTAAATGACGTTTTTTCATCCTTCCACATCCTTTCCGAACCAGTCCTCGATTTTAAAGAGCGCCGCGATAATCAGAACCATAACTATCGCCATCACCACCGCCGCCGCCGACAGCTTCTGATAGTCTAAAAACGTGTTGTTCATAAAGTGCTGTAGCGTATATAGGCTCTCATAGGGGTAACTCCCCGTCAGGATATATACCTCTCTGAAGATTTTAAATGAGTTTATAAGCGACAGTATAGCCACGAAAAGTATGGTGGGCGACAGATAGCGCATTTTGACGGCGAAGAACTTATACGTCGAGGACGCGCCCTCCACATCGCAGACCTCAAGAAGCTCACCCGGCACATTGGCGAGGGCGGACATGAAAAGTATCATGTTGTAGCCCAGGTTCCTCCACAGGAACAGCGCCGTTATGACAAGCGGCGCGTAATCGGACTTGAACCAGTCTATCTTGTCCTGCCCGAAAATCGACAGGAACGCGTTCAGCGTGCCGTTGTTAGAGAAAATCACCTGCCAGATGAGCGCCACCGACGCGGCAGGTACCATCATCGGGCTCAGGAAAAACGTCCGAAGCTGGCTTTTCATCGGGATCCGCGTCTCAAGCAGCAGTGCCAGCAGTAACGCCAGCACCACCGCCAGAGGAACCGCTGTCGCCGAGAACCGGAGAGTGTTCTTGGCGGCAAGCCGGAACGCGTAATTATTGAACAGCGCCTTGAAATTATCAAGGAACACAAATGTCGGGTCGAGGGAGCTTTTTATGAAGGCGTAGTAAACCACAACGCCAAACGGCACGATAAAGAAGAGCAGAACACCAAAGAGGCTTGGCCCAAGAAAACACATACTCCTGAGAAAATCCTTCGCCTTCCGCGCCCCTTGTCCACTATTTTTCTTTTTCTTCTCCAACAAGCTCCCTCCTTCTTCGTTATCTCTGCTTGTTATCTCTGTTCGTT
>CAYQWH010000001.1:35966-40293 GCA_964421265.1 uncultured Oscillospiraceae bacterium | reverse complement strand
GTTATCTCTGTTCGTTGACGTAGATGTTCACGCTGCTCTGGATGAGCCGTGCCGTCTCCTCGGCGGTCTTGTCCCCCGCGAAAAACGCGCCGGCCTGTTCCGATACAATATTATATATCTCCTCGTCACGGGTATACATACTTGTGGTCGAATTGATGAGCGCCAGGATCCTGTCCGCGTCCTCCTGGGAAACTGCCTCTGTCATCTCGATCTGGTTGTCGTCCGATATCCATATTGTATATGTTGACTCAACCTGCTCGCCCGTATCCGGATCGGTACTGTAGACAGGTGTGGTGGCCTCCTTCAGCGCCGCGTCGAACCGCGCCTTATTCGTGGGTAACCCATATGTGTGCTCTTCCTGATATTCCTCGGTCAGCAGCAACCTCATGAACTGCCAGGCGCCCTCCTTGTCCGCGCAGGTGGAGCTCATGGCGACTGCCCCACTGTCAAAGACGAATGAGCTGCCGTTCCCGCTGCCGCCTGGGAACCCGATGAACGTGGAGCCGCCTATCGCCCTGTCATCATATCTCCAGCTGCTGAAATCGTACACCCAGTCTGTGAACAGAAGCTGCTGTCCGCTGGCTATAGCCTCGTAGGAGTCGATGTATACCGTCGAGCTTGAAGAACTCTGCTCATTCTGGAATGTCTCCCAGTCGAACTCCGCCGGGAACAGGTTCGCGAAGTTCAGCATATCTATAAATTCCTGCGTGTCGAATCTGCACTCGCCGGTCTCCCAGTTCACCAGATCATCCATGCACGAATAGCTCAATTCCGACAGCACGTCATCTTTCGTGTAGCTGGGGTCAAAGATGTATTGCAGATCCGGCAGCTGATCTATAGTCTCCTGCAGCTCCTCAAAGGTCCAGCCCATCCTGTCGCCAAGGATGCTGCTTGAGCCAAGGACGGTTTTGATCTCAAAGCTGGACATTATCTGATAGAGCTTCCCGTTGCTGCTCAACGCGTCGAATACGCTCGTGACAACCCCGTCTCTGCCGCCTATCTCGGTGTCAGACTCTATGTACGGCCACAGATCCTCAAGGTACCCGGCCGCCGCGAGACGAGACACGGGCATATTGTTAGTCGAGAACATATCCGGTACCTTCCCGGCCAGCATTTCTGTCTGGAGCTTTGTCATTCCGGCGTCGCTGTCCTCAGATGTATCATACTCGGAATAGTCGAGAACTTCAATACGGTATTCATTGCTGCTGCGGTTAAAATCTATTATTGTGCTTCTGAGATTATAGTCCACATAAACCGACGCGAAGGTCAGGGTTGTTTTCTCCGGCAATGTAGACGCGTCAACCTGATGTATCGTCACAAGTTCCGCTGTGCTTAACTGACTGGCGCTGTCCCACGCGGTCGTCAGCACAAGCACGGATCCGTCCTCGCCCATCTCCAGGAATTCTATGTCGCTGGGGTTCACGTCGCAGTTCAGGAAGTTGAACAGCGAAGCTGTCTCGCCCGTTTCCAGGTTCACGCCGCAGAAGGACGTGCCGTTCACCATGCATACCTGGTAATCGTCGGTTCCCCGGCATAATCTGTTGCTATAAGAGGGAAGGAAAACCTTCTCCCCCCAGTCCTTAGTCTCAAGATCAGCCGGCTGGAGCATATATCCCCATGAGCCATCCTCACCATCTGCTGTCTCTTCAATCTGACCATAGCTTAAAAAGTACACGGTGCCGTCGGCGAGGGTGATCGAGTTTTCAATATAGTTTTCCGACTCCAACGTCATGAGCTTCTGCCCGTTGGGATCCAGTACGATCAGATTGGTATCTGAACATATGTAAATGTTCCCAGCCGTGTCCGAAGCGATCGTGTTCACATAAAAATAGTCATCGTACGCGACGTCGCCCTCAATGTAGGAGGTGTCTTCGGACTGTCCCCCGGCCAGCAGCTCCGTCAGGTTTATGGAACTGATCTCAGCGCCGGTGCTGTCCAGTGTCCGAAGATAGTAATCCTCGTCATAGCTATAGTAGTCCCATTGCTCGTCTTCCGTTCCGCTGAAGTCCTCCGGTGTGTCGAACCAGTAGGAATACACATCCTCCAACGCCAGTATTGTCCCGTCAACGCCGTTCGTCATGGCGCTCATATAGGCGTTGCCCTCAACCCCCTCAGGCAGCGGGGTCGGCGTGTAGGCCGTCAGCTCGTGGACATCGGTTCCGTCAAGGTTCATGGAGAACAGGCGCATCTCAGTCACGTTGTATGTGTAATCGCTGCCGTCGTCCATGGTCTCTGTCTGCGTGCCTGTCACCACATACGCGGCGAATACTATGCTGTCACCCGTGACACAGGAGCTGGAAAAGCTCTGGAATTCGCCGGTTATTTCTTGAAAATCCGAAGTGTACGTGTAGGTCGTCCCGCCGCTGCCGCTGTTGTCTGAACTGTTTGAGTTGCCGCTGCCCGTGTCTGTATCTTCTCCGGCCTTGCCGCATCCGCTCAGGCACATCAGTACCATCACGGCAGCCAGAATAAACACAATCGGACGTCTGATTTTTTTCATTTTTAAATCCTCCTCCACAATCTGCGCGCGTATTTAGCCGTTCTTTATTGAGACAGTTTCTTCGCGCCAAATGTTCCCGGTTTTTTTAAAATTTCCGTTCACATATGTTAAATTTATTATAACTACCTCCAGGTAAATATTCTGCCACAGAGTTGTATCAAAGAGGCATCAAAACTATTACAATTTGCGTTTTATTTACAAGAAAAACTGAGGTATAAATATAATGTATAGAAGCGGTTCTGTCATATGGATATTGCATTGACCGGCAGTTCGTCCGCGGAAGCTGTCAGCGGCTTGCGCCGGTCGCGGCGATGCGTACCAGGAGTGTACCGGCGCGTCACCCGTGCCGCTGAAGCCTCGAAACATATA
Organism: uncultured Oscillospiraceae bacterium; assembly: GCA_964421265.1. Classification (GTDB taxonomy): domain Bacteria; phylum Bacillota; class Clostridia; order Oscillospirales; family Oscillospiraceae; genus RUG626. The sequence continues at coordinate 37,424 of CAYQWH010000001.1, read as the reverse complement.
TTGATTATCGTTTAAACTGATGATATACTTGAAATATGGAAAACTGGCCAAACATAGAGAATTGGGGGTTGTTGATAATGGCTGTCCCGAAGTTTTTTGAGTTTTTTAAGGGGTTTCTGGTCGCGGTAAACGACGGTGAGCTGCATACCGCCAGGGAGGTCAGGCAAATACTCGCTTCAGAGATGCGGCTTTCGGAAGAAGATCTCGCGGAAATGCTGCCCAGCGGTAAGCAGAGTACCTTTGACAACCGTGTCGCGTGGGCGAGGACGTACCTGGACAAGGCCGGTCTTATAGAAACCCCGTCCAGAGGAAAATACCGCATCACCGACAGCGGCAGAAAGGCTTTAGCGTCCGGGGAAGAAATAAACATTAAGTATCTGGAAAAGTCGGAAAAATTCAGAGGGTTCCGTGGAACCATAACGCCTAACGCGCTCAGTATAGTCAACGAAGAAAAGGACGAGTCTCCCATGGAGGTGCTTGACGCCGCGTTCCAGCAGGTGACGGCAGCGCTATCAGGTCAACTCATGGATGAAGTAATGAAATTGTCGCCTACCGAGTTTGAGAAGCTGGTAGTCAGCCTGCTGCTCCGTATGGGATATGGGAACGGTATCTCCGAGGCGGGCATGGTCACCCAGCCGTCAAACGACGGTGGAATAGACGGAATCATCAAAGAGGACCAGCTCGGATTCAGCAGCATTTATATCCAGGCGAAACAATTGGCCACTGATCAGACTGTGGGGAAACCGGATATCCAGAAATTTGTCGGCGCGCTCCAAGGACAGCAGACGCAAAAAGGGCTGTTTATTACAACCGCGAAATTCTCCAGCGGAGCGTTGCAATACGCGAATAATCTGCTGGGAACAAAGATCGTGCTGGTTGACGGATTAACTTTAACAAGATTGATGATAAAGCATAACGTCGGCGTCTCCGTGGAGCACGTTTACGAGGTCAAAAAAGTGGATAGCGATTTCTTTTCCGAGGAGCTGTAGCCTTTATATTTCCGCTCAGGGGAAAGTTCGTTGGCGATATTCCACGAAAGCTCTCATGCACGGCTGCGCTATTTGAGCATGGAGAAGACCTCGCCGATTTTCTCGTTAATGATAAGATCCGCCTTCGAGTCGTAAGGTGTGGAGCTTTTATTTATAAGCACAAGCTTATTGCCGCGGTAATAGTTGATAAGGCCGGCCGCGGGGTAGACGGCGAGAGATGTGCCGCCGACTATGAGCATATCCGCCTTGTGCAGGTGCCTGACGGACTCGGACATCACCCACTCCGAAAGGCCCTCCTCGTAGAGCACGATATCCGGTCTGATTAACCCGCCGCAGGTGCAGCGCGGGATGCCCTCGGATTTCGCGATGGCGTCAGCGGGGTATGACTTCCCGCAGCTTGCGCAGTAATTGCGCAGGAGCGTTCCGTGCAGCTCCAAGACGTTTTTGCTGCCAGCCGCCTGGTGCAGAC
>CAYQWH010000001.1:0-35956 GCA_964421265.1 uncultured Oscillospiraceae bacterium | reverse complement strand
CCGTTAGCTTGCCCTGCTCCTCCAGGCGCGCCAGGTATTTGTGGGCGTTATTGGGTTTCGCGCCTGTCACCACCAGCTTCTCGCGATAGAAGCGGTAGAACACCTCCGGGTTCCGTTCAAAAAACGACGCGCTCAGGATAGTCTCCGGCGGGTAGTCGTATTTCTGATTATACAGTCCGTCCACGCTGCGAAAGTCCGGTATGCCGCTCTCGGTCGATACGCCAGCGCCTCCGAAGAAAACGATGCGCTCACTCTCGTCGATCCATCTCTGCAATGTCTCAATCTTGCTGTCCATCTTATTTCCTCCTTTATATTATAATGTGTACGGTGACAAGCCTGTAACGCTATTATGAAACTCTGGTTAAATACCGCGCGGCGCTGACGCGGACAGCCACGGAACCGTGGGGATTTACGCCCTCAGGTTCCGTGTCCGTGTGCCACGCTGGTTCCAAATCGAAAGATTTAATCCGGGATGTGAACGCGATCGCGCGCTCGTGCCGCGCTTTTGCGCGGCACGCCGTTTCGTAAACTCTTTACGCACCTTTGGCGCTATATATGAAGCTTAAAGCTTTTTAAAAAGAACAGGTGTCAGATACTTTCGATATTGTCAAAATCCCCGCAGGCGTCAAGCTGTTCCCTGGGGCCGAACACGCAGGTACCGCCGCCGCTCAGTATTGAGCTGAGAGTATCCGCGTACTCTGACAGATTTTTGGCGGATGTGTTAATAAGCTCTCTCCTGTAGCGGCACAGGTCCTCATGGGTCACGCCCTCCCAGTAACGCTCATCGCCCTTGTCCGCCTTCATGCGCGGTGTCATGAGAGGCTCGGAGGACGCCGCTGCTCCGATGATAAAGCCCGTCAGATCCGGATCCGACGCGGCAAACTGTCTCAGATAATCCGGCGCGGCGTTATACGTCGTCAGGGATAACGAGGGGTTCGGGTCGCGATAGGAGTAGCAGAACGTGAGTCCGGCGGGACGGATCCTGAGTCCCGTGCCATATGCGCCGCCTTGGACGCGAACCATGTTCCAAAGGTACGCAAGGCTCTCCACTCTGGACGCCAGCAACTGTTCACCGGAATACGCCAGACCGGAGACACCGCCTGCAACGGCGAACGACACGTCCGACGGGATGACAACGCCCTCCCGTCTTGCGCCCCACGGAACAAGCGTACCGTTACCGGCGACGGATCCGCCGCCCTTAAAGGAATTTGCCACTCTGTCAGCTATATCGGCGGCAAGATCGGGTTCATTGCCTGTAATGCTCCCGGTTAAACGTTCCCTCACGGTCAGGCGGCTCAGGAGAGACTCAAGCTTCGCTCCGGCGGTTTCCCAGTCGTCGTTGTTCTCCTGCGACGCAAGCCATCTGTAATACTTAAGTCCCTCAGCGCATTCTCTCGCCACACCCCAGGGGAACAGCTGCGCGGAGACACGGCTGAGCGCTCCGGAGTGCCCATCTGTTATGAACCCCTTGTTCAGCTCTATCCTGTTCTGGCGCAGAATATCAAGGGCGTCGGCGCGGCTGTTGAACGATGTCTCTGTGAGAATTTCGATTACAAGCCGCACCGCCTCATCGACGTTTTCACGCAGAGAGCTGAAAGAAGCGCGGAGAAAAACATTATACTCGCCGCTGAACTTGCCATAGGATTTTACCTCAAATCTCAGCGAACCGCAGAGGAGCCTGATACGCGACGAAAGCTCCGAGGCTGTGTGGCGCTTCGTCCCAAGCTTGCCTAAGAGCGACGAGATATATCCAAGCTCCGAGATCTCATCCTCGGTAAGATCCGTAGCGTCAAGATAAAGGTTGCAGTACACAATACCGGACGACGTCACGTTATGGATAAGGAACCGGACGCCGTCAGCGTCAATCACCTCTGTGGGGATCCGCTCCGGTTCGGTTGGAATATCCGCCAGCGTCAGCCTCGGCAGCAGCGCCAGTTCCTCAGGGGTGTCCTCTTTCTCCTGAAATTCGCGCAGTGACGCTTCGGCGGCTCTGACGCGTTCCCAGTCCTCCCCGCTCCAGTTCCGGCTCTCCTCATCAAGGCGCGTCTTTTCCTGTTTCCGCTTCTTCTCGCCCGCGTCAGCCGATGGCCTCAGTATCACCTTGCACCTGTGGGGATTGTCAAGGAAAAGCTCGCGTATAAGCCCCTCAAAGTACCCGCTGTCCGCTTTTGCGCGGAGCGTTGTGAACAGATCTCCGACCTCAAGTCTGCCCGTGGGATCGCCGCCGTAAAGCCAGCTCTCCATGACCTGGATGCACAGACCTATGCCTTCGGGGAGCGAGTTGAAGTCGCGCTCACGCAGCCGGAACTCCAGGTTCGCCATGGACGCCATCAGCTCTTCGCGCGGCAGCCCGTTCTCCGCCAGGCTGACAAGTTCATCGTGGACAACAGTCTCGATAGTCTCAAGATCCGCGTCGGCAAAGTTGCGGATGTCAAATACCATATAGCCCTGCGCGATGTCGCTGGAGGCCCGCATCGCGACGCTCTCCGCGAGTCCCTTCTCAAGAACCGCGCGGCAGAGCGGTGACTGGTTGGAGCCGCACAGCGTGTCCGCGAGAACCTGGGCGGCGACAAGCTTTTCGCGCTCCTCAAACGTCCCGGTCACGAATCCCCAGGCGGCACGCGTCCTGCGCTCCGCGTTGTCCTCCGGCGGCAGCTCATATTCAAGCTCCAGAACGCCGCCGTTTACAGCGCTCTGGATCGCGGGAGGCGCAAGGCGCTGGCCCGGTTCCAGATCCCTCAGGTACTCCTCCAGAACCTCCAGCTCCGATTCAATATTCAAATTCCCGTCCAGTATTACATAGGCGTTGGATGGCGAGTAAAATCTCCGGTGCGTCTCGACAAATTCATCATATGTGAGATCCGGAATCCTTGCCGGGTCGCCGCCGTAGTTATAGCGGTAGGGAGTGTCGGGAAACAGGCCGCGCATCAGCGCCGACTCCGTAAGCTCGTCAGGGTCGGACAGCGCGCCCTTCATCTCGCTGTACACAACGCCGTTGTAGGAAAGCGCCCCCGCGTCCGATACTTCGTAATGCCAGCCCTCCTGCTGGAAGATGCGCGGCTCATGGAGTATGAGCGGGTGGAAAACCGCGTCCAGATACACGCGCATAAGGTTGAGAAGCTCCTGTTCGCTCCTGCTCGAGACAGGGTACCCGGTCTTATCAGGGAAGGTAAACGCGTTCAGGAATGTGTTCATGGAACTTTTAAGCAGTTCCAGAAACGGCTCCTTTACCGGATATTTCTCTGAGCCGCCAAGTACGGAGTGCTCAAGAATATGGAACACACCCGTATCATTCTCCGGGAGAGTCTCAAACATTATGCAGAAAGTCTTGTTCACTTCCGCTCTGTCGATCCACATAAGCTTCAGTCCGGTGCTGTCATGGCGCATAATATACGCGTCGCCCTTCAGCTCCGGAAGAGAGCGTGTGTCCGTAACGGTGAACCCATGCAGTTTATCGTTTTGTTTCATTTTTACTCCTTTGTCAATCGTTGCCCAAAAACATACTATAATGCCGTCATGCTTTGCCTCCTCTAACCTGCGGAAGGCAAAATGGCGATTAGCGTTATAGTAAACGGCATATTATTTGTCGTTTGCTATAAATTATACCATATAATCACTTTCAATTCAACACGTATTTCAGAATCGCGCGGCAAATTGATAATTCGGAGCGGCGATTCAGAGTTTTGACGTCTCTCAGAAGCAAAAAATAATTTTTATTGAGTGAAAATTGACAGAAACTATAGACAAACGGCAAACAAAATGGTATAATATGAATGTACGCAGCAATCATTTTCGGCAAATTTCATGTCCTAATATCCAAGATGTTGGCCATAATAACGCGGGGCTGAGAAACCGCCCATATAAGAGCGGAAAGGATGAGGAAAAAATGAACAGGATAAAGCGATTATTGACCAGTGAAGAGGCAAAACGCTTTTCGCAGGGAATCTGGGACAGGTGCTTTGATAAGTTAGGAGCGCACCTTGAATCTGACGGTGAAGAAAGCGGCTGCCGTTTCGCTGTCTGGGCTCCTGGCGCGAAATCCGTCCGTGTAGTAGGCACGTTCAACGATTGGAGCGTTGACAGCCATTACATGAATATGGCGAGATCAGACGGCATCTGGCATTTATTCATTCCCGGTGTGAAGCAAGGAGACATTTACAAGTACCTTATAGAGACTGAGAAGGGGGAACTTATCTATAAGGCGGATCCGTGCGCGTTTTACGCGCAGCAGCCCCCGGAGACGGCATCTGTTGTTTTCGACATCGACAAATACCGCTGGAAAGATAAACGGTGGATGTCCGCGAGGCTCAGGCAGGACCCTATGGCAATGCCGCTTAACATCTACGAAGTGCATCTCGGCTCATGGAGACGTAACGAGGACGGCAGCTACTATACATACAAGCAGCTTGCCGAGACTCTCGTGCCCTACGCCGTGGAGATGGGTTACACGCACATCGAGATCATGCCTATAATGGAGCACCCGTTTGACGGGTCATGGGGCTACCAGACTACCGGCTATTACGCGCCGACGTCACGATATGGCACGCCGGCGGAGTTTATGGAGTTTGTGGACACCTGTCACAGGGCGAAGCTGGGAGTTATCCTGGATTGGTCGCCCGGGCATTTCTGTCGTGACGCCCACGGGCTTGCGAATTTCGTGGGTGAAAAGCTCTATGAAAAAGAGGGGCACCCGCAGTGGGGTACGCTTAAGTTCGACATCGGGCGCGGCGAGGTTCGCAGTTTCCTTGTGTCTAACGCCATGTTCTGGGTTGAGAAGTACCATGCCGACGGAATCAGAGTTGACGGCGTGACGAGTATGCTCTATCTCAACTTCGGTATAGACGATCCGAATATGAAGAAATTCGCCGATGACGGTACGGAAAAGGACTACACATCTATCGCGTTCGTGCAGCAGGTCAACGCGAATATAGGCACGTGGCACCCTGACGTCCTGATGATAGCGGAGGAGAGCACGGCATGGCCGTTAGTCACTTATCCGCCCGATGTCGGAGGTCTTGGCTTCCGGTTCAAATGGGATATGGGCTGGATGCATGACACGCTGCACTATATGCAGACGGACTTCCCGTTCAGGCCCGGCAACCACAGCCTGCTGACATTCTCCATGATGTACACGTTCAATGAGAACTTCGTGCTGGCGCTGTCCCATGACGAAGTTGTGCACGGCAAGTGTTCTCTCATAGGACGTATGCCGGGAGATTACTGGCGGCAATTCGCGGGTATGCGTATTCTGGCGCTCTATCAGATGACTCATCCGGGCGCGAAGCACAATTTCATGGGCGCGGAGATCGCGCAGTTTATCGAGTGGCGCTATACAGAAGGGCTTGACTGGGTACTCCTGAACTATGACGCGCACAAGAAGCACCAGGGATACATCAAGGCTCTCAACAGCCTCTACAAGACACAGGCGGCTTTGTGGCAAAAAGGATATTCATGGGATGGGTTCGAGTGGCTTGACGCGGACAACTCCCAGCAGTCCATACTCTTATTTGTCAGACACGGCGCGAGACCTATCGACGATCTTATAGTGCTGTTGAATTTTGTCCCGGACGTGTATGAGGATTTCCGTATAGGTGTTGATAAGACAGGCACGTACAAGGAAATTTTCAATTCAGATGACATTGCCTACGGCGGTTCCGGAAAGGTCAATCCCGATCTTATCAGGAGCAAGAAAATCCCGGCTCATGGGAAAAAGCAGTCCATAGGCATACGTGTTCCTCCTATTGGCGGCGTTATTCTGAGACGTGTTGCGGCGCCGCGGAAGAAGGCTGCGGAAGCGCTCCCTGAGAGTACGGAAAAAACCGTTGAGACAGCCGAAGCAAAGACCGAATAGGCATTTGCCGCTTTGGTAAACGAATCTGCACGATTCTCCCGAACTGACAAGAGGCTTATGCTAAGAGGGAGAGAATTATAATAAGGAGTCTAAATAGCGTTTTATGATTTTCAAGGACAAGTATGATTTTATTGTGCAGTACAGGAGCGAGTTCCAGCGTGTTCTCGGGCGCACATTCGAGGACTGTACTGTGGAGGAGCACTACACAATTCTTGCCAGTCTCATCGCGTCAAAGGCCAGAAGCGTTAAGGCGGACGGCGTGAGAAAGAATGGGAAAGAACATGAAAAGACGGTTTATTATTTCTCCATGGAGTTTCTGCTTGGGAGACTTCTGGAAAATTATCTGATGAACTTTGGCGTTCTTGACATTGTGCGTGACGGCATGAAGGAATTGGGTGTTGATATAGAAGAAATATTCGAGCAGGAGTCCGACCCGGGTCTCGGCAACGGCGGGCTTGGACGGCTTGCGGCGTGTTTCCTTGACTCTCTCGCGAGTCTCGGTTACACCGGTCACGGCAACGGTATCAGGTTCCGCTATGGCCTGTTCCACCAGAAGATTAAGGACGGCTGCCAGGTTGAGGAGCCGGACGCGTGGCTCTCCAACGGGTATCCCTGGGAGGTCAAGAAGCCGGATAACGCGGTAGTGGTGCGTTTTGGCGGCGAGGTAGTGCGGCACGAGGACCACGGCAAGTTCTGGTACAGCTGGGAGGGCGGCGAACAGATTCTCGCGATGCCCTACGACGTGCCTATCGTCGGCTATGGCGGCGAGACAGTGAACAATCTGCGTCTTTGGAGCGCGGAGCCGTATGTGGAGAACTTCGATATGGACGCGTACAATCGCGGTGACTACAGCGCGGCTATGAAGTTTCGCTCGGATATTGAAGCCATCACCTGTGTACTTTACCCCAACGATAACGCGGATCCGGGCAAGATTTTAAGGCTCAAACAGGAATATATGTTTGTGTCCGCCGGAATCAATACCATCCTCAAGACCTATCAGAAGGAGTATGGTTCCGAATGGGAAAAGATGCCGGATCGCATCTCAATTCACACGAACGACACGCATCCGTCTCTGTGCGCACCGGAGATGATGAGAATTTTTATCGACGAAATAGGACTTGATTGGGATACCGCCTGGAAAATCACCGTCAATACCATATCGTACACGAATCACACGATCCTGCCGGAAGCTCTTGAGAAATGGCCTATCGGTATGTTCCGCACGCTCCTTCCGAGGGTTTACAACGTAATCGAGGAAATTGACAGGCGCTACAGGGAGACATTCCCCAAGGATCAGGAGAACTGGTACGAGCTTCTGCGCAATACAGCGATCTTGTGGGATGGCCAGGTGAGGATGGCGAATCTGTCAATCATTGCCGGGCACGCGGTTAATGGCGTCGCCGCGCTGCATACGGAAATTCTGAAGACCAGCGTATTGAAGGAATTTTACGCTTTGACTCCGGAAAAGTTCAATAACAAGACGAACGGTATCTCCCACAGGAGATTTCTCGCTCAGGCTAATCCATCCTACTCCAAGCTTATAACCTCCGCCATCGGTGACGGCTGGATCAAGGACGCGGAGGAACTTGCGAAGCTTAAGGACTTTGAGAACGACAGCGCGTTCCTGGAGAAAGTGGGCGAGAGCAAGCATAAGAATAAGGAACGCCTTGCGAAGTATATACGCGAGACGTCAGGCGTTGTCGTGGACACCAACTCCATTTTTGATGTGCAGGTGAAGCGGTTCCACGCCTACAAGAGACAGCTCCTGAACCTTTTTAAGATAATGGATCTCTATAACCGGGTTCTGGATGACCCGAATTTCACGGTTACACCCACGACGTTCATATTTGCCGGCAAAGCGGCTCAAGGATACCAGTTTGCGAAAGATGTCATACGACTTGTGAACTCTGTCGCTGACGTAGTGAACAATGATCCCAGGACTCGTGACCGCCTCAAGGTCGCGATGATCCCCAATTTCTCGGTATCAAACGCGCTCTACATTTACCCCGCGTCTGAAATCAGCGAGCAGATCTCCACAGCGGGCATGGAGGCGTCCGGTACGGGCAATATGAAGTTCATGATGAACGGCGCGCTCACCCTCGGAACCATGGACGGCGCGGTTGTGGAGATGTACGACCGGGTTGGCGAGGAGAACATTGAAATTTTCGGTCTGCGCACGGAGCGCATTGAGCAGTATAAGCGTGAGCACAATTACTCCGCCTGGACTGAGTACAACAGCGATCCCAGGCTCAAGAAAGTCGTTGACCAGCTTCTGGACGGCACTTATGAGAAGCTCTCCGGAGGGTTCAACAGCGTTTATGATAACATCATGCGTGAAAACGATCAGTTCTTTGTGCTGAAAGATTTCCGCTCGTATCTTGACGGCTGGCACCATCTTGAACATTTGTACGCGGACAGTGAACAATGGAACAGGATCGCGCTGCACAACACCGCCTGCTCCGGCTACTTCTCCAGCGACAGGACAATTCGCGAATACGCTGATGATGTGTGGCATATGAATAAACGCGATTAAGCGGGTCAGACTGTGTGGTCGGATAGTCTATCGGAAATGGTTGCTGAGTATGCGGTATGATTTACTGATCGCGCAGTGATAGAAAAGTAATATACTATCAATATGGTTAGTGTATATAATATCAATGTATAAAAGGGAGGACAAGCGTGTGGTAAACAGAAAGAAATGCATAGCCATGCTGTTGGCTGGCGGACAGGGGAGCCGGTTGATGGCGCTTACAAAGCATGTGGCAAAGCCTGCCGTATCGTTCGGCGGCAAGTACAGGATCATAGACGTTCCCCTGTCGAACTGCACCAATTCCGGCATAGACACTGTCGGAGTGCTGACGCAGTACCGTCCGTATGAGCTGAATACTTACGTAGGTACCGGCAGCGCATGGGATCTGGACAGTCGTGACGGAGGCATCGCCATACTTCCGCCTTACGCCACGCAGACCGGAGCGTCGTGGTACGAGGGCACCGCGGACGCGATCTATCAGAATCTTGAGTACATCAACATATACGACCCCGAGTATGTGCTGATTCTCTCCGGTGACCAGCTCTACAAAATGGACTACCGGAAGATGCTCAAGCGTCACATTGACAATAATGCCGACTTGACTGTGGCCGTTATGAAGGTTCCCATCGAGGACGCGTCACGGTTCGGCATTATGACTACGGACGACGAGGGGCGGATTACGAAGTTCACCGAGAAGCCGAAGGAGCCGGAGTCCGATCTGGCGTCTATGGGCATCTATATCTTCAGCAAGAAGGTGCTGGAGGATTCGCTCATTGAGGACAGCAAGGACGAGAACTCCGAGCATGACTTTGGCGGGAACATCATACCCATGCTCCTCAAGAAGGGCAGCAGGGTATTCAGCTACGAGTTCTCCGGGTTCTGGAGAGACGTGGGGACAATCGCCAGCTACCACGAGACCAGCATGGAGCTTCTGGATAAGGATCCTGAGTTCAATCTGCTCGAGGAGGATTTCCAGATAATGAGCCGTTCAACCGCCGCGCCTCCGCATTACATTGGCCCGCAGGGTGATGTGCAGGACAGCTTTGTGGCCAGCGGATCCTGCGTGCACGGCACGGTACATCATTCGATTTTAAGCACCTGGTGCTATGTGGGAGAGGGCGCGTATGTGAAGGACTCGGTACTGTTGCCCGGCGCGAAGGTTGAAAACGGAGCGCGGGTTATCAGGGCGATTCTGGGCGAGAAATCCGTCATACCCGCCGGCACAACCATCGGGAGCGAGAACCCGGAGGATGAAATCGTCGTCACCGGCGATGAATTTGTTACAGACAAAGGAGGTAAAGAGTAATGGACAGCAGACTTGTTGGTCTTATCACGGCGAATTATTCGTCGGATGATATGGGAGAGCTCACCGACGAGAGGACTATAGCGTCGCTCCCCTACGGTGGCCGCTACCGTCTCATTGATTTCCCGCTCTCCAACATGGTCAATTCAGGTATAACGACCGTAGGTCTTATCACGCCGTATAAGTACCGCTCGATTATTGACCATGTCGGCGCGGGCAAGCAGTGGTCGCTGGACAGGAAAAATGGCGGACTGCTTATTCTCCCCGGTTCCGTGTTCGGCATCACGACTCCCGGCTCGCACTTCACGCTGCGTGATATTTCCAGAAATAAGGTTTTCTTCAATCGTACAAACGCCCCCTATGTGATCATCTCCGGCGCCAGCACCGTATACAACATGGATTACACTCCCTTCTTCGCTCAGCACGTGGAGAGCGGAGCGGATATAACAATGCTCTACTCGCCAGCTCCGGAGGATGACGTGAAGAGACTGCGCGTCAATATCGAGAACGGCAATGTTGTTGGGACTGATCGCGGCGTTCGCAAGGGCGAGAACGCGTTCATGGACTGCTTTATCATCAGCCGCAGTCTGCTCCTTAACATCATGGAGTGGTATTCCGCGATTAACTACCTGGACTTCTTTGAGGTTCTGACGGCCGATTACGACAAGATGGACGTCAAAGCCTATAAGTTTGAGGGCTACAACAGGACTATCTCCACACTCCCGCAGTATTATAATGACAGCATGGAGCTTCTGGAGCGTAACATTTTTGAAGAGCTCTTCATCAATGGCGCGCCCATAATCACGAAGGTACAGGACGCGGCGCCGACGAAGTACATGAAAGGTTCCCATGTGCACAACGCGCTTTTGCCGAACGGCTGCGTCATAGAGGGAACAGTCGAGAACAGCGTGCTTTTCCGTGGCGTCAAGGTCCAGCCCGGCGCGGTAGTTCGCGGGAGCATTATCATGCAGGCGTGCGTTATCGAGAAGGACGCGGTTGTGGAGAACGCGATTATAGATCGCAGCAATGTCATATCCGCCGGAACCATAATCAAAGGTTCCGCTGACTCCACGTTTGTGAAAGAAAAGCGCAACTGATATTATCAGCAGAACGGTTTTAGCGGCAGCAATATAGCTTGCCGCATACCGTAAGAACCTGTTTTTATAACGGATCTGTCTCGAAGCGCCAACGGCAATGGCTGCCGGATCAACGCGATAATCCGCAGCAAACCGGATATATTGTCCATGGATTGCGAGTGAAGATGGCGGTCATTGCCGTAGTGGACAGGCAACGGCGTTTATAAAGGCGGGTACTCAAGTCAGCTTATTATAAAATGGGGAAGTTAGGGAAGGAACTGTTAAAATGAAAAGAAAGCTTAATGTATTGTTCGCCGCTTTCGAGGCCGTACCGTTCATGAAAACGGGCGGACTCGGCGATGTTGGCGGCTCACTGCCGCAGGCGCTGAAGAAAATCGGCTGCGAAATCCGTGTCATGATTCCGAAATTCATGACCATGCCTCAGATGTACAAGGATCAGCTTGAGCACGTCTGTAACTTCAACGTAAATCTTGGGTGGCGCAATCTTTACTGTGGCATCGAGAAGCTTACTTACAAGGGCGTTATATACTATTTTGTCGACAACGAGTACTACTTTATGCGTGACAAGGCATACGGTTACTTCGACGACGGTGAGAGAATAGCGTTTTTCTCAAAGGCTGTAGTCGAGAGCCTCCAGTATCTGCCGGACTTCAAGTGCGACATACTCCATTGCAACGACTGGCACACCGCGTTGTCCCCAGTGTTCCTGCGTGAGTTCTACCAGGGGTTGGATCTGTACAGCAACGTCAAGACCATTATGACGGTGCACAATCTGAAGTTCCAGGGGCAGATGTCGGACTATGTGCTGGGTGACGTGTTGGGTCTTGCGGGGATCCCGGCGGCCGCGTCTCAGCTCCGCTGCGACAGGACCTCCGTAAACTTTATGAAAGGCGCGCTGTGTTATTCCGACGCGCTGTCCACGGTAAGCCCCACATACGCCGAAGAGATAAAGAACCCGTTCTACGGCGAGAATATGGACGAGATCTTCCGCCGCCGTGGAAACGTGCTTTGGGGAATACTCAACGGCATAGACACGGATGAGTACGATCCGGCTCATGACCCGGATATTCCGCAGACATACACCTTCGACAGTCTGGAGGGGAAAGCTGTCTGTAAGGCAAAATTGCAGCAGGAGCTGGGCCTTGAAGTGAACCCGGATCTTCCGCTTATAATCATGATAGGCAGGCTCACAGAGCAGAAGGGCATGGAGCTTTTAAAGCGTGTCATGAGTGAGCTTATGAACGAACCGCTCCAGATCGCCGTTCTGGGTACCGGAGACAAGGTATATGAGGATATGCTCAGATACTATGAGTGGGAGCACAGAGGAAAGATGAACGCCAGCATATGCTTTGACGGGCTTCTGTCGCACAGAATGTACGCCGGAGCCGATATGCTGCTTATGCCGTCGCTGTTCGAGCCTTGCGGACTTTCTCAGATGATAGCCATGAAGTATGGCACTCTGCCCATAGTGCGTGAAACAGGTGGTCTTAAGGATAGCGTAATTCCATATAATATGTACACAGGTGAGGGCACAGGCTTCAGCTTCGCGAATTACAACGCCCACGAGATGCTGTACACCATCAAGAACGCGGTTTATCTGTTCCGTGACGACAAGGAAGCTTGGCGCGGTCTGATGAAGAACGCCATGGCCGAGGACTTCTCATGGGGAAGAGCCGCGAAAAAGTATATGGAGATGTACCAGAGTCTGCACCCGGAAATCGACCCTTGGGTCGAGGAGCCGGAGGCGGATAACAGCTGTGAGGAAGCGAAGACAGAGGGCGACAGCAAAGAGCCTGAGAACTGTGCAAAAGAGGAAGCAGTTTCTGACGCTGAGTGACGAATCACAGCACCGGGCGCGGACAGACTGAACGTCAATCACGCGCCCGGCTAAACTTTAAGTTAGGAGCTCAGTGTAGATGAGAGCTTATCACAATACAAGGGAAGAAACCTACAGAAGACCATTTGGCGCGGTAAGAGTAGGCGGTGCTATTTATCTCTGCCTCGACATATGGGATGAACCCGATGTTTCATGCGTGTGCCGTTTCTGGGTCGACGGCGAAGGCGAGAGTATGATGGATATGACCCGTGAGGACTTAACGGATCGTGTGCGTTTTTCATGCCGCTTCAAGCGTGATACGCCGTGCATAGTTTGGTACAGCTTTATAATTAAACACGCGGACGGTACCGCCGTTCGTTATGGAGCCAAAGACGGAGCGACCGGAGGCGAGGGGCTGCTGCGTGAATGGGAACCGCCGTCCTTCCAGATTACAGTTTACAGGGAACGTAAGCTGCCGGAATGGTACCGTGGCGGGCTTGTTTATCAGATTTTCCCCGACAGGTTCGCCAGAGGCAGCGACTGGCACGAATTGGCGGAAAACTCCGTTAAGGAAAAACGTTATGGCCCGCCGAGAGCTATCTGTGAGGACTGGTCCAAAACACCAAAATATCAAAAGAGCGCGAACGGACGGATAGTGCGGTGGGACTTTTATGGCGGGACGCTGTCGGGGATTGAAAGTAAGCTGCCATATCTGAAAGAATTAGGTGTCACCGTACTGTACCTGAACCCGATATTCGTGGCTGCCAGCAACCACCGTTACGACACGGCCGACTATATGCACGTCGCGGATATGTTAGGCGGAGATGAGGCGTTTGACAGCCTGTGTAAGGCGGCTGAAGCCTGCGGCATTTCCATAATTCTTGACGGCGTTTTCAACCACACAGGCTGTGACAGCAAGTACTTCAACAAATACGGAAATTTCGATACGGTCGGAGCTTATCAAAGTCCTGATTCGCCCTACCGCGACTGGTACAGGTTCGACGACAGCGCGGCGGGGTACAGAAGCTGGTGGGGCGTTGATGATATGCCGGAAGTTGAGGAAGCTTCAGAGTCTTATAGAGAATTTATATTCGACGGAGAGGACAGCGTAGTGCGTCACTGGCTGAAAGCGGGCGCTAAAGGCTGGAGGCTTGATGTGGCCGACGAGATGCCCGATGATTTCCTCGCCGGGATTAAATCCGCCGCGCTGAAGGAACGCGACGACGCGCTTGTTATCGGCGAAGTCTGGGAGGACGCGTCGAACAAGGTGAGTTACGGCAAGCTCAGAAAGTACCTTTTGGGTGACGAGCTTGATTCCGTCATGAACTATCCGCTCAGGAAGTCGCTGCTATCATACCTTATTGGCAAAGCCAGCGCAGCGGATTTGGCGGAGACAGTCACATCGCTATATGAAAACTACCCCAGCGAAGCGTTCTATGGCGCCCTCAATCTGATGGGCAGTCACGACAAAACCCGTGTAGCGACTATTCTTGGCGGCGGGCCGTTGGACTATGAACTGACGTCTGAGGAGAAATATAAAGCGAAGCTCACGGACGCCCAGAGAGGCATGGCGAAATGCAGAAGCTGGCTTTTAGTATTGGCGCAGATGCTGTTGCCGGGAGTGCCGTGCATATACTATGGCGATGAGGTTGGAATGGAGGGCTATACCGATCCATACAACCGCGGGCCGTACCCTTGGGGGCACGGAGACGACGATATGATGAACATATATCGTAACGCCATCTCCCTGAGAAAGCTGCTCATAAGCGACGACGACAGCGATTTCACAGCGTTTTCGCAAGGTGACGACGTATTCGGCTTTACGAGGCAGTTTGCGAACGAGAGCCTTACCGTGCTTTTGAACCGCAGCCCCAGCGCGTCTTATGATGTGACAGTTCCGGCGCTTGGCTCACACGTGGCCGATGTGGTCGGCGGAGCTGAAATCAGATCAGAGAACGGCGAGGCGACGCTCAAGCTCTATCCAATGGGCTCGGCGGTTCTCAGGTTCACGGACGGTCAGACATTCGGCAAGCGTATGGAACGCGGTTCCGGTGTGCTGTGCCACATAACATCCGTGCCAAATCATAGCGGTTCGGGCAATATAGGAGAGCCGGCAAAACGATTCATAGATTTTCTCGCCGCGTCGGGGCAGAAGTACTGGCAGATACTTCCAGTTAATCCCACAGACAGCTACAATTCTCCTTATGCCGGGACATCGGCTTTCGCGGCAAATATAAAGCTGCTCCCTGAGAGCGAGGAGGAGTTGGCCGAACTTTTCAGAACATTCGTTCCGACGCAGGGCTACAGAAAGTTCTGTCAGGACAATGAGTGGCTGACGCCTTATGCCACGTTCACGGCGCTGCGCAAAAAGTTCGGAGTCGCGTGGACAAAGTGGCCGGATAAGTACGCAAAATACAGTCCGGACATACAGCTCCCCGAGGACGTCCAGGAGACGGCCGAATATCTCAAATTCTGTCAGTACCGTTTTGATGTGGAATGGCGGGAGCTTAGGAGATACGCTAAAAGCAGAAATATACAGATTATCGGCGATATGCCTATGTATGTGTCTCTGGACTCCGCGGATGTGTGGGCCGCTCCGGAGCTTTTTACGGTAGACAAAGACGGGCGCAAGACGTTGCAGTCCGGGGTGCCGCCGGATTATTTCGCTAAAGACGGTCAGCTCTGGGGCAATCCGCTCTACAATTGGGACGCCATGAGAGATACAGGGTATGACTGGTGGATGCGCAGGTTCAAGCGTATGTTCTCGCTCTACGATTATGTGCGGCTTGACCACTTCCGTGGTTTTGAGGCATATTGGGCGGTTCCGGATGGCAAGCTCGCGTCAAGCGGCAGTTGGCGTTTTGGGCCTGGGGGCGAACTTTTCAGGGCAGCTTACAAAAAGTTCGGGCCGCTTCCGATAGTAGCGGAAGATTTAGGCACGATAACGCCGCCGGTTCGCGCTCTGTTGGAGTTCTGCGGTATGCCCGGTACGGATGTGCTGCAGTTCGCTGACGGCGATCCGCTCATCAGTTACACGCCGCCGATAGGTAAAATCGCGTATTCCGGGACGCATGATAACCAAACACTGTTTGGTTGGTGCAAGGCGCGGTACGGCGCGGACAACGCAAAGGAAAACACGGAAAAGCTGCTGGAGAATCTCTTCAAGTCAAGGGCTGATATTGTGATAACCGCTCTGCAGGACGCGCTGATGCTGGACGACGAAGCGAGGATGAATGTTCCTGGGGTTGCCAGCGGGAATTGGTCCTGGCAGGCAACGGGAGAAAGATTTATTGACGCGGCGGTGAGACTCCTGAGCCTCACAAAGGATACAGAAAGGATATAGAAAAATGGATACATGGAGCGCTTTTAAAAAATCAGTTTTCTATTCACCTGAGACTAAAATAATGCTTGACTGGAGCGGAATGGACTTGAACGACGAGTACATGAGCTCCATGGAAGCTAAGACGCAATCCGCGCTTGACGGTATGGAGAAACTGGAAGGCGGCGCGATAGCGAACCCGGACGAGGGACGTATGGTAGGGCACTATTGGCTCCGCGCGCCGGAGCTTGCCCCTACCCAGGAGCTTAAGAACGAGATATCCGAGTGCCTCGCGAAAGTGAAAACGTTTGTGGAAAAGGTGCACAGCGGAAAAATCCGCACGGAGAGAGGATCAACGTTCAAGAACGTCCTGGTCTGCGGTATCGGCGGCAGCAGCTTAGGGCCTGTGTTCGTATCAAAAGCTCTGTCAAGCGGCGACGACAAGATGAAACTGTACTTCCTCGACAACACAGACCCGGCGGGAATGGACGATGTGTTCCGCGCCGTTGCGCAGGACCTTGACGAGACGCTGACTATAGTAATCTCCAAGAGCGGCGGAACGATCGAGACACGCAACTGCATGGTCGAAACCAGTAACTTTTATAAGAACCATGGTCTGAACTTCGCGAAGCACGCGGTAACTGTTACCGGAGTGGACAGCAAGCTGGACAAGATCGCTGTTAGCGAAGGCTGGATTGAGCGGTTCCCGATGTGGGACTGGGTAGGCGGACGGACGTCTGTTATGTCCGCTGTCGGACTTCTTCCGTTGGCTTTGCAGGGCGTTGACATTGATAATTTCCTCAAGGGCGCGGCCGATTTCGATAAGCTGGGCAGGAACCGTGACATCTACAACAATCCTGCCGCAATCATGGCGTTGTCATGGTACCGCTGCAGCGGCGGCGTGGGCGGTACGACGCAGGTTGTGCTGCCATACAAGGACTCCCTTGACCTTCTGGCCAAATATCTCCAGCAGCTCACTATGGAATCGCTCGGAAAAGAACTGGATCTTGACGGGAAGACAGTGTGTCAGGGCCTTGCGGTGATGGGCAACAAGGGAACCAGCGACCAGCACTCCTATGTGCAGCAGCTCGTCGGAGGGCCTTCAAACGTATTTGTTACGTTTGTACAGGTTCTGGAGGATCGCGCAGGAGCCTCGCCGAAGGTCGGCGAAGACAGTACAAGCGGCGACTACCTCAACGCGTTCATGTTAGGCACAAAGAAAGCTCTCGAGTCTCACGGCAAGCACACGATGACCATCACAATTCCCACGGTTGACGCGTATAACGTAGGTCAGCTGATCGCGATAAATGAGCGGGCTGTCGGAATTTACGCGGAGCTGATCCACATTAACGCGTACCATCAGCCGGCAGTCGAGTTCGGCAAGAAGGCGGCTGGAGGCCTTATTGACGTGAAAAACGCGGCCTGTGAGGTGCTTACAAAAACGGATGAGCCGATGAGCTCCAAGAAACTGGCGGATATGATTAACGCTGATCCTGTTGATGTCTTCCGGCTCATGCTGCATCTTGCAGTAAATGATCCCAGAATAACGGTCAATATAGCTGATCCAATTACCGAGAGTACGTTTGAGGCTATCTAAGCATATAATCCGCACCGTTTCTGACATCGGTGCGGATTCTTTTGCGAAGAGCCTGTGGATTGTTTATGGTACATGGCAGCGCAAATGCCATGTACCATAAATATAAATAAAAGCTGGAGGCAAAGCTATTGGATACGTTTACGCTCTGGAAAAACGGTCCGGCTATGGAGATCTTCGACGCGCAGCCGATAGGGACAGATTCAGTTTTGCTCGCGGATTTTGCGCGTGTCGCGGGGATAACGAAAGCGGCGGATTTCGGCGCCGGATCGGGGTTCCTGGCTATTGTCCTCGCGCTGCGTAACAGGAAGCTTGCTGTTGACCTTGTAGAGATGTCAGGCAAAGCGTCGATCTGCGCGGAGCGTAACATCAAGCTGAACGGTCTTGGTGACAGGCTGCGCGTACTGAACCGTGATCTGAGGACGCTGACAGAAGCTGAAGTCGGCAAATATCAGCTGATTATATCAAATCCCCCATACTATCCTGAGGGCTCCGGCACGTCCGCGTCATCGCCGCAAAGACAGACGTCCCGCGAGGAACGGGACTGCACTTTGCGGGAACTGTCACGGAGCGCGTCACGGCTTCTTGGCGACGGAGGAAGATTTGACGTTGTCCTTCCCGCGCAGAGAATCGCGGAAGCGTTCTGCGCGTTTACCGGCGACGGTCTGGAACCGAAACGCCTCAGACTGGTGCAGGAGCGGGTTGACGCCGCGCCATCTGTCGCGTTATTGGAATGTGGCAAGCGAAGAAAGGCCGGACTTCGTGTGGAGCCTGTATTGATTCTTAAAAATCCCGATGGCTCGGAAACCGATGAGTTCAGGCGCATATATCACAGAGAGGAATGTTAATTATATGGCCGGTAAATTATATGTAGTCGGCACGCCTATTGGCAATCTTGGCGATATAACAATACGCGCTCAGAGCATCCTTGCGGAATGTGACTTCATAGCCGCGGAAGATACGCGTGTTACGCTTAAGCTTCTCTCGCACCTTAATATTCATAAGCCTTTAGTGAGCTACCATGAGCACAACAGGGCGGAGAGCGGCGAGAAGATTATCGCGAGAATCATATCCGGCGAAAATTGCGCCCTGGTTACGGACGCGGGTATGCCGGCAATATCCGACCCCGGTGAGGAACTTGTAAAACAGTGTGCTGACGCGGAGATAGACGTCGTCGTCGTACCCGGTCCATGCGCGGCAATTTCGGCTCTCGCGGTATCGGGCTTGCCCACAGGACGGTTCACGTTCGAGGGGTTCCTGTCCGTGACAAAAAAGAATCGATATGAACATCTTGACTCGCTGCGGCACGAGACGCGCACCATGGTATTCTACGAAGCGCCGCACAAGCTTATAGCTACGCTCCAAGATATGCTGGAGGTGTTTGGCAACAGGAAAATCGCCATTTCGAGGGAGCTTACAAAGATCCATGAGGAAACAACACGGACAAGCCTTGAAGAGGCGCTGGAGTATTACAGGAAAAACCCGCCGCGTGGAGAGTTTGTGCTTGTAATTGATGGCGCGCGGGAGAATGACGTTCCGCGTTGTTCGATTGAGGACGCTATAAAACTGGCGCAGGATATGAAGTCGGAAGGAATGAGCTTAAAAGACGCAGTCAGGCGAAGCGCTCAGAGAACTGGAGTATCAAAAAACGAACTCTATGACAGGATGATCAGTGATGGCGGCGCATCCGTGGATTAAATCCGCAGATCCCGTCATGGAATTTATCAGGATCTGACACCAATCCCAAATCATACCAGTTCTTTTTAAAAAGCTGCTTTAATAAACATAGCGTCTAAGGCGCGTAAAGAACTTGCGAGACGGCGTGACGCGATGTGTGCGGCGCGAACACGCAATCGCGCGCGTATCACAAATCAAATCCTTTAATTTGTGATTAGTACGAAAACGGGGATAGCACCCATAATAATGGGCAAAAATTTAAAGCCTGCGTTTTACGCAGGCTTTCTGATTGCGAACCTTCAATTCAGCCGCCACGTCATAAAATTCAGGAACGCCGCGAAGAGCAGCCACAGCAGGTGTGGCACGAGAAGCTTCGAGGTCTTACTGTTAACGCGGCGAAACGACAGCAGCGTAATCACCGATACAGCGATGAGCAGCAGCAGCCAGATAAAGGCGAAGCCGAACAACTGGAGGTTGAAGAAGAACAGCGGCCAGAAAAAGCTGACTATAAGCTGCACAGCATAAACCATGAGGCTGTCATCGCGTTTTTGTGACTTTGGCGATTTCAGGACAAGCCCCGCGCTCCAGCCGTTCAGCGCAAACAGTAAGACCCAGACTAAGCTAAAGACAAACCACGGCGGCATGAACGGTGGCTGTATGGCGTATTCAAACTCCTTAATGCCGTTCCGGGAGAGCCACCCTGACACAGCTCCCGTCACTTCTGTCAGCAATATCATCCATAGAACCGGTTTCCGCAAAATCTTTCTCACAAAGCATCACCCATTTAAAGATATGCGGACGAGTGGCGGATTATAACACGGAAATATTCCTCACAGTTCCTCAAGCGTCGGCATGGCGGGAATCGCGCCGTGGCGACTTGTGGTTACGCTGGCGGCCTTGTTCGCGAAGGCGATAATATCCTCAAGTTCCGGAATGGCAAGCGCTTTCAGATCATTCTTCGCCAATCGTGATAGCGCCGCTCCAAAAAAAGTATCACCCGCTCCGTTGGTATCGCCAACCTGACAGGGCACGCCGGCGACTTCGCCGGTGGCGTCACCATAGCGATAAAACGCGCCTTTAGCGCCCATCGTCACAAAAATGAGCGTAATACCCATATCGCGCAACGCGGCGGTTCCCGAAATCAAGTCGTCAGTCCCAGTCATAAGGGGAAGCTCTTCGTCGGAAATCTTCAGCACGTCCGTAAAAGGCAGCACAGAGCGCATCTCTTTGACCGCTGTGGTCTTGTCAGGCCAGAGATCCGGACGGTAGTTGGGATCATAGCTCACATAAACGCCGTTGTCCCTGGCGATACCGGCCGCTTTCAAAGTCGCCGACCGCGACGGTTCCGCTGTCAGGCTGACGCTGCCAATATGCAGAAATTTCGCGTTTTTGATGAGTTCCGCAGACAGGTCGTCCTCGCTGAGATGCGTGTCCGCCTCGCGGTAAAAGCAGAAGCTCCTCTCCCCGGTGCTGTCCAGCGACACAACGGCAAGAGTGGTGTGGCCGTGCGCGTCCTCAAGAACGCCGGAAACATCAACGCCGTTGCTCATAAGGACAGATTTTAAAAACGCCCCCAAGCTGTCTCTCCCGACTTTGCCGATAAAGGCCGTGTCAGCTCCTAACTTTGACGCGGCAACAGCCAGATTCGCCGGAGCGCCGCCGGGATTCGCCGCGTACACGGGAATCCCCTGCTCGGTCAAGCCCGTTTGTGTCAGGTCGATAAGCACCTCGCCGACCGTAACTATATCCTTCATATGTGACCTCTCCTTGTGTACAAGTTTGCTTTTAGAATCTGCGGCATGGTTCACCGCTTATTATTATCCGCCGGATAGTCGTCATCCGACCGCTTGGAACTGTGCCTGGTCGCGCCGGACACCAGAGCGATAGTGTCCATAAATCCCTCCACAACCAGCGCCGATGCCACGAAAACCCAAAGGGTTTTCGTGGCGTTAAACGGGTTGCACAGAATTATCACGGCTCCGAGAGTCGTGATAACTCCGCTCAGGCATTTCCATTGCCATTTCTTATTGTGGAGCCGCAGTAAATCGACAGTCGAAGCGAGCTTCCGAACGCCCAGCGCCAGCATGATCACACCATAGATTACCGTCAGAAGCGGAAATGTGATTATGAACCAACGCGCCTGGAACACGCAGAAGAACCCGCAAATTATCGCGAGCATACCTACGGTCAGCGTCATGCTCTCCGCGCCGATCTCCGGCTCCATGCGGAAGTAGCCGATGATTTGTATAATTCCCATTGCCGCGAGAAGTACACCCATCACCGTTATTATCATCTCCGTAAAACCATCAGGCTTAATAAACAGCGCTACGCCCACTCCAAACTCGCCTATGACGGTTAGTATTCCACCGAACTTGTCAACTATTTTTTTCATAATTCACCTCATCACGCCGCGGTCGCGAAAACGGCGTTTATGTTAAGCTGAATGTGGATTCCTGCCCCGTCAGTTCAGTTCTTACGGAAAAAGCCCTTGGAAGCCAATGTGTTGCGCTGGAATATGACAGAAAGGCCATAGAACAGCAGATCATCATCAATCACGATTTCTCGTTTGCACAGAGGAATTACACTCCGCGCTATCCCGCCGGTCGCGGCAACCGAGACGGGGTAACCAAGCTCTTCCTCTATGCGGTCGAGCATACCGTCGAGCATCGCGGCAGCTCCCGTCACGCAGCCGCTCCTTATGCAGTCCACCGTGTTCTTGCCTATCGCCTTCGTCGGCGCGTCAAACGAGATGTTCGGGAGCAGAGACGTGCCGACGTTCAGAGCCGTCATCCCCAACATTACGCCCGGGCAGATGCTGCCGCCGACAAACGCGCCGTTCTTGTCCAGCACGCTGATCGTCGTAGCCGTGCCCATATCTATGATGCAGATAGGCGGATCATAGCGGTTCAGCGCCCCGACAGCCGTCGCCACAAGATCGGATCCGGCAGTGGCCGGGTCGTCAATAAGTATATTCAGCCCCGTCTTGATGCCGCTGCTTACGATAATAGGAACAATGTCCGTCGCAATCTGCACAGCCTGCGCTAATGTGTTTGTAAGCTGTGGAACTACGGACGATATAATCGCCCCGTCCACGCTGTCCGGTGAAGCCTTGAAAGACACGAGCGCATTGCTAATATCCATCGCATACTCAAAGTCGGTCTTGAGTTTATTTGTGGCTATGCGCACAGTCTGCACCCTGTCGGTATCTTCTATACAGCCCAAAACTATCTGGGAGTTGCCAACATCAATAGCAAGAATTGTCAATTTAAACACCCTCTTATGTTCTTTTACCGATCTTTATGATACGCTCAATCGTAGCGCTCAGCGCCAGATTGACACCAAGCTCCACGATAAAATTGACACCTATAAAATACAAGAAAATCAGATTTGCCGCGTTCGCGTAGCCGAGCTGTGCCGCCAACTGGCTGCAAGTATCATAGAAAAACAGGAAACAGCCCACAGTGAAAATACCCGTATTGACAACCGGGCACACAATACCGGCTGCCAGCACCCCCGCGAAGGAGCTTTTCCTGCTGACAAGCTGATAAACGTATCCCGCGGCTAAACCGCAGCATATCCCTTTCAGCATTACCGTTATTATGGTTCCGACGGGATTAACCTGCATGAACATCGCTGAGTCAGTGAACAGTACAACTACGCCAAAGACACCTCCAAGCCACGCTCCCGCTAACGGCCCGCACATCGCTGACCCTACCACCAGAGGTACAAGCACCAGCGAGACCGAGAACATCCCGAACCGGATAAACTGTCCCAGCATCTGCAGTACTACAACGGTTGCCGTGAAGATGGCCAGAAGAACGAGCTTCTTGGTGCGCGACTTGATATTGCTGATATTTTCCATTTAATTTACCTCCCGCTGCCGCTCCGTTCATCGGATGCGACGCATAATTTTACGCGACCTGTGACGCGCATCGTTACGATGTCGTCTACCATATTATAATATCAATGTGCTGATATTGCAATAGTCTTCTTAAAATTTTTTGCCTATATCTTAGTAGTATATACAGATATAACTCATTTAGACGGAAAACTCTAACCGAAACGCGAGAGGTGGTGTAAAAATAAACGGAACGGGTCATGGCTCCAATCCACGCCACTGTTCCCGGCGCAAACGCGGACGCTCTGCGCTATGGGGCGTACTCCTGTCCGGAACATCTCGGTTCAGTCCGGTACTCACGCTATTTGCGGATGTTTCGGAGCTTGTTTACAAGCAGCTGTGCCGCAATCCCGGTGAGCAGACCGGCGAGTACGCCGGATATCATCAGCACCGGAAGGTAGGCGATTAACTGGGGCGTGCCTGTTACGAGCATGGCGGCGCAGATCTGTCCCATATTATGGGCTATCGCGCCCATGACACTGCAAACCCAAATCTGCCGCTCCGTCACAATGCGGCGCATGAGGAGCATCACAACATAGCAGAATACGCCGCCGGTGAGACTGTATAGTATTGTCATCATATTGCCTGAGAACAGGCTGCCCAGCACTATCCGCGACAGCAGTATTGCCGCGGTGTCACCCGCACCCACCGCGAACATGGCATACACTGTGACTATGTTCGCAAGGCCCAGCTTGACGCCCGGTATCGGCGCGAGAGTTGGTATTTGCAGCTCCACGATAAAAATGGTAAGCGCCACCGCCGTCAGCAGCGCACAAGTTGTAAGACGCTTTACTGTCATGTGTAAACCTCACTGAGACACTGTGTCAAATTCGCTTTCGCTGTCGTCCGCAAGTTCAATCACCAGGCGGTGAGGCAAGCAGACTATCGGCGCGCCGCCGTTGAGCCACCCGGCGTTGACGCACACCTGATCCGGGCAGTCCGCCTCAGACACGCGTATCCTCCCCGGCTCCACCAATATGGTGTTGCTGCCCGACTCGCCGTCAATCGTGAAGCTGTATGGCTCCTTCACCGCGCTGAGATCTATAGTCTCCATAAGCGCGCCGTCTTTATATATCCTCGCCACTGTGCCGTCAGAGTTCCCGGTGAACACCCACAGGCAAAGAGCCAGGCTCACCACCAGTATCGCGGCTATAATGATAACCCATGTGCGAGTTCTAATCACGTCTCAAAACCTCAACTCTCTCGTCCTCAAAGCGGCCCAAGGGGGTAAAGCTGTCCTCCAGCCCCTCGGTAATATAGAGCTTGTCATCCTCCGTAACGAATATCGCTTCAAAGTCGTCGCTCTCCCGCCAGAACTCCGCAGCGTCGTCAAGCCCCATGACGAATAGAGCTGTGGAGAACGCGTCAGCCAGTGTACCGTTCTCGCTTATGATGGACACGGACACAAGGCCGCTTCTGGCGGGAGCCGCCGTAGATGGGTCAATTATGTGCCAGTACGTCACGCCGTCCTGTTCAAAGTACCGCTCATATCCGCCGGATGTGATAACCGCCTCGTTCCGTATCTCCACCGCTCCGATCATCTCGGAACTTTCCGGGTCGCGGACACCCACTCGCCACACCGAGCCGTCAGGCTTTGATCCCAGCGCGTGGACGTTGCCGCCCAGATTGAGCAGCGCTGATGTCACTCCCTTAGCGCGGAGCATATCCAGAACGCTGGTGCTTGTATAACCCTTGGCCACGCTCCCCAGGTCCACCTCCATACCATCCGGCAGCGCGGCGCTTGTCCCTTCAAGCGAGACTCCGGTGTAATCGACGTTTTCCAGTATCTCCGCAAGCTCCCCGCTGTCCGGTACACGGTAGTCGCCTGTAGTAAAGCCCCAGGCGCGAACCGCCGGGTATATGGTAATATCCAGCGCGCCGTCTGTGCGCTCACAAAGCTCCAGCGCCTGTTCAAGGAGCTTTGCCGTGTCATCCGACAACTCCGCCCGGCCCTCGTGGTTGAGCCTGTATATCTCACTGTTCACGTTGGTCACTGACAGCAGCCTCTCAAGTCCGAAAATCAACTCCTCCGCCTCGTCGAGCATGGACTGTTCCCCGTAGATCTGCAAGTCCATCACGGTATCCATAGCGAAAATTGTGGATTCGTACAATTCCGTATATTTGACAGTATCCTGAGCCGTCCGCGCGGCGCACCCGGAGAGCATCGTGGCAACCAGGAGTACCGCGATATATTTTCGCTTTATTTTCAATTATATCATCCTTCCAGCCTTCTTATTTATCTCGCGTCCGGGGATCACTTGTCAACAGACTTCTGATCTCTTCTCATGCGCTTTCGCACGCGGTCAAGGTGGCGCTCAAAAAGTCCCCGTGAAATGAACTTCGCAAGGACATACTGGTCAAACATCGGCACGCTGCAATAGTAAAAGCCCAGCTTATCGTTATACTGTTCCATAAGTTCCTCCGGCAGAACCATATAACCCATACGCATAGATGGCGCAAGGCTCCGGGAGAAAGTGTTCAGGTAGATTACTCGACCGCTTTTGTCCCTTGAGTACAGTGTCCGGAGCGGTGAGCGGCGCATGGAGAACTCCGAGCAGAAATCGTCCTCGATGATTATCCCGTCGTGTTCCTCGGCCCAGGCTATATACTCCGCGCGTCTTGATTCCGAGGCGGATATGCCCGAGGGATAGCTGAAGAACGGCGTGACGTGCAGAACGTCCGCGTCTGTACTCGCGAGCGCCGCCGACGATATGCCCTCGTCGTCCATGTCCAGAAGCCGGTAACGCGCGCCCTGAGCGGAGTAAATCTTATGTATCTTCTCGTAAGACGGGTTCTCAAGCCCGTATACGCGTTCCCTGCCCAGGAGCTGAACGAGCATACCATACATATACTCGGAGCCGGAACCTATGATTATCTGATCCGGCTGCGCGACCATGCCCCTTCTGCGCAGCAGATACTCCGCTATGGCGTTCCGAAGCTCCGCGCACCCCTTGTGCGGCGGCCTGCCCATAAGTCTCGAACCGTACTCCGTTATCACCTCGCGCATTATCTTTCGTAAATCCGAGTACTGGAACCCATCGCCGTGTTTTTCATACTCCTCATCCGGCGGGTCGGAACATAAATGAAGCTCCGGAACCTGATCGTCCACTTCACAGGTCTTGTCAACGCGGCTCACAAAATATCCGGCGCGCTCTCTTGAGTAAACATACCCTTCGTCAATGAGCTTCTGGTACGCCGCGTCAACCGTTGAGACGCTGACGTTAAGAGCGTCGGCAAGACCGCGCCGTGAGGGAAGTCGCGTTTTCTCAGGCAATATCCCGTTTACTATATCAACGCGTATCAGCTTATAAAGCCTTTGATATTTTGGCCCCTCTCCCGCCGCGTTTAAATCGTAGTTTAAGTTGATCATCTGGCAGTGTAAAATTCTCCTAATCTGATTATTTAATTATTATCAAATAATAGTATAATAACATTATTCCATTTGTCAAGGGAGGATTTTATGACATGGTAGAGAAAAAATATTCAATCAGGTGGCTGGCGGTCTGCGCCGTACTTATGGCGATGAATGTGGCGCTTAGCTCACTGGGGATTCCCGTTCCGGGAGGACACCTCTATTTGAACGATATTGTTATCTGCACGGCGTCTATAATACTCGATCCTCTGGGCGCGTTCGCGGTGGGCGGTGTCGGAGCGTTTCTCGGCGATCTTATGACGGGATATGTGGAGGCGATGTTCACATCCCTTGTCTCTCATGGTCTTCAGGCGATAGTCATATCTGTTTGCTGCCGCAGGCTTTTCAGGAAAAGCGGCAGGGAACTGCCGGCGGCGATTGTTGGCGTGCTCCTTGGCGCGGTCGTGATGGTCACCGGATACACTCTGGGCAGGGCGTACATTTACAGGACGCCCGAGTACGCGATTATCAAGCTGCCCTTTGAGATCCTGCAGGCGTCGCTGGGCGTAGTCGCGGGGCCGATACTCTGTTTCCCCTGTGGGCTTAAAAAGGCTTACGAGCGTATAAAGTCTTAATCAGACTCGGAGCCAGTATAATATGGCGCATAAAAGCAATTCCACTGTGTCGACGCACAGTGGAATTGCTGTAATCGGGACGCGCTTATGCGGAACCGCCGCGTCTGTCGGTGTGTGACAGCGGTTGGCGGCTCCGACAGTGACCTTATAAGCGCGTTACATTAGAGTCTCAAATAATCTATTATATCCTGATATTCATTTCCCTGGGATAGATCACGCGGAACCACACGGCCAGGGTTATTTTCTTCTCCGGTTCAAGCTTTATCCGCCATGTAAGCTTTCCCGTAGTCTCGTCAAGCTCCGCTCCCGTGAGTTCCCGGATCTCAACTTTTATCCTGCTGTCCCTCGACAGCGGCAGCTGATCCTCAACAATCGCGTTGACCGTGTCCGCTTTGTGGCTGATAATACGGATCTCAAACCGGTAATCCACGTTCACGCGACTGCCGACCATTGACTTGGACTGGGAGTTCTGCAGCATATCCCTCTCCACGCTTATGGAATTGTCCCGGCCAAAGGACACGGTGAACTTATCCTCAACGGATGGGGGTGTTACACGCGTGGTGCCCACATAGCTGTTCTCCAGGAAAATACTCGCGTTACAGTCAAGGAGCCTGAGCTGCTGCCAGCTCCCGTCCGGAACCGACGCTGTCAGGAACGCCTTGCGTTCCAGCTTAGGCGTGATGTAATATAAATACTCCGCCGGGACGAACCGCTCGTTAATCTCCACCACGCTGTCCTCATCGGAGGTGATGTGGAACCGTCCGTCCAACTCGTACTCCATCGACACGTTGTTATCGGAAAACGTGTTGGCGGGGTTCGGAGCGGAGCGCGCCAACGGAGGCGACGCGGTGATGACGTCGTCTATCGGCTCCACCGCCATGCTCCCATAAACAGGCTCCTCGATACCAGCTGGAGCAGCCGCGGCGAACTGTGGCTGCGGCGGAGCGATGCGGCTCTGTATTATCCATGGCGCAAGCTTATGACGCGTGTTCGCCAGAGTCAGGTTCCCTGTGGACAACGTAAGAGCCGTGTCATCCCAATCCTCACCGGTTTTCTGGTTTATCTGCGCCTTGAGGCGTATCGCCATCTGGTTCGCCGGATTGTCCGCAACTATCTCGTAAACCGGAGTCCATGTCACACCGCTAATCTGATAGCGCGTCTCTATATCCGCCACCATATCAGTCTCCGCGAATATGTCCAGCACAAGGGTTCCTCTAAGCTTCCTGCCCCGCTCCGTATCTCCTGTTATCTCACTGAGCTGCTTGGTAAGCTCCTCGCTTTCTCTTCTCCACGCGCTGTTGTTCTCCAGAAGCGTCTGCTGCGTGTCCGCTACATAATCAAGATACTGCCGCAGATAATCAAGATCCACGGCGTCTCTGGCGGGTGGATATGAGTGCTCGGTCAGGGTCTTGTATTTCGCCTCGTTTACCTGTAGCTTTATGCTGAGCAATCTGATCCTGTCCTCCAGCTCCCGCGCTTTCGCGCTCTCTTCGCCCTCAAGCTCCCGCTTCTCCTTGGCGTCGCGCACACGGAAAGTAACCTCCTCGCATCTAACGCCCTCAGGCAATAGCACCTGAACGCTCTCACGGTTCACAGTCGCCGGAAGATTATCCATGCGTACCCTGTTCATGCCCACCGTGAGACTGACGTGTCCCGTCCTGGACACCATCGCGCCGGAACGGTATATTACGACTTTGTCTATTTTTGACGAAATTCGCTTCATTTTATTCCCACTCCTTCCATATTTCCGGGCAGTAACCGACCGTCGCCTGTTTGCCATTGCGGACTATGGGCGTTCTGATAAGATTCTGGCTTTCAAGGAGCTTGTCGATTCTGTCGCTGTCATGGGCGAGGTATTTTAGAATTTCCCCGCCCTCCGCCTTTTCGTCTATCATCGCGTCTAAGCCAACAGCGTGCTGCACGCTCATGAACTCCCCACGGCTCATGCCATATCTGAGGATGTCAATGAACTGGAACTTAATGCGCCGTTCTTTAAAATACCTCTGGGCTTTCTTCGTGTCAAAGCACTTCGTCTTTCCGAAAATCTGGATATTCATACGGAACCCCCACAAGTCACAGCAGACGGCGGAATTGCGCGCCTGCCGTTATATTTCCATTATAACCGGAAGAATCATCGGGTTGCGTTTTGTCTTTTTGTAGAGATAGTCGGACAGCCTGGACTTCACCACGCTCTTTATCGACGTCCAGTCCTTGATTCTCCTGCGTCTGCAATACTCCACCGCTTCCAAGGTTATATCCTTCAGCTCCGCCAGCAGCTTTTCGGCCTCCTTGACATACACAAAGCCTCTTGTGACTATATCCGGCCCCGATACTATGCTGCCGTCCTCGCTGGAGAGGCTGATGACAACCACGAGCATACCGTCCTGAGCAAGGTGCTGTCTGTCACGGAGCACCACGCTGCCCACATCCCCTACGCCCGTGCCATCGACGAAGACTATCCCGGAGGGCACGGTGTCCGTGAGCTTTATGGTCCGTCCGGTAACTTCAATGACTCTGCCGATCTCACTGATGGCGATGTTTTTCGCCGGTACGCCCATTGACTTCGCAAGCTCAGCGTGCAGCTTGAGATGGCGGAACTCGCCGTGAACGGGGATAAAGAACCGTGGCTTTGTGAGCGCGAGCATAAGCTTCAGTTCCTCGCGGCAAGCGTGGCCTGACGCGTGAAGGAGCGCGCCGCGCTCATATACGACTGTCGCGCCCTTGCGGAACAGCTCGTTAATAACTTCGCTTATGGAGTTCTCGTTCCCCGGTATCGCTGACGCGGATATGATAATCTTATCCCCGGGCATAATCTCAACCTGTCTGTGCTCAGAGAAGGCCATCCTGTGCAGCGCGCTCATCTCCTCGCCCTGGCTCCCGGTAGTAATTATAGCGACCTTATCCTTTGGCAGCCCCTTTATCTGGTTTATATCGACCAGGACACCGTGGGGAATATCCATATAACCCAGGTCATTTGCCACTCGCAGCACATTCTCCATACTGCGCCCGGTGACCGCCACATGGCGACCATACTTGGTAGCGCAGTTTATAACCTGCTGGAGCCTGTGGACATTGGACGCGAAGGTCGTGACTATTATGCGCTCATGGCAGTCTTTGAACTGGTTCTCAAAGTTCTCCGCCACAACGCTCTCGGACAGGCTGTAACCGGGATTCTCCACGTTGGTGGAGTCCGTCACAAGCGCCAGAACGCCCTTCTTCCCCAGATCCCCAAATCGCGTCAGATCTATCATACCGCCATCAATAGGCGTGGTGTCTATCTTGTAGTCGCCGGTATGGATAACGACGCCGACAGGAGTGCGGATCGCGAGAGCTACCGAATCGGGAATCGAGTGGTTCACATGGATAAACTCAACCTTAAAGCATCCGGCCTTTATAGTCTCGCCGGCTTTTACGCAGTTCATATGAACCTTGTCCGCCGTGCCGTGCTCCGTAAGCTTCAGGTTCACCAGCGCCGCGGTCAACGGCGTTGTGTACACCGGCACATTCATAAGCTCATCCATCACAAACGGCATCGCGCCTATGTGATCCTCGTGTCCGTGGGTAAGGACTATCGCCCGAACCTTGTCCTTGTTCTTAACAAGATAGGTTACATCCGGGATAACAGAATCTATCCCGTACATATCATCATCCGGGAACCCAATCCCGCAATCTACCACAAGAATGTCGTCACCGTACTCATAGAGGTACATATTCTTTCCTATTTCGCCGAGACCGCCGAGGGAAATAATTTTCAATTTTTCTTTTGTTGCCACTAAATATTCTCCTTTTCAAAAAATATGTAAAAATTATATAGTAAACGACAGATGGTAACATCGTTTACTACAAAAAGCACAGCAAACTTGCAAGTCTCGAAAAACTGACTTTCAGACCCCGATACGCCTGAAACGCTCTCTTTTCTGGACAGAAGTTTATGTTTGTGCATATTTGACAATCATGTTCATTATATAATCAAAGCAATTAAAAATATATCCAAATTCTGGTCGAGCCAATCAACAGAAAGATATTATAGCACACATCGTAATCTTTGTCAAACATCTATTTTTCATACCCGTTAAAATCAATCGCGCCGATATCCGGGTTAATATCCCATGAAGCTGTTGCGCGGGGAGGCAAAACGTGATATAATGTCTTGTACAATACTTTGTTTTGGAGGTTTTCCAGTGAAGACACTTTTTGCATCAGCGGAAAAGTTTTCCGAAATTGCCGACCAATATGGCACGCCCTTACATATCTATGATGAACGTGGCATACGTCAGAACGCGCGCAGGCTCTACAAGGCTTTCTCTTGGAACAAGGGGTTCAAGGAATATTTTGCCGTAAAAGCCACGCCCACGCCGGAAATTCTGAAGATATTGAAAGAAGAGGGCTGCGGCGTGGACTGTTCCTCTCTGACTGAACTTGTCCTGAGTGAACGGTGCGGCTTCAGCGGCTCCGATATAATGTTTTCCTCAAACGAGACGCCGAAGGAGGACATGAAAAAGGCGTTCAGCCTTGGGGCGAACATAAATTTAGACGACTACACCCATGTGGAGTTCCTGAACAATCTCTGCGGCATACCGGAGACGATATGCTGCCGCTTCAACCCGGGAGGAGTATTCTCAGTCGCGAACCAGATTATGGATAATCCCCGTGACGCGAAGTACGGTATGACACGCGGGCAGATGAAGAGCGCGTACCGTGACCTCCTGTCCCTGGGCGCGAAAAAATTCGGCATTCACGCGTTCCTTGTGTCGAATACCACAATCAACGAATACTATCCGATGATGGCGCGGCAGCTCTTTGAGCTGGCTGTGGAGCTGAACCGCGACACGGGCGCGGAGATTGATTTTGTGAATCTGTCCGGAGGAATTGGTATACCGTACTATCCGGATCAGTTGGCGCCGAACATTGAGGAGATCAGCCAGGGCGTGCGCAAGGCCTATGAGGAGGTTCTTGTGCCCGCGGGACTTACAAATGTCAAAATTTTTACAGAGCTGGGAAGATATATGCTGGGGCCTTATGGCTGTCTGCTGACGCGCTGCATACACAAGAAGCACATATACAAGGAGTACATAGGTGTCGACGCTTGTTCCTGTGACCTTATGCGCCCGGCTATGTACGGCGCGTACCACCACATAACGGTGCTCGGTAAGGAGGACGCTCCCTGTGACCACCTGTATGACGTTGTGGGGTCGCTCTGCGAGAATAACGACAAGTTTGCCATAGACAGGGAACTGCCGGGAATCGACGTGGGTGATCTTCTGGTCATACATGACACCGGCGCCCACGGTCACGCCATGGGCTATAACTACAACGGCAAGCTCCGTTCCGCCGAGGTGCTTTTGCGTGAGGACGGCACCACTAAGCTCATACGCCGCGCCGAGACTATTGACGATTATTTTGCCACCATGGTATTCTGATCGCGCCGCGTCGGACACAAATTCTTAACAATTTATCCATATCATTTTTCAGACTGGTTTCAGGTGACGGGCTTATCATTATACCGTGCTTAGGCGATGCCTCCTGACAATAATATAAAACGACCGGGTCACTGCCCTCCCGTAAATGGGCAGACCAAAAACTCCACCTCAGTGGTGTTTACATATATCATACATCCTTTCTCTCTTTGCATACATTCCGGAAAGCTTCGGACGCGGAAGCCGGCTCTCCGGAATGTCTGTATTTACAGCTATCGTGATAATCACCCCTGTGCCATGTCGCCGCAGGGGTGATAATTTTGTGGAATGACAGAATTGCAAATCGCGGATGTATGTGGTATGATAAATAGACAGAAAAATACTACGATTATCCACAGATATTTATATCGGTTGGGAAGAAAAAGAGGGGATGTTATGGAACTGCAGATGTGCGCGCCGTGCCTGTTCGGATTGGAGGGGCCGCTGCGCAATGAACTCAAGCACCTTGCAATGCGCGGCGTGCGCGGCGAGAACGGGCGGGTGTTCTTCTCCGGTACGGAGGACGATATGGCGCGGGCGAATATACAGTGCCGATTTGCCGAGAGAATACTTATTGAGATGGGACGGTTCCGCGCCGAGACATTTGATCAGCTATTCGAGGGGGTCAGGGCGATACGATGGGAGGACATCGTGCCCGTGGACGGCGCTCTTCCGGTGAAGGGCTACGCGCTGGACTCGCGGCTGATGTCGGTGCCGGACTGCCAGAGGATAATAAAAAAAGCCGTCTCCGTACGGCTTGGCTCCGTTTACCACATCGGTCAGCTCCCGGAGAGCGGCGCGGTATACAGAATACAGTTCTCCATCATGGGCGATGAGGCGGTGATATATCTTGACACCACCGGCGTTGGGCTGCACAAGCGCGGGTACCGTCCGGCGCAGGTGACAGCGCCGCTGAGAGAGACGCTGGCCGCGGCGCTTGTGGATCTGGCGGGCTACCGTGGCAAAGACGACTTCTGTGACCCGTTCTGCGGCAGCGGCACTGTGGCTATTGAGGCGGCTCTCGCCGCGAAACGTCAGGCTCCGGGCCTCAAACGGCATTTCGCGGCGGAGCGCTGGAACGTCTTTAATCGGGCTATCTGGACACGCGCGCGGGAGGACGCCATTGCCGGTGAGTTCCACAGGGATTACAACATTTTCGCGTCGGACATCGACCCCAACGCCGTACAGCTGGCGCGCGAGAACGCGGCAAGAGCGGGCGTCGCGGACATAATACATTTCTCCGTCGCCGACGCGAGGAAGTTCTCGCGGCAGACGGACGGCGGAACCTTGGTGGCGAACCCGCCCTACGGGGAGAGGCTTCTCAGCGCCTCCGAAGCGGAGGCGCTCATGCGAGACTTCGGCGGCGCGATACGCGGACTGCGCAACTGGGACTTCAACATCCTTACGTCCGACAGGGACATCGAGCGATTCATAGGTATGCGCGCCCAGAAAACGCGCAGGCTCTACAACGGCACCATCCAGTGCGGCTACTATATGTTCAGACAGAGGGCAAAGAGATGAAACATCTGTTTATTATAAATCCCGTGGCGGGCGGGAGGAAAGCGGACATCTTGGGTACGTACAACGCAATAGAATCGGCAATGGCGGATCGTGAGGACGACTTTGAGATATACGAGACTGTAGCGCCCATGGACGCGGCGGAGAAAACCAAGCGCGAGGCCATACGCGGTCAGCCGCTGCGCGTCTACGCCTGCGGCGGCGACGGTACGCTCTCCGAGTGCGTCCACGGCGCGGTGGGGTACTCGAACGTGGCTGTTGCCCACTACCCGGTCGGCACCGGCAACGACTTTATCCGCACCTTTGGGGAGAACGTGCCGCTCTTCTCCCGTTTCCCGGCGCTGATTGACGGAACCGCCGTTCCGCTGGACGTTATCGACGTAAACGGCAGGAAGTGCATAAACATCTCGTCCGTGGGCATCGACGCGCGGGTCGGCACGGATGTGCACAAGTACTCAAAGCTCCGTGGCCGAGGCGCGTATCTGGTGTCACTCGTGGTTAACGTCATAAAGGGCATAGCGTCGGACATGGTGATAACCACGGAAAACGAGGTTATCGAAGGTCGCAAATCCCTCGTCTGCGTGTGCAACGGGCAGTACTACGGCGGCGGGTTCCACCCCACGAAGAAAGCAAGACCCGACGACGGCTTTCTGGACGTCATAATAGTAGACGGCCTGTCAAGGCTCAAGGCGGCAAAGTATATTAACGCCTACTCCAACGCCCAGTACGAACAGTACTCGGATATTATGCGATATATAACCACCCACAGGTTAAAAATCGAGGCGGAGCACGAGTTCGTGATCAATGTGGACGGCGAGGCTCTCCACAGCACCGTCGCGGATTTCCATATCGTGCGCGGGGGCGTGAATTTCCTGTTCCCGAGAGGCTTCGTGCCGGTGACGCTGGAATAATTTCCGCATTTGTCACAATGCCATAAACGGTCATAAAGTGTTCACAAAAAAATGAGCATAATAACTATTGCTTAATTGGCGTTTCCGGGTTATTATATATGTGTTGGCACTCAAAGCCAAAGAGTGCTAAAATCTAAACAGAATTCTTTAATTTTCTTAGGAGGCAGCAAAATGACACTCAAACCATTGGCTGACAGAGTAATCATTAAGCGCGTTCCCGCTGAGGAGACCACCAAGGGCGGCCTGATCCTCACCAGTGCCGCGCAGGAAAAACCACAGGTATATGAAGTGGTGGCGGTAGGACCCGGCGGATTCATCGACGGCAATGAGGTCGAGATGGAAGTTGAAGTTGGCGATAAGGTCATTACGGGTAAATATACTGGAACAGAAGTAAAACTGGATGACGAGGAGCTTACAATAGTGAAGCAGAGCGAAATCCTCGCCATTGTGGAATAACTATTCAGGAGGGTTTACGATATGGCTAAACAGATTATATATGGAGAGGACGCAAGAAGGGCGCTGGAAAAGGGCGTCAATCAGCTTGCTGATACCGTCAAGCTTACAATAGGCCCTAAGGGCAGAAATGTTGTGCTGGACAAGAAGTTCGGCGCTCCGCTTATCACAAACGACGGCGTAACTATCGCCAAGGAAATAGAGCTTGAGGATCCTTACGAGAACATGGGCGCACAGCTTGTTAAAGAGGTCGCCTCCAAAACCAACGACGTGGCGGGCGACGGCACCACCACCGCCACCATCCTCGCCCAGGCCATGATCCACGAGGGCATCAAAAATGTCGCCGCCGGCGCGAACCCCATGATCATGAAGAAGGGCATTCAGAAGGCCGTTGAGACAGCCGTTAAGACTATTCAGGCTAACTCCCAGCCCGTCACCGGTTCACAGGACATTGCCAGAGTCGGCACCGTATCCTCCGGCGACGAGGAGATCGGCAAGCTGATCGCCGAGGCCATGGAGAAGGTCAGCCAGAACGGTGTTATCACC